>CAZPDB010000001.1:0-2364 GCA_964585285.1 uncultured Methanosarcinales archaeon
TCAAATCCATTTTAATCTTATTCAAATCCATTTTAAAATGATTTATTTGCTATTTTTTAAGATTTATGATTTAGTAATCAAACTGATTAAGTTATGACTTAGTAATCAACTCCTGGCAGCCGAGCTGTTGAAAAACAGCCTGATCATGCTCAGTTAAAATAACCAAGGAAATCCATTCTGGTTCTTCACCAGCAAAAAAAGTGAAAAGAGCACCTCCCAGAGAAGTCAGAGCACCAGCAGCAATAGCTGCTTTCCAACCAAGAGGATTAGAGAGCAAAAAAACAGCCCCAAGACCAGACATTGAACCAGCACCAAAAGTAGACTGAATAGTGCCAAAAGAATGCTTAAGATTACTGATAAAATCCTGACCGCGAGCAAAAACAAAAATAACAGAATAAAGCTTATCAGTATCCAAAGTATCCTGGGCTTGATCAGCCTCAAACAAAAACTCATTCTTAATCCTATCACTGGCCTGAGTGGTCTGATAACCAGCTAAATAATCAATATACTTAATGTTCTTGCCAGGAACATTATGAGTGATGAGATATTGTTGTAATCCAGAAACTTGCTGGCCCTTATCTTTAAAATCAAGATAAGAACAAACACCGCAAAAAGTTTTAGTGCCCTTGAATAAAGGCTTTTCCCCCTCTAAAAATTGATACCAGCAACCAGCCATCTCATCAGCAAAAATTTTAAGAATCTTATCCTGGTTTTGCTCATTAACAGCAAGCGTGATAGTCTGGTTAAAAGTATGACAATCAAGATCAGTAATGTCAACACCCTCAATATTCGTCAGAGCATGAATCTGAACTGATTTCCGGCATTGTTCTCTCAGAGACTGGTCAGAAGCAAAAGATTGGGCCTGCCAAAACCAAAACAAGAAGACAACCAGAAAGATCAGAGAGAGGATAATGGAAAGAATAACCTTAGAAGAAACCCCTGCTTTTCTAATTTTACTTTTTTTAAACTGAAAGAGCATTTTTTTCATCTTAACCCAACTCCTGACAATGAATTTCTGACTGAACATGCTGAGAGTTCAACAAGAAAATACCCTGATGGAAATTAATCTGAAAAATCCCCGGCCTTTCAATATAAGCAAAAACAACAACATAAGACTGGCCAGGCTGAAGAAACTGGTACTCAGGCATTCCCTGACTGCCATAAACAAAATGGGAATAAGTCTGATCAGAATGAGTAAGTTTAGTTCCATCCATAAAAGTCTTTAAACCGCCAATAGTATGAGGGAAATCATCATCAATAAAAATCTCAGAACAAATAATACACTTCTGATGGGATTTCCAATCATTCCAAACATCAGAACCATTAACAGGGAACTGATACTTGCAAAGGCGAAGCTCCTCAGCAATAACCCTAACAACCTGCTCTCTCCTCTTTATTTCATCAGAGCTTAAATCAAGAATTTTTTTACGGTCAAGATAAACAGCCTGAGGCTCAATCTTAATCACTCTGGTCTGACAAGGCAGATTAATCTTTTCCTTAAGCAAAGCAGTAGCTTTGGAACGAGCCAGAACAGCAGTGCGACAAGCCTCAATATCTCCCTGAGACTGAAAAAAAGGAAGGATGTTAAAACCAAAAAGAATTAAGAGGATAAGAGCAAAAAAAGCCACCAAAATGATGCTGATAAGATAACGAGGCATGGCCTGCTTTTGAGGAAGAATCCTTGTTTTTTTCATTTAAAAACACCACTCAACATATTAAAAAGCAAGTAAAGAACAAAAACAACAAAAATAGCAGTGATAATAAGAATAACCAAACGCATAAAGTCCAAACCCTTTCTTGACTTCATTAACCTCATTTTTAAATGATAAAATTTAATGCTTAATAATTTTTTTGTTTTATTAACGGCAGGTGCTAAAACGGATAGTAACAGGACCAGTATCAGCCTGAGGAGTGAAAGTAGCAGCTCTTTTTTCAACAAGACCAAGACAACCAGACTGAAGATAAACAAGTTGTTTACTGCCAGAAGCAGGAGAAGAAGTGATATTCAATTCATAACCAACAGCCCACTTACCAAAAGTTCTATTAAGAATAAGAGGAAAAACATCCTCTTCAAGATACTGGCAAGAATTTTTACTTAGAGAAGGAGGAGGAGGAGGAGAAGGGCATTGCTTTCTTAAATTATCCTGAGTAGGGAAATTAGCACAATCAACAATCAACTCCACCACCTCAAGAGCATCACAATGAGTAGTAGTGGTTAAAAGGGTGTTGCCAAAATTCTCAGCCAACTGCTCATGCAAAAACTCACTCTTTAAATCAGGAGCAGGCTTAAGAACAACAAGACGAACAGAAATAAAAAGCACAGCCACAAAAAGAATAACAATCATAGCCAAACCAAAAACCTCC
>CAZPDB010000001.1:2374-9418 GCA_964585285.1 uncultured Methanosarcinales archaeon
ATCTGAGCTTTGTGTCTCTTTAATTTTTTTAATTTTTTCAGTTCTGATTGCTTTTTATTTCTTGATTTTATTATTCTCATTTTTATTCTCTTATTCTATTATTATTTTTTAATTATTTAGGTGAAAAAACCCTCACATCCAGCTGACCAAACCAATACCTTTCCACAGTCTCATTAGAGACAAGAATAGGCAGGGGAAGCTGATAAGCGTGCTGAGTATAATCATCAATATTGACTGGGGTGTTATTATAAACAACCCACTGGCTGGAATTATGAGGATAAACATCCCTGACCACAATCTCAGAGCGGGCAAAAATAGTCCGAAAATAATCCTGACTGGAATTAGTGATACTGCTAATATTTTTGAGTTTTAAATAATCATAACAAAGAGCCAAATTCTGAGCGCCCTTAGCAGAACACTGCACAGGCAAGAAAAAAGCAGCCCTGACAGCAATCTCAGCAGCTTTAAGCTCATTCTGATAATCCTTTTGACGAGCCAAGTTAACACCCTGAATACGCATATAAAAAACAAGACCAAAAATGAGCAGAGCAAAAAAGAAAAACATGACAATAACCTTCTCTCCAATCTCCAACTGGGCTTTTTTGTTTTTCATTTTCTTATTATATTTTTTATTCTTGATAATGATTAATAAATAACAGGACAAGATAAAAGACTTAACTCTTGATTAGCTGTTTCCAAAGTATGATGATTAGTTAAATAATTACTAGCACCAGTGAAATTTTTTCTCTCAATCTGAGCTCTAAGAGATAATTCATCAACTATGGCCTGGTATCTCTGAAGACAATGATTAGGATCCAATTGTTGATTTGAAAGATAATTATAATGAGCAACTAAATCCTCTGCTTTTTCTAAATGAACCTGAGAAGCCAACTGATACTTTCTCAAAGATTTTTGAAGAGTGCAATTATAAAACTCCAAATTATGAGAAAAAACAGCGCCCAAAGCAAACTTTGGAGAGAAGAAAGGCAGAGTAGTAGTGCCATTGGAAACATTAAAAGTGGAAGAGGAAAGATTAAGATAAGAGACCTCATTCTTAAAAGTCTGGCCGCAAGAAGTATTAATAGGCTGGTCAATAAAAACAAACCTGGTCTGGTAAGCAAAAGTATCATCAACAGAAGAACACCCAGGAGGAGAAGGAGGAATTACTTGATAATTAAGTTTTTCAGGAAACAAGTCCTTAAGCTGCTGCCAAAGAAGATTATTAGAGGAGGTATCAACAACAAAAACATAGCGGACCTGATCAGTGGTCATAAGAACAAAATTAGAAATAAGATAAGGCTGCTTCCACTGCAAAGTCTTCATAATAAGCTGGTAACCAAAAAGGCGATGAGGAGAGAAAACAGGCTCAGTAGAAGTGGAATACTCAGCAGAACCAATCTGCAAACGAGAATCACAACCCATATCAAGACAAGTAGCAGGATCACAACTAAAAAAGACTTCCTTAGGCAAAGAAACAGTAACCTCTCCAGCACCACTGCCAGCACCAGTAATAATACCTCCAATATCCTTAATAATAGCATTAGACAACTTAAGATCAGAATAATGCCTTTGATTTTGGATGATGTTAAAAAAGAAGAGAAGGATAACCGCACCAGCAATCAAAGAAAAAACCAAAACAAAAGGAAAAGCAGTCATAGCCTTATTTTTAAAACCCCTTTTTTTTATTTTTCTCATTCTATCTTCCTCTTCTCAAACTAAAAGAACTTAAATGTTTTTAAAAGTTTGGATGAAAAAGTAAAGTCAAATTAGGTGGGAGAGAATTTTGATGATTAAAAGTTAATTCTTTGTTTCTTTAATAATTTCTTATGTTAGTCAGGCAGCCAAAATTCTGCCTGATTGGGCTTCACTAAGTCCAGACCGCCGGCCTTATCGGCGGTTGGAGGCTGGCAGACCAGGGAAGTCAAGCAAAACAAAAAACAAGAAAAGATAAACCAAATTACAAAAAAAAACTAAATTAATAAAATTTTTCCAAAGAATTCAAAAACAGACCAAACTAACTTAAACAATGAAAATAAAATGAAGAGATTAACTCCAGGTGGAAATCCTAACTAACTGGCCAAGACCCTCCATCTTCAAAGCAATACGGCCAGTGTTAAGGGAGAGACAAGAAAGAGCATTATTAGGAGTAGTAACAGGGCCAGCAGCAAAAGCACGGAACTGACCATTCTTTAAAAAAACATTCTCAGTCTTAAGATTGCCCTTATTATCATCATAATAATCCTCAATCAGAGGATAATCAGTAAAATTAGAACTATGAATGGAAAGATTATTAAGGGAAAGAAAACAAATCTCCAGATAATCCGTGTCAGTAGGCAATAAAAGCTCCACTTTTCTAACATCACCATAACTAGTCTTCTTAACCTCAGACCGCAGAGTGGTCTCAAAATCAGCCAGAGAAATCTGAGCAGCAGTACTAGTAAAAACCTTAATCCCTCGGTAACCAAGAATAGCAGCAATACCAATAATCAAAATAACCAAGATATAAACAAAGGTTTGAGAAATCTGAGCTTTAGAAAAAAACATTTTCAAAAACAAGCGCCTACTTGCCCCCTTTCTTAGACTCCTCAGCAGTCTTTTTTTCCATCTGCTTAAGCTTATCAAAAACATCATTCTTCTTATGCTCAGGAATCTTCTGCTTGCCCTTAGGGATATTTTTCATAATCTTCTCCACATGCTTTTTAAGCTCAGGCTTGGTAGTTGACTTTTTCAACTGATTAAACTCCTTACGCACAGCACCGCGTTTAACAAAAGACTTTAAGTGCTTGAAAACCTCATCCTTGGACTTAATCTTTTCCTTGCCCTTCAAAGGAACAAACTCCTCCTTAACCTCCTTTCTCCTGGACTTAGGAGCAAAAGAAGTGAAGGCTTTTTTGCGGGCAGCCTCAGCAGCAGCGCGCTGAGCAGCCAACTGTTTTTGACGAGCCTGCCAAGCACGGCGGGCAGCAGGACTAACTGGGGGGCGAGGAGGGTGTGGTGGAGCAAGATGGGAAGGCTTAGAAGGTTTCTGAAAATACTTAATATAAACAAAATAACCAGCCACACCCAACAAAATAATCAAAAGAATAATCAAAAGTATAAGGAACAAAGAAGATTCTGGTTTGCTCTCAGGATCGCAAGGATCAGTGCCCTCATCAACCTCTTCCTGATCAGTAAAACCATCATTATCAGTATCCTCTAACTCAGGATCAGTATGGCCTCCAATAGCACAGGAAAAACTGCACTCAATACTGTTAGAGAGACCATCACCATCAGCATCATCATCCTCACCATAAGGGGGGCTCGGGTTAAAATCATCAGGGTCGCAATCACTTTTTAAATTATCACCATCAACATCATCATCACAAGCATCACCAGTGCCATCACCATCCATATCAGCCTGATCAGGATTATAATCTAAAGGACAATTATCCTCATAATCAAACTTATCATCACCATCAGAATCAACCGGAGCTCTCTTGCAAACACCAGCACGGCACTCCAACCCAGACTGACAATCCCTATCCAGATTACACTCATCACCAAGACCGCAATAAAGAGGAGCCCCTAAATCAGGATCAGTCACGCAACTGCCACCGCAATCCACACCAGTCTCATCCCTATCCTGAACACCATTACGACAATGATGGCGCTTACACTTATTTCCCTCACAAATACCAGACTGGCAATCACGATCCTTTTCACAAACATCACCCACAGAACAAGGATCACAATCAGGACCGCCACAATCAACATCAGTCTCATCCCCATTCATTTCACCATCATTACAAGAAGGTTCAGCACAAACACCATCAAGACAAAAATCAGAAATACAATCATCATCATCTTCACAATTCTCACCCTCATCACACTTTAAAACACAACCAATCTCACCTGTTCCGCCAGCACCGCAATCAATGCCAGTCTCATCACCATCCTGAAGACCATTACAACCCGGAGGGGTAAGAGAGATATCCACACTAACACCATCACTAACAAGCCAATCAGACCACAAACCAACCTTATTCTTAGCCCGGCCCCTAATAACATAAGTGGAACCATCAGAAAGGTTAAGATCCTCAATCTTAAAAGACTCATCATCATCAGTAGTGTTGCCAAAATATTCTGCACCATGTTCTTCCCGGACAGCAGCCTCATACTCATCAATATCAGACTCATTATCCTGAGCAAAAATTTCAACGCGAAGCTGGTCAGTGCGCCAAGTATAATTAGAATTATTACCCTGGCCCTGATCACCCTTAGACACCTCATCAGAAACCTTAATGATTTCAGGAGGGGACTGGTCAATAACAACAGTAATACTGTCTTCAACCAAAGAATTATCCTGAGAAAGACGGCAACTAATAGTAAGAGAATAAGAACCGAGCTCAAGATCAGAAAAACTCTTTTCAAAATTACGCTTGTCATTAGAAGGATTAGAAGTAATGCCCCTCTCACCGCTCAAATCATAATTGCAATACTTAGCATTCTTATTAGTCCTGGCTTTGAGAGTGAAAGAGGTCTGATTAAGATAAGCAGGATCACCAGCTGGTTCAACAATCTCAACACGAGCAGTCTGATTAGTATTAACATCAATCACAACACGCTTAACACCAGTAAAACGACCAGCTTTATCCATACACATAACATAAAACTGGTTTTCCTGATAATCCTGAAGAAAAGGATCAAAAAGCTTCTGCTTTTGAGTGGACTTATAATTATTTTCCACTGATTCATCAACCCACTGAGTGAGATTATAAAAACTAGCCAGAGTACCAGAAGCATTAGTGTAACGGCAAACAACTGGCTCAGAAGATTCAATAGAAACAGTTGATTCTAATTTTCCTTGCTTATTAAGTTCATAAACATCAGTAGCAGAGATTTTATTGATTTTAGGGTCTTCTTCGTCAACAGAAAGAGAAAAAGACTGGTTAACATACTCCTGACGATAAAGATCAAAACAAGTAATAAAAAGAGGGTTAGAGGCGAGAGGGTTAAGAAGGAATTCTTGAGAACTATTATGATAATAATTATCAATAGTCTGAAAAAAGGTCATCTCATCATAAGAAAGAGGTTCGTCACTATACTTGCACTCACCTTTTTGATTGGTTTGAATAGCTAAAAAAGTGCTGGCAGCGGAACTAATCCCAAAACTGGGCTGGACCAGACTGATTTGGAAAGGCGGGGCCTGAAGCTGAAAAGAAACATTAACTGTTTCACCAGGATTATCCAAGAAATCAGTAGAAGAAACAGTAAAAACATACTCTTTTTCAGGCAGATCAGTAATAGCCTCAAAATAATAAATAAGATAATCCAACTCGTTAGAAACATTTAACTCACCAGTGTAGTCAACACTCTCATTGTCAAAAAGAGAAAAATCAACAGTTTTAGCAGGATCATCAAAAACAACAGTAATTAAAGGCCTGGTGTTATTAACAATACCAAGATCAATCCCCCTCGGGGTTGTCTGGGAAAAAACAAGATGAGCTAATAAAAAGATAAAAACAATGAACCAAACAAATTTAAGAGTTTTTTTCATTTTTTTCTAAAATATTTTTTTCAAAGTTGATTATCTTATTTTTATCAACTTTTTTAATTTAAGGAACTAATCCAAGATTATTCCACAGTAACATTCTCTACACCAGGACCAGTAGTGTCAACAAAAATAATGCCCTTAGCAAAACCAGTACGACCAAGATTATCAGTAGCATTGATGCCAATCAAATAATTCATATCAGCAAGACCAGAGATTAAAGCAAAATAATTATCATCTTGAGCAATATACTCAAGTTCAACAGGATCAAACCAATTATAATAAATCCAGGCCTGATTAACAAAGGCTCCTAACGCTGGAGTAATATCAACAGTGAAAGGAACAGTGGAAGAAGTAACAACAGAACCAAATTCTGGAGACAAGAGATTAATCTCAGGCACAGAACTATTAATGGTGATAACAGCAAAGCCATTTAAGCCTTCAATACCATCAAGTGAAGGAGTGACCAAAAGGGTGTAGGTGCCATCAGCAAGACCATTATTCCTATCTAAGGTGAAATGAGCAGTGGAATTATCAACCATAACAAAATCATAAGCAGGAGTGACCTCCTGACCAGAAGTGTTGAAAACAGTCAGATTAGCAATCCAACCAGTGCCATTAGGAACAATATGGGCTTTGACCTCATCAAGAGAAGCAAGAATAGAACCACTAAAAGGATAAGTAATAGTAGCAGAGATTTGAAGATCAGAAATATCCTTTTTTACAGTTCTCTCAATAGCCTCAACATTACCAGCCCTATCAACAGCTTCAAAAATAAGCAAAGAATCAGACAGGCTACCAGATAAAGGGTTAGGGAAAACAGGAATCATCTTATCAAAGAAGAAACTACCATTAACATCATACTGACCAGCCAACCCATATAAGTTATAAATATTAAGAGTGACAGGCTCATCAACACTACCATTAACAGAAATTAACCAGGAACCAACAGGTTGGTTATTAACAGGGCTGTGAATAGTGAAATTATCAACTACAAAATCAGTGGTGAAAGAAACAAGAGCAGAAGCAAGAGAAAGACCAGACTGAACAGGCTGGCACTCAACATCAAAAGAATAATCCTTATTATGCTCCAGACTGTAAGAACTAAGCTCAGAAGCTGATAGCTCCTGTCCAGAAACACCAACAACATTATCAACCACAGCAGCAAAAGCCTGATGAATAGTGTCGGTGCTATCACTGACCATAACTGGATCATCTAACAAACCAAAAAAACCACTAAGTCTTTGGAAGAAATTAAGATCCTCAGTCTGGATAGTACAAACAGCAGGACGATTAGTGCTAATCTTAATCAAAGGATTAGTTTCCTGAGTATAACGAGGAGGCTCAATCACCTGGATGCTAACAGGCATATTCTCCCAAGTAGTAAGATTAAGCTGATAAGAATCAGAATTACCAGCGCGATCAGAACAAGAGAGAGAATAAGAATGATTGGCCTGATCAACCAACTGAGGCAATTGCAAGGAATGAGTTGATTGATAAGTATTATTCTGCCA
>CAZPDB010000001.1:9428-15438 GCA_964585285.1 uncultured Methanosarcinales archaeon
ATAGTCACCACTCATATTACAAACAACCCCTTCCTGAGCAGTAGATTCAATCGTGACCAGGACAGCCTCAAGAGAAGCAAAAACATAATAATGAGAGAAAGCACTGGTCTCCTGAGATAAAAGAGCAATACTAGGAGAAAGAGAAGCCTTAATCTCTGGAGGAGAAAGATCCTTTTTCAAAATAAAAGATTTAGAGAGAGGATTGTTAAACCTATCCCAGCAAGTAGCCTCAAGAGTTAAACCCTCAACAGGGATCTCCACACTACCAGTGAGATTAAGAGAATGCTCCAAAGCATACTGAGGAGACGTTTTAATGGAATCCCCGCCACCAAGAAGAGGATAACTAAAAGAACAATTAGAAACTTCACTAGTTTCAAAAACTAAGAAAGGATTATCATTATTAACCCACCCAACACCAGAAGAATCAGGAAGAGGAGAAACAAGAGAAATCTGAGGGCCTTGTCTATCATGAACAACATTAACCAAAGTGGAATTAGAAAGACCATTATCAGCAGTAACAGTGAGAGTAAAATCGGTGATGGTTTCACCACTGCTACCAGTAGAGATAGGAGTAGTTAAAGAAAAATTATCATCAGTAAAAACAAGATTAGTTAAGTCTCCTAAGAGAGGAGAAAGTGTGAGACTATTGATAGAAGCAAAATAAGGCTTAGAAAGATTACCAGAGATAGTGACAGAACTATTAAGAGTGTGCCACTCCTGACCATAATCAAAAGCTGGACTGACCTCAGTAACAACAATGCCAGGAACACCAATATCAAGAGTAAAATTACAGGAAGAAGTATTACAATTACCAGCCTTATCACAAGCAACAACCACAAGAGAATATTGGCCATTACCTAAACCAAGGGTTTTCCGATAATCATTGGTCTGGACCAACTGACCACTGTCCATAATATCACCAGAGGTATCATAAACAGAATAATTAACAGAATCAAGATGAGCATCATCAACCCCAACCTCAAGAGTGGCCTGACCAGAAGGAATAATCTCATCAGAAGCAGGAGAAATAATAGTCAAAGAAGGGGGCTGAGTATCAACAACAAAAATATCAGAGAAAGTATAATCACCCAGAGGAGCACTGGAGATATGAGAAAGATTAGCCTCAACTTTTAAACTAAAATAACCCTGAGAAAGACCAGAATAATTCAATAAGAACAGATTATTACCACTTACAAGACGGGTAATGGCTGGGAAAGGTGAACGAGTAGTGACATTAAAATAACTGATAGGATTAACAAAAGAAACCTTAATCAAAGGGTGAACAGTGTTAAAATAATAACGACCATCAGAATCTCTAACAACCTCAGCTGAATCAAAAATATTATAAGCAGTCAAAGAAGGAAGAGGAGGAACATTCTTATCAACAAAAAAAGACCAATCCTTGTTTTCAAAATTACCCACCAAATCAGTCAAAGAAACATTAACAAAGATAAGAGACTCATTCTCACCAGCCAAGATATCACCAGTGGCAGAGCAAGAACTGGAAAACTGATTATCCTCAAGCTCCTCATGATTAGAACAAGAAGTGAATTCATCAGTAACATTAGAAGTAATAATGATTTGAGAAGAGTTAAAATTATTATCATTAAACCAAAGCTTGGCAGTTGGAGGAATATCACCAATTCTATCATCCTGACCAGGCAAGAAAACAGTAATATTTGGCTTATGAGCATCAACAAAAAGCAAATCAGGATAAGCAAAAGACTGCTGATTGCCAGCCAAATCAACCAAGGAAAGATTAAACAAAGCAAACCCAGGAGAAGAATAATTATCACACATAATAGTTAGATTACAAACCCAAACATTCTGAGACAAATTCCAGCACTCAGAAACAGAAATATCTTTAATAAGAGAAGCAGAAGCAAGAGTTTCATCAGAAGTAAAATTCAAAGTCAATTTTTTGAAAGCTAAAGAGCAACTGGACAAATAATAATCATTAGTAAAAGTCAAATCATGGAAAAGAGGTTCTTGAACAAACCCAGGAGGAGTGTTATCAACAATTAAAGAGAGAGAACTGGAATTAAAATTACCAGCCAAATCAACAGCGCTAACACCAACAAAGAGGGGTGAGTCCTCAGACTGATTAACACTAAGATTAGCAGAACAAGAAAGATCATAACCTCTCTGGCTATTATGGCAAGAGAAATTAGAAAGAGCAAACCAACCAGAAGAAGGAATAAACTTAACCTGAGACTGATTAAGATAAGACTCATTAATCAAAGCAAGAACATCAATCACATCACCATCCCTAACCAAAGAAACAGGCTGGCCAGAACGGGAAGCAGAAAGATTAATTAAAGGAAGAGTAGAATCAAGAGTAAAAGAAACAAACTCTGAAGGAGAAGAAACATCAAGGTTACCAGTTAAGGAACAAACAACAACAAAAGAATAAGAGCCATCAACCAAATCAGAAAGGGAAAATTCAACAAGATTATTATCCTGGCTAGAAGAAGAGGTCTGAATTGATTCATTAGCTAGAGTGTTATTATAAAGTTCGCAAGTAACCCCTTGCTTATTAGTCTCAACACCAACCATCAAAGAATTACTGTTAAGATAAGAACCAGGAGGGAAATTCTGAGTATTAACTTGAAGATAAGTTTTAGTAATAATCAATCCAGTCTCAACCTGAAACTTAACCTGGGTAGAATTAGAATTACCAGCTCCATCAAGACAAGCAACACCCAAAGTGTAATTATCATTATCAAAAAGAGAAAGATTTTGAGCTTGGCCAAGACCAACAGTAACAGAATCAGAATCAAAATAATCAGAAATGAAAACATCTTTTTTGTTTGAAGCAGAGGAAAGATTAAACTGGCAAGAAACAAGCTCATCACCAGGATTCCTATTAAGATTGACACTAATATCAGCTAAGTGATCAGTACCAAGAATAGGGTAAGAAACAAGACAATCAGAAAAATCATTACCAGGAACAAGAGAACAAGAACTACGCCCATCCTCAAGTGTAATAGATTCAAACTGGGGCTGGAAAATATCCTTGCTAAAAACAAAAGTAGCAGAAGCAGAATTGCCAAACTTATCAAGACAAACAGTTTCAACATGACATTGAGGATTATCAGCATTGAAACAAATAGAAAGGTTAAGAGAAGTGTTAAAGATTTGAGAATAGACCTCATTGAAAACAAAAGAAAGACCACTGTAGCCACTAACAGAAGCATTACAAGAATCAACCACATCATCAGAAGCATTAATCCTAAACTCAAAAGTGTCAGAGCTGACATAATCACTCACAGGCTTAAGCCTAGCAATGGAAGGGCCTTGAGTATCATAAGTAATATTAAGAGTAATAGTGCCAGTGCGAGAATTCTCATCCTTAATAACCAAAGTTACTTCTTGAGGAGAGTTAGGATTATCTTCAAGGGAAAGATTAACCCAGAACTTATCACCACTGGTCTGGGCAAGAAGTTGAGGAGAATAACCCTCGAGATAAATCTTATCAAAGGTCTGAGCAGAGAAACGACCAGAAATGTTAAGAGCTAAAGTATTAGTATGCCAACTGGAATCAAAACCATCATAATCAAGAACTTTTTTATTAGGATCAAGAGGAGAAACATTAATAGAATCAACCACAAAAATAGGAGAACTATTATGACAAACAACCATCAGAGAAGTCTGATTGCAGTTTCCAGCCTTATCACAAACAGAAAGCAAAAGAGTGTTATTTTGATTACCAGCAGTGCAATAAGAAAGATTAAGAGAATAAGACTCACCAATTAAATCAGAGGTGATGACTTCTTGAATTGATTTTTCCACATGACCAGAGAGATTAACAAACCAAAGATTAGAATCAGAAGCATTAACCAAAACCTGAACAGACTTATCATCAGTAACAGAAACCGGAGCAGAAAGGGCTGAGGAAGGAGGTTGGGTGTCAACAATTAGAGAAGCCAAATTACCCCAGAAACCAAAAGAGCCACTAACAGGCTCTCCCTGAGCATCAGAACCAACCTGCTTAGAAGCATTAGCCTTAAGAGTGTAAGAACCATCAACAAGATCAACCGGGGAGAGAGTATTAGAGAAGTTATTAAAAACAAGAGAGTTAGAGGAATTATAAAGACCAGACCAATTAAAAAGAATGTTCTCAGAAGCATTATACTCAAGATAGATAAGAGGGGAAGAGGAATTAGTATAAAACAAGTTATTAAGATAATTAGAAGGAGTAACAGAAAGATTGGGACGGGCAGGAGTGGAAGAATCAGCAATAAACCAGAAAGAATAAGAAACAAGATTATTAGCTAAATCAGAAATATTCAAAGTGATATTCTGCTGAACAAACTCCTCCCAATTCTGACCCTCAGTGGGAGAGAGAGTGAGATTACACCTCAAACCAGAATCAGAACAAGATTTAACATAATTATCAGGAGCAACTTTGTTTTGGTTAAGCCAGAGCTGGAAAGAAGAAGAGTTAAGAGCAAGATTATCACTAACCAAAAGCTTAACTTTAGCAGCAACATCATTAGTAGTGGAATTAGCCAGAGGAGAAGAAACCAGAGGAGCAGAAAAATCATAAAAAAGCCTAAAAAAAGCATAATCTCCATCAACCATATTATAATTACCTAAATCATCCTCACTCGAACCAAAAACAAAACACTCATTATTATTACAAAAAGAAGGAAGAGAAACTTCCATCCAAAAATAATTATTAGGGTAAAGAGAATCTCTTAATTGGAGGTTATTATCACAAGAACTAATCTGGTTTAATTCTAAAAAGAACTGGTCAGGATTCAAAGAATTGTCCTGCTGATAATTAGTAATAGACACAATCCGAGGTCTTTTAGCAGAAGCACCAGAACAAGTTACAAAATTACCAACAATAGGATCTGAATCACAATTTTCAACTGTTAAAATATTATTGTCTGAACTGATAATTTTACAAGAACCGAGAAGAAACTCAGAATAAGCAAAAGAGGTAACAGAATCAAAAGAGACCTTTTTAAAACTTGTTCCTTTTTTTATCTGCAAAAAAGGCCGGCCTCCCATACCAGTTGAAGTCAAATTAATCTCGTCCTGATTAGTGTAAAATTCTGCTGAAGCAGGCTCAACAAAAATTAAAGAATCTCCCTGATTATCAACATAAAAAGCATAAAGAGTGTTATTAAGATTATTATTAACATCAGCCAAAGTAATATTAAGATAAAAAATATCAGAAACAAAACCAAGCTTAGAATGATTAAAATCATAATCATAAGAATAATCTCCAGTCTGAGCTCTAAAACTTAAAACATCAGCAACCTCATCAAAAAAAGAATCAAGCACCACAACATTCTTAGAACTAATATTCTCATCAGAACTGATCATTAAAGCAAACTCATTACCAGGACCACCAATCCTCTCCAAAACTTGAGAGTTAACAGTATGATTAGTCAGAGGACCAGACAAATTATAAAAAGTGACATTAATAGCAGGAGCAGAAGTGTCATTAATATAAAAAGAGCTGGTCAGAGTAGCAACATTATCATACTTATCCAAAAGAGTTACTTCAGCAGTGTAATTACCAGGAACAAAAAAAGTTGCGTCAGCAAGAGAGAGCTGCTTAACCAAAGAAACCTCATTATCCACCTGAGCAGAATTAAGAATTTGACCATCATCATTTTTTAGGATTAAAATAATTCTTTTAACAGCATCTGGTTCATCATTAACAACATTCTCATCCTTAAAATCAACAACCTCAGTAACATTAAAAGTAATATTGCTCTGCCATTCAAGATTTTGGGGAGGAGAATGGCCAAGCTCATCATAAATAGTAAGAGTGGCATTAGGAGCAAAAGTGTCAAAATAAATATCATCAAAATTAAAATGGGTAGAAGGGTTCTGAGCAGAATCAAAAGCGCGAACAACAAGACTGTTCTGACCTGGCTGAAGATTTAAAGAAAAAGGAGCATAATAATCTTGTGAAACTACATATAACTCATTAGAAGTTGTTTGCCCATTCAAACTAACCTTAACCTGGCCAGGCTCATCAACCCAAACC
>CAZPDB010000001.1:15448-32317 GCA_964585285.1 uncultured Methanosarcinales archaeon
GAGAAGAATAATTCAAGATCTTATTCTGAGCAATAAGCACATCATCAAGAAGAATCTTCAAAATTTCAGGAGAAGTGTTATCAATAACAACACTGGCTGACTGAGACTCTTCTTTATTCCCACCCTCATCAACAGAATAATAACAAAGCAAACCAGACTCACCAACACTCACAGTCTCACCAACAAGAGCAAAAGATGAGCAAGAATTGCAAGTAAGAGACTCAGGATCAGTGCCTGGAAGAAAACAAGAATAAACCTGAGAACCAGTAAATTTTAAACTAGAAGAACCAGGAGAAGTGTCAACATAAAAAGAAAATTTGAGAGCATCATTATAAACCTTAGACTGATTAAACTCCTTACCCTTATAAAGAAGAGTTGTCTGAGGAGGAACAGTATCAGAATAAACAGTGCTAACAAAAGAATCAATCTTATCATTCTTAGAACAAGAAATGTTCAAAGAATAATTACCATCAGCATAATTCATAGAATGCTCAAAAGAAGTGCCAGTGCCAACAGGAACATTAGAGAGGGAACAATTCATCTCATCAGAAGTCTGCCAAGTAATATTAGCAGAACCATTAATCAAAACAGGAAGGGTATTGTTATTAACACGAACATTCTCAATCAAAGCAATGCGATCAACATCAATAGACTCAACAATAACCTCAGAATTACCAGCAGGAGTAGTGCAATTAAGAAAATAATAATAAACACCATCAGACTTATCAAGATATTCAAAAGACTTAATTTGACCAGCACGAACCAAATCACCATTTAAGTTTTGGTCTGTAACCAATCCAGAATCAGTTATAATAGCCAGAATATCAGAACAAGTAGCTGAGTGAGAAAGATTGAGCTCAAAAAGAATATCAGAAGTGCGCTCATCATTAGGATTATCAACCACATCATAAGAAAGACTGATACCAGCAGTGAGGTTATCAAAATAAAAACTAGAAGACTGAACAGGCTCAACAAAACCATAAGAATCATTAGAAAAATAATGAATCTGATAATAACCTCCACCAAAAGTAAGAGAAGAATTAATATCAGCAAAAGTTAAAATGTTATCAAGAGGAACAAGCTCATCAGGACAACAAAAACCCTCCTTATCCACACAATAATAAGTAGAGATATCCTTAGAACAATAAGGAAGTAATTGAGCAGTAGAAACCTCAAAAGAGAGCTGGCCCTGAGAAGTACTCAAATAATCTGATATGGAAAGATTAGTCTGAGGAGGAGAACTAATCTCCTCAGCACACTCATTATCTCCTAAAGCATTAACCCTAACACACCCATCATCTTGCCAAGCACAATAACCAAAACCGCAAGCATCATGAGAATAAACAATACTTTGTTCAAGCACACTAACACACTCAGAACCATCTTGTTGAGTGAAAGAAAAAGACTGATTATAAGGAGGTGTGCCCACACACTCCTGCTCAGTCTGATAATCAAAACAAGAACTCAAAGAAGAACAATCAACACAAGCATCATTATCAGCATCAAAAACACAACCATAAGCCCAACAAATATCAGGAGAACACTCTTCAAAAGGACCAAGACCAGAACAAACATCATCACAATTTTCAGGAGGATCTCTCTGATCAGGAGGAGGCAAACAAGTGCCCTTACCTAACTCAGCATAAGGAGAAGCAATCCAAGAACAATTCTGGCCCTGAGAAAAACCACAACTATCAGCCAAACAAGCAGACTGGGACTGATAAGCATAACAACCCTCATCCTCAACCTCAAGACAAGAAAAACACTTATCAATAGTAGTCTCAGAATAATCAAGATAACAACTAGTCCTGACAATATCATCATCAACTAACTTATGAGTGCAATTAATCCCATCCTTACCAAAATCAAGCTGAGAATAATACAAACCAAAAATATTGGGTTGCTCATACTCTCCCCCACCCAAATAATAATCAGTGCCAATAATCTGACACTCCTCAGCCAAACGACAAGCAGCCAAAGAAGGATTAATCTGCAAACAAGAATCATCACAAGAATCAACCTCAACAAGTTTATTAGAATCATCACAAGACAAAACAAGAGAATCATCACTGCAAAAAGTCTGACCAGGAAGCTTGTCCTGGCAAGACTCATTACCAGTAAAAACAATCTGGGGGTTGCTGGAAGCAGCCACTGCACCACTCAAATTATAAACCTTAACAGTATATTCATACCACTTATCCCACTCTAAATCCTTATTATCAAGAAGAGAATACTTAAAAGAATCTGTTTTAGGAACATGAAAAACCTTTTCATTTCCATTAGCAGTTTGGGATGAATAATCATAATCCTTTCTAACAACATGAAAAAAACCAATCTCATCAAAACACTCATCCCTTGGCTGAGAAAAAGAAAGATTAATCACTAACTGGCCAGGAAGAGGAGAAGCATCACTAATAGAAGGTTTTAGAATAGTGCAAACAAGAGGGGGAGCAAGAGGTTCTATTAACAACTCCAACTTATTCTCACCAGCACCAAGATCAACAGACTGGGTTTTACCCAACCAAATACCTTCATCATCATCATCATCATCAAAATAACTAGCCTTAACAGTATAAGAACCAGGAGGGATATCAGCAAAAGAAGCCAAACCATTCTCATCAGTTGACTCACTACTTCTTAATTCAACAATCTCAACTGTAGCATCTTCAACACTGACTTCAGAGGAAAAAAGTCTAAAAAGAGTCTTTTCTCTTTTAACCACCACATCAAGACTGGCTAATTCCTCACAAGAACCCCCACTAATAAAATAATCATAAGGTGTGCCAGGACAACAAAGACCGCCATCATCCATATCTATCTCATCCTGACCGCAAACACAAAGAGGAGGCTGGCCCTCAGGAAGGATATCAAAATAATGAGGGTTGAGAGCAGAAATTTTCTTTTTAGCACCATCAGAATCAAGACTAATCTCTTCAGGGCAGAGAGGGAGCGGTTCAGGCTCAAGATTACAACAAACCTTATCACCGCAAAGGTTATAATCAAAAAAATCAGGGCCCTCTAAATTAACACGGTAACCAGAAAGATAAGAATTATTACAAAGAAAATCATAACTACACTGAGGATTAGAAATATAAACAACACCATCAGGAGCACCAGAATAAGTATACTGAGAATAATAATCACCAAGCTCATCACAAGAACCAACACACTTACACTCATCAGTACAAACCAAACAATCCTCAGGGTAATAATTTTTATTAGCTTCTGGATCACAATCTTCACTATTATCAATCACACCATCACCACACATTTTTTCAACTCTCTCAGTGAAAGTGAAATTTTGCTCATTCAAACCAGCATTAATATTAATAGTATGTGTTAAGGATTCAAAATCAGAGTGAGAAACACGAAAATTATTATCATCAGTCTGCAAACCAGACAAAGAAAAATAACCATCATAATTAGTATAAGCACTCTGCTGAGAAGTAACAGAAAAAACATAAGCATTAACAACAGGAGTTTGTCCATCAGGCTCAAAAACAAAACCAGAAAGAGTACCAGTAGCCAGACCAGAACCCAAATCAAAATCATGAGTTGCGCCTTCTTCAGAAACAACAACTGTCTCAGTCAAATCCTGACAACCAGAAGCAGAAACAGTCACAGTCCAAGAATCAGCTGGCAAAGACAAAGAATACTGGCCAGAACTATTAGTGAGAGCATAAAGCTGAGAAGAGATATAGACAAGAGCATCAGAATCTGGCCGACCATCACAAGAGACATTACCGCTAAGCAGAGGCAGAGAAGGAAGATCCTGACAACCATCTCTATCAATCAAACCAGGAATAAATTCATCAACAACAAAGTTGCCAATAGGCTGACAAGCCCGCTGCACAATGACCTGAGCATCAATCACACCAGTAGCACTCTCTTCTCGGCGACAACAACCCAACTGGCACTCCTCCACCTCAGAACAATACTGAGCAGGATAAAAACGAACAGCTTTTTGGTCATCCATACAAGTAGAAAGACTAATCATTCCACTATAACAATTAGTCTGTTGAACACAACAACCTTCAAAATCAGCAGCGTCCTGACAGGAAACACTGCTCCACTCTGCGCCAGCGCATTTCTCACTGCCACAACAATCTTGAGGAGTAGAATCACCAAGAGAAAGATTAGCAAAACAACAACCCTCACTAGATTGAGAAGAAACCAAAGGGAGCTTGAGCAAGCCAAGAAGCAGCAACAAAGCAACCAATAAGTACAAAACCCCTTTTTTTATCTTTTTCATACCAAAAACACACCCCTAAACATTAATTACATACTCTTTTATAAATTCTATTTATAAACTTTTCTCTTAATTATTTCTTAAAATTATTCAACCACCTGCAAATGAACTGTTTGAGCATCAAAACTACCAGTCCTATCTCTAAGAGTGATAATAAAAGTGTGATTAGCAGGAGCATCAAAAGTATGGTTAGCACAACGAGAAACACAGGAAGATTCCCATTGGGAATGAGAAAGTGAGGAGGAAGTATAAAAAGCAGAAGTTTTAAGGGATTGACCTAAACAAGAAAGAGCAGTATTAGGACAGGAATAATGATAACGAACAGGACTATCATCAGGGTCAAGACCAAAAGGCTTAACAATAAAATTATTTCCCTGATCAGAGATATTATAAACAATATCTTTAGGATGAGAGAGAGGGGTGTTAGTAAGAGAATTAAGAGCAGGCCTTCTTTCTTCAAGAGCCAACTGAAAAAGATGACCAGAATCCTTAATTCCGATGATAGAAAAATCAGCATCTTCATCACGAATAAAAGAAAAAGTGTTAGATAAAGGATAATCAGCAGAATCAGCAATCTGAAAAAGTGAAGCCTGATTAACAAAAAAATTAAGATCAGCCATATCCTCTGAAACAGCAGCTTCAAGAAGCTTAACAACCTGAAACAAAGCCACCTCCTGCTTAGTAAAAAAACCCTTAGACAAAAGAACTGACTCGCCACCAAGAGTAAAATTAAAAACAGCAATGACTTGCAAAGAAACATCAAAAAAATTAATAACCACATCAGACTGATTAAGCTCAACAAACTCAACACCAGGAGGAAAAACAACACTTTCTAAACAAGAAGTAAAATTAGTTTCAACAAAAGACTCTAAATGAAATTCAATAGAATCATTACCACCAACAGAATTATAAAAACCTCCAATATTCTGCCAAGTCTCAAAATTAAGCTCCTCAATAGAAAGAAACCTCTTATTCAAATCACCAAAAGAAATTTGTCTCTGATTAAGGTGAGAATAAAATTTAGGACAATTCAGGCAAGGATCAACATAAGAGAAAGAAGAGCAATAAGCAGATGAAAGACTATAACAAGGATACATATTATTAGTAGCTGGTTGATTAGGGTTCTTCTTAAGCCAGAGAGAAACATTCCATTTATTACCCTGAGAATCAGTGTACTCAACAAAATCATCAGAGTTAGGGACAACATCAGGGGGGCCTCCCTGACTCTTAAAAATAACACCTCCCTGCTGGCCAACCAAAAAAAGACCTCTTTCAAGAGATTTGTCAAGACAAGACTGGACAGAATAAGACAACTCAGTCTGTTCAAAAGCCTGCTTGAGCTCCTTCTCTGCCTCAACCCGAGTCTTAGAAGACTGAATCATAAAAACAAAATAGAACATAAAACCAAAAACAATAACTAAAACAATCACCAACAAAATAAAAACAGTCAACTGACCTCTTTTTTCCATCATCAACAAAAAAATAAGAAAAGGAATATATAAAGTTTTTGAGAAAAAAAGTTGATTGAAAAAAATTCTGGAGTTAATATTAGCAAAGACAGAAATTAAGTTTGAAAAAGAACAAAAAATAGAGGATTATACAAATTTAACTTCACATATAAAATTAAGTGGACAGTGCTTGAACAGGAAATATTTTCTTTACTCTGCCTAAAAGCAGGAGAAAAACTAAGCCAGAGAGAATTAGCTAAAATGCTGAAAGTAACACCCACAGCCCTTTCCAATTCAAAGAAAAAACTAAAAGACAACCAACTAATAAAAGTTGAAAAGACAAAAACAATAAATTTTGTCTCATTTAACCGAGACGAGTCAAAAGCAATAGAACTAAAAAGAGTAGAAAACCTAAAAAACATCTACCTCTCAGGATTATCAAATTATCTAGAAGAAAAACTGGCTGGAGCAACAATCATCTTGTTTGGGAGCTATTCAAAAGGAGAAGATACTGAAAATTCAGATATAGACTTAGCAGTGATAGAAAGAAAAAACAAAATGCTTGAACTGGAAAAATATGAAAAAATCTTAAACAGAAAAATAAACACAAATTTCTATGATTCATGGAAAAAAATAGATGAAAACCTTAAAAACAACATCTTAAACAGAATCGTCCTAAAAGGAGGAGTTGAATTATGAGACACTTGAAATCTTTTGAAGAATTTATAAAAAAGGGATAGTTAAAAAAAAAATCACTGCAATCTCAACTGAGCAGTTAACTCCTTCCAAACATCATCAACATTAGAAGAGGAAAGCTCAGCCACAAAAATATTATTATTATCCACTTGACAAGACAAACCCTTATCCTCAAGCAAAGCACAAAACTTATCCTTATCAAAATCAAAACCACCATACTCAGCCACCAACAACCTAAATGAAAGACCACTAGAAAGCTGCTCTAAAACAGCCACCACCTTCTTACCACCTTTCTGAGCCTGATAAAGACGATTCAAAGTGTTAAGAGAACGAAAATCAGAGTCAAAACCAATACTATTTCCAGCCTGAACAAGATCAATTTTATTATTGGAACAAAAATCAAAAAGAGAACAAAAACTAGAAATCAAAGTCTCAAAAAGAGAATTACCAGAATTAAGGCTTTTTGAAGAGGGCTGATAAATAAAAGACATCAAAACAGGATTATAAAAAACATTCTGACCATTACACTTGCTAAACTTATCATTGTTAGTAGAAATAACATTAGAACAAAGCTGGCCACCTAACAAACGAGTAGGGAGACCAAGAGAATGACCAAAATACTGCAAAGGATGAAATCCACTAACAGAAGTGTTAATACTCTGATTCAAACCAGCCCCAAAAACAACCTCCTCCTGACCATTATCAACATATTTCAAAACACAAAAATTATTCACAAAACCAGGACCAAAAACATCACCAAACAAAACCTCAGACAAATGAGAAGTATCAACTGAAATTGTGCCAAGATAATCAACCTCATTCAAAGAATTAAAAGGAGAATCACAAAACAAAACATAATCATCATTAGGTAAGGAAAGCAAAGTCTGAGCAATCTGCAAAGTACGAGAAGTCCAAACACCACCCTCACAAAGATGATCACCAACAAAACCACCACTATCCAAACAAAAATCATCATCAACACCTAAATTCTCATCACCAGCAGCAGTAGCACTAACAAAACACTGAGAAGCATTACAAAAACCAAGTTCATCATCAAACCAATCAAGCTTAGCACCAACAGAAACCCAATCACCACCAACACAAGAATAATTAGTACCATCATAAACAAAAATATCATCAGGGCCAAAAGACTCAACACAACCAGTGCCATTCCAACACCAACCAGGAGGACAACAACCAAGAGAACCACCAGGAGAATAAACAGTAGTATTAAACCCAGCACCAATCAACCACTCACGCTGAGGAGAACAATAAAAACCAGTTGAACCATCAGAACTAGAAGAAATTCTTAAAACATCACAAAAATCATGACCAGTCAAAGACTTCTCAGCATTAAAAAAATAATTAAAATCAGCAGTGACAGCCTGAGGATTATTCTCCCCATTACCATTACAAAGATGCAACCCGCCCTGAGAACACAAAAGACCACCATAATCATTAGGAGAGTCAGCAACAAAATAAATATCAGGACCAAGAATATTAGACAAAGAATTCCCCTTATTATTAGGATTGTGAAGTTTTAAAACAGACTGGCCAACACCACCAACCAACTTAATAGTCAAATTATGCCAACCAATAGAAGAAAAAACAAGCTGATAATTATCATTTGTAGTAATAACTTCTCCATTATCAAGAAAAACCTCAACCTCACGACCAGGATGCTCCAAAGCAAAAACCCTAGTAGTCCCCCCACTTTCTAATTCAGGAACATAAATCCTAATCTTATACAAATAAGTAGTAGCAGGAGGACTGGTCTCAAAAGGCCCCTCATTAAAAGAAATCAAATGCAAATCAACACTATCAGGAACAAGACCAAGATAAGTCTCAGCTTTACCTTGTTGAAAAGCATAAACAGCCCAAGAAAAATTATGAACACCAACACGACCAGCACTAACAAGCTCACCAGCAACACAACACTGCCCAGAAGAATAACCATCAAAAGAAAGAGGATAAGTATCAAACAACCAATCATCACCACAACACAAACCACTCACAAACCTATCATTACCAAGCTGGGCAGTGCACTCCTGCTCTGGCAAATCACCAGTATCCCACTCATCAGATACAGAACAAAAATACTTCTTATTATTAAAATAAACAATCTCACCAAGAGAACGCTGCTCACCACCACCACTAGAAAAAGAATCCTCAGATTGAGCAGAACACTCAGCAATACTAAAATTAGAAGAACCAACCTCAACAGAACCAACAAACTCAGCCACAACCTGATTATCCCTAACAAAAACCTCAACCCTGGAATCATTAGTCTCAAAATCGTAAGTAACCCCCTTATCTAAACAAGATTCTAAATCAAACAACAAATCCTCTAAAAGCAATTCCTGACCAGGATACAACTCAGCAGACTGCCACTCAGTCAAACGATTCAAATTCTCAGTAACATAATCAAGATGAACCTGGCCCCGAGCCTCAGACAAAACCCCACAATCAGAATAAGAAAAAGGAATAATCTCTCCATTAAAAATCTGATCACCAGAATAATTAAGCAAAACTTTATCATCATAAAGATTCCAACCACCAATATAACCACCAGTCCAACCAGAATCAAACTCAAACCTCTCAATCATAGTAGAATAATCAGTTTCTTTAACATAATCAGGACCCCAAACAGCAGAACCACCCCAAGAACCACGAGTAGTATAAATAACATTAGTATCATTACCAAAAGAACTAACATTAATCTGCTTACTAACCTCCTCCTCAGAATAAGCTAAAAAAGAAGCTTCATAATAAGTATTTAACCCAGCATCATCAATGACATTAGGAAGATCAATTGAAGTTGGTCTTGCTCTAGGACCAGTAGTCAACAACCATTTCTTTGAATCCTTAGCTCGAACCCCAGTATAATTAATCCTCCACTTAAAAGAAATAGGCTCAACCTGCTTATCAGTAATTTCAGACCAGCCCTCTGCATAACACAAATACTGGTGAGTTTCACCATCATTATTAGTTACAGATTTTGGAGTAACAGAAAAAGAATCAGAAATGCCAGAAGTAAAACCAGAAAAGCGAGGATAATCACGAAAACCAGATTTGCGACGAACAAAACCCTTAATATTCTTTCCATTAGAGCTTAAGTCAACAACTGTTTCATTCTCACAAGCCCCATTATTATCATTAAAACACAACTCAAACTTAGTATCCTGACCAGAATAATAACCAGTATCCAACCTAAGCCTATACTTATCATTATTGGACTTAATCCAATGATAAGGCCAACCACTCTCCTCAAAATGATCCCAGCCCTGCTCGTGCTTCTTAAGAGGAATAACATTCTTCTCATTCAAATCATCAGCATAAAAATAACCCCAAGCAACAGAACGCCAATGATTAACATCTTCTTCAAGACTAATATTAACCTCATCATAACTTCCCTTATTATAAAAAGAAGAATTATAAGACTCAAGAACCCAAAAAACATGACAATTATTCTCCTCACAAAAATTAACCTTTTTCTCAACAAAATCAGCATTAGGACACTGAATCCACTTACTGCCATCAGACAAAGCCTGAACTTGAAACAAATCACAATCAAGATCAACAATCTCACCTTTCTCATCACTATCAAAATGCCACTTCCACTCACCATCAGTCTTAGCGCACAAATATTCCTCATCAAAAGTATAACTGCAATCACCAACACCATTACCACAACAAGAATTATCCTCTACATTTCCATTCCAATCACCACCCAAATCTTCACAAACATCCTCATTAGAATCAGCATCACACACACCACCCTCATCTACTCCACCATCACAATCATTATCAACACCATCACAGACTTCATCTGCATCAGGATTAATCTTTGCATCATTATCATCACAATCATCTGATGGAGAATAACCATCCTCATCATTATCAACTGTTGTTTCAACCTTCTTTTCAAGAATAAGACAAGTAAAAGGAGCCACACAAACTGGTTTAAGACTAGTTGCAGAAGTGACACTATAAACATTATTATTATTATTATTAAAAGTGTGTTCACTTTCACCCCGCATAACCTTCATCTCTTCATCCCTGCCCTGATCTGGTTCTGAAACAAAAATCAGCCTGTCCCCCTCTTGAAGCTTAACAGAAGGAACCTCCTCATTAAACAAACAACCACTCAACTGTTGATTTCTATAAGTAGTATCCTTACACTTACCAGAACCACAATGACAACTATCTGGGTGTGGGGCTTGACGATAATCTCCAGTAGTAGCACACACACCCCACCCCCCATTTAAATCAAGCAATTGAGAATAATTATTGCCCATAATAACAGAACCATCACGATCAAGATACTCAATACCATCATGATAATACCACTTATTACACAACTGAACATTATAATCTGCAGAATTAATATCTGTTTCTGTTGGTTCTGCATTACAAGAACTGTAATCCTGATCACAAAAATCAATAGCTAAAAGAACAACCTTCTCTTTCTCAGCAAAAACAACACTAGAAAGAGCAAACAAAGTAAGCAGAAGAACAAACAATAACAAAACTTTGTTTTTCATCAACACACCCTTTTTTATTTTAATAAATGATTATGTTAGTTAATTAAAAGAATAAATTAGGGTTGGTCTTTTTAAAGTTTTTTATTTTTAAAAGTGAAAATTAAGTCAAATCAAAAAATTAATAAAAAAAAGAAGATAAAAATCAAAAAAAAGAATGCAAAAAATTCTTTCCTTGCTTAAAATCCAGGCTGGAAAGACCAAGAGCTTTGAAAAAAGCAAGCAAGTCATTGGGAGCGCGCAATTCAAAAGGAGAACGAGCAAAACTAGCCACTACCAAAGGAACTTCATACTTACGACAAAGCTTAATATTCTGCTTCATCCTACCCAAAACCTTATCCTTATTCTGAGAATTAAGAACAAGACTGAAACTAAGACCATAAGCAACATCATGCTCAACCATCTCCTGACAAATAACCTGATTAAGATTACCTCTTCTCTGATGCAAAAAATCAGCTTTTTGACTGGCCTCAAGCTCAAAAAACAAATCAACCTTTTTAACAACCTTTCTCAATTGAGAACCAGAATAAAGATTTAACTTCTGAGAATTGCTTTGGTTGGGAGACTTGAGAAGGTTAATGCTTTCAACACCAAACACCTTTTTAAAACCCAAAACCTGAGCTAAAACAACAAAATCATCTTCCTGACCAAAAACCAAATCAATCATTTTAACAAGGAAATAACAAAAAGAGTTAATAAAGTTTGCTGTTCTCAAACTCAAACTGCTCTTTTTGCCCAGCTTCTTCAACATCCTGAGAAGAGACTGTTTTTCGACCATGATAAGTAGCTTGTTTAAGACTCTTTTTCAAAAGCTCTTCTGTCTGACCATCCAATAATTTAACCATCTTTTCCAGAGCCTTAAGACTAACCCCCCTCTGTTTCTCCTTTACAAATTCCTTAATTGGCTTTTTTTTAACAAACATTTTTTCAACCCCACAAGAGAGGAATTCTCTTGTAATTAACATTAAAAGCTTTCATCACCTCTAAAATATCATAATCATGTGCTGGAGGTATAACAAAAACCTGGCGGTTCAGCCAATGCCCACAATACTGCTTAACCAACCCCTTGCTTCCTTTTCTCCCTCTAAGAGCATAAACAAACCTCACCTTATCAGATGAATCCTCTGCTAAAAGAAAAAACTCTTCAACATTATCTAATATACCCTGAGAGACATTAGCTATTTTTAATTAATTAACAGTTAAGTAATATTTACATATTTTGGTTAATCTATTAACTAAAACCTAAATTAATCCATATTAAGTTAAAGCATTAAAAAGATTAATATAAGGCAGTAATAAAAATTATAAGAAAATATTAACAAAAACAGGGGTTAAAAACCCAAAATCTCCAGTGGAAACAAGGGGGTGTTTGTTCACTCCTAGATAATACTTAAAAGAGAAAAAGAAGGCTTGAGACCCCTTAAAAAGTCAAAAAAGAAGAAAGGAATGTTTACTTCCAGTGGAAAGGAAGGGGGTTTAGGAAGTAAAAAATAAGCATTCAAAAACCAAAAGGTTTATAATGTGCTTGAGAATATAGCATTTAAAAAGGGTTTAAAAAGGTTTTAAATGGGGGTGGGCTTATGGCCAAAGCAGTAAAAACCAAAAAAAACAAAAAACAAGAATATCCACAAATAGAAATTGTCAATATTGTGGTCTCAACTTCTCTAGAGCATGACATACCACTGGAAAAAATGGCAGCTACTCTGAGCAATACAGAGTACAACCCAGAACAATTTCCAGGACTAGTAATAAGGATAAAAGATCCAAAAACCAGCGCCTTAATCTTTAGCTCAGGCAATGTGGTCTGCACAGGAGCCAGATCAATGGAAAAAGTGGAAGAGAGCATCAAAAAAATCATCAAAAGCCTGGAAAAAATAAAAATCAAAATAAAAATCAAACCAGAGATAACTGTACAGAACATGGTAGCAGCAGGCAGTATAGGAATGGACCTGAACCTAAATGAACTAGCAATGAAACTGGACAACACAGAATACGAACCAGAACAATTTCCAGGACTTGTCTACAAACTAAAAACAGCCAACGCCACCTTCCTGCTCTTTAGCAACGGAAAAATAGTCTGCACAGGAACAAAGAGCGAAGAAGAAGCCAAAGAAGCAGTTGACAAGCTCGTTAGCATACTGAAAAAAGTCAAATAAATTTTTATTACTCTTTTTTAAAATTTATTAAAAAAATGATAGACACTGCCTAGAAGCATTTCCGAAAAACCTGAAAAAAAGAAGCAAAATAAAAGGAAAAAATAAAAAAAACAAAAACAAAAAAGAGAAAATGAAACCAGCTGAAATTGTAGCCAGGCTCAAAGAATTCTTAGAAAGCAACTACTCAGCAGAACTATTAGAAAAAACAAGAAAAGGAGAAAAATTCATCCAATTAGATTTCTCCAAACTGGCTAAGTTTGATCCTGACATAGCCCACCTGTTATTAGATAAACCAGAAGAAACCATCAAAGCAGGACAATTAGCTCTGGAAGAAATCAATGAACAAACCAAAAGATTCAAATTAAGATTCTTTAACCTGCCCCCAGAACAAAGAGTGATGATTTCCAACCTGAGAAGCACCCACCTGGAAAAATTTCTGATAGTTGAAGGCATAGTCAGACAAAAATCAGATGTCAGACCGCAAGTAACCAATGCCAGATTTGAATGTCCGAGCTGCGGCAACATCATCTCAGTCCTGCAACTGGAAAGCAAATTCACTGAACCATACAGGTGCAGCTGCGGCAGAAAAGGAAAATTCAAACTGATAGCCAAAGAATTAGTTGATGCCCAGGGAATGGTCTTAGAAGAGAACCCAGAAGAACTAGAAGGCGGAGCCCAGCCAAAAAGGATCAACATCTTCCTAAGAGATGACTTGGTCAGCCCAATATCAGAGAGAAAAACCAACCCCGGATCAAGAGTAAGAGTTATTGGCATGCTCAAAGAAGTGCCAGTAGTGCTGAGAAGCGGCAGCAAAAGCACAAGATTTGACCTGCTGATAGAAGCCAACAATGTTAAAGCAATAGAAGAAAGCTTTTATGACATAGAAATAAGCAAAGAAGAAAAAGAAGAAATCATGGAAATGTCCAGAGACCCCAAAATCTTCAAAAAAATAGTCGGCAGCCTGGCTCCATCAGTCTATGGCTATGAAAAGATAAAAGAAGCCCTGCTCCTGCAACTAATGGGAGGAGTAAGAAAAGAAAGAGAAGACGGCATGGTGACTAGAGGAGACATCCACATCCTGCTAGTAGGGGACCCGGGCGCTGGAAAGTCTCAGCTATTAAAAAGAGCCTCCACTGTAGCTCCAAAATCAAGATATGTTTCAGGAAAAGGGGTGAGCGGAGCCGGTCTTACCGCTGCAGTAGTCAGAGATGAATTCTTACAAGGATGGAGCCTGGAAGCAGGAGCGCTGGTCCTAGCCAACAATGGATTTTGCGCAATAGATGAAATGGATAAAATGAGCCAGGAAGACAGAGCAGCTATGCATGAAGCACTGGAACAACAATCAGTCAGTATTTCAAAAGCAAATATTCAAGCCACCCTGATAGCCAGAACAACAGTTTTGGCAGCAGCCAACCCAAAATTCGGCAGATTCGACCCGTATGGGATATTAGCCAACCAGATAGATATGCCTCCAACACTCATCAACAGGTTTGACTTAATCTTTCCAATCAAAGACATGCCAAATAAAGCCAAAGATGAAGAGATGGCTGCGCACATTCTCAATCTTCACAAAGACCCCACAACCAAGGAAACAGAAATAAACACTGACCTGCTAAAAAAATACATCTCTTACGCGCGACAAAACATCAAACCACAACTGACCGAACCAGCACTGAAAGAAATAAAAAAATACTATGTGGAAATGAGAAACAGAGAAGGGGGAGAGGAAAACAGGAGCATCCCCATCTCACCCCGACAGTTAGAAGCACTGGTAAGATTATCTGAAGCTTCAGCTAAAATAAAAATGAACCAGAAAGTAAGCAAAAGAGATGCGAGAAAAGCAATTGAACTCATCCATTACTGCCTAAACCAAATCGGAGTGGACCCTGAAACAGGCCAGATAGATATTGACAGAATCACCACAGGAGTAACTGCCAGTCAACGCAACAGAATCCTGGTAATAAAAGAAGTGATTGGTGAGTTAGAAGAAAAATTAGGAAAAGTAATCCCCATAGATGATCTTGTGGCTGAAGCAAGCCAAAAAGGAATAGAAGAAGAACAAGTAGAAGAAATAATTGAAAAACTAAGGAGGAGCGGAGACATTTTTGAACCAAAAAGAGGATTTATTTCCAAAATATAAAAAGCCAAAAAAAGATTAAAACAAAAAGTTAAAGGAAAAAGAAAAGGCCAGAGAAAAAGGAAAAAGAATCAATAAAAAAGAAGAAAAAAACAAAGATAAGGGAAAGGGCATGGAAAAGAAAAAATTCTCAAGAGAAATCGCTTATAAAACAAGCATTGCCAAAATTAAGAATGCAGAAGAGAGCCAAGAAAAACCATTCAGGCTGCTGATAAACCAAAAAAAAGTTTCCAGAGTAAACCTCATCGGAATGGTCATCAGCAAAATCCCCCCGGAAAATATGCTCTTAATCGATGACGGCAGCGGAGACCTGCCACTCTACTTCTTTGACCAGGAAATACCAGAAAATGTGGGGGCCGGGACAGTCATCCAAGTGGTGGGCAGAGCAAGAGAATTCAATAAAAAAAGATATGTTTGCCCAGAAATAATCAAAATTAAAGAACCTGTTTGGTTAAAATGGAGACAAGAAGAATTAAAAGAAAAAAAAGAAAAAAAAGAAATAAAAAAAATAAAAGAAAAAAAAGAAATAAAAACAGAAGAAAAGATAATCTCTGATTATGAAAACCTGCTGGCCATCATCAGCCAACTGGACAAAGGCCAGGGAGCGGCTAAAGAAGAAGTGCTGGAAAAAATAAAAGAAAGAGGTATGGAAAAAGGGGAAGAATTAATAATTGAATTAATGAAAAGAGGAGAAATTTATGAAGTTAAAAAAGGAACAATTAAGCTTCTCTAAAATTAAAATCAAAAGCTGGTTCAAACCAAGTGCAAAACAATAACTTCTAAAAAAGCAGCTGCCACCAAGAGAACAATAGACAATGAAATGAGATCAAGAGCATCAACCAAAACATGAACAAACCTGGCTGAACGATAATGCTTCTTAATCAAACCAACAGAAATCAAGCCGCCAGCTAAACCACCCATAAAATAAGCCAAAACCTCAGGGATGCCGTGAACCAAATACCTGAGCAACCCCAAAGAAAAAGCATGAAAATAAACAGCTGCCTGCTGCCAACCAACCAAAAGGGCAAACTTAGAAATAATATTACGCATAAAATTTCCCATAGCCACACCCATAACCGAAGCATTCCAAGCAAGAATAAAAATAGCTCCAGAACCATAAAAAAAAGAAAAAACAATACAAAAAAAGAGAACCCTAAGATTATTAGATAAAATACTCAAGAAAGTTGAAGCATTAAAATAACTGCCAACAATCCCTGTCTGCTGATTAATACTAACAATAGTCTGGATTTGAGTCCTGAAAAGAGAGGCTGCCTGCTGGGGAGGAAGAAAAAAATACCAGAGAGCATAAGCAACAAAAAAACCAAAAAAGAGAAAAACAAAAAAAAGCAAAGCCCTGGAATGATGCTTTAAAATCTTAAGCTCGGATTTAGAGGAAAGCCCAAACTTTTCTTCATAGATAAGAGTGTTATACATAATAATAACAGAAGCAATAGCTGTTAAAAAAACCATAATCAAACTGCTCTCAGCATGAAAAACCCACCAGGCCAAGAGCAAACCAACAGAAGAATAAATCAGGCCAAGAAAAAACATTTCCCACGGCTCCTTTTCAGCTTTAAAAGGATTGAACAAAGATTCAAGAACCATAAAACAAAAAAAGAAAAAAGCAATTTAAAAAGTTTGC
>CAZPDB010000001.1:32327-49203 GCA_964585285.1 uncultured Methanosarcinales archaeon
ATCCAAAGCAAGATTTATAAAGAAGAACCAATTCTTTTTCTCAAATGGACTACCAAAAAATGCTGGCAAGAGCCAAAAAAAACCTGCCCAAAAAAAGCCAGGCTAAAGAAAGATTTGAAATACCTAAAGTCAAGGGGCATATTGAAGGCAATAAAACAATAGTGGTTAATTTCCAGCAAATCTGCCAAGTTTTAGGAAGAGAAAAAGAACACCTGCTCAAATTTCTGCTCAAAGAATTAGCAGCGCCAGGAGAATTCAAGAATAAAAGACTTGTCATCGGCACCAAAGTAAACTCAAAAAAACTCAATCAAAAAATAAGAGAATATGCTGAGGAATTCGTCATCTGCCAGGAATGCGGCAAACCAGACACAAAAATAGAAAAAGAAGAAAGACAATTATTTATCAGATGCCTGGCCTGCGGAGCCAAACACCCAGTCAGAACAAAGATATGAATAAAATGCTAATAGTCAGAAAAGAAGTTAATCAAGGAAGACTCATTCTTATCATAGTGGACAAAGAAATAATAGGTAAAAAATTTGAAGAAGGACAAAAACAATTAGACCTAAAATCTGATTTCTATCAAGGAGAAGAAATGGAAGAAAAAGAAGCGGATGAATTAATACCTCAAGCTTACCTGCTCCACCTAGTGGGCAAGAGGGCAGTTAGACTGGCCCTGGAAAAAGGCCTAACAGAAAAAAAGAAGGTGCTCCAAATCAAAAATGTCCCCCACCTGGAAATAATTCAGGAATAAAGCAGGCAAAAAAATCAAAATATTCTAAGAACCAGTTTAAGAAGAAGACTTACTAACCCACTTACTCAAACCCTCCTGCCTCTCCTTTTCCCTGCCAAAAACAGCCTCCACCCTGGCCTGCAGAAGATCAAGAGACTGACGCAAATAAGGACTAAGATCATACTTCTCAGCCAAATGATGAGAAAGACCAAGGTACTTAACAATAGAACCTTCAGAAATAGTAAAAATAATCCTGCCCTTACACTTCAAACAGCGACCAAAAATTGGGGGGCGGCGATATTTTTCATTACAACCAACACAGCGAAATCCCTGCAAAGAAAACTTTCTCAAATTACCTTTAGTATCTGGAACAAAATGCCTCTCAATAACCAAAGCAGCCACCCCTTTAACATTAACAGCGCGAATTTTCTCAGCCAACTCCATCTGGCCAGAAAGCTTCTCCACCATAGTGGGAAGGGTTTTATAAGTAGAAAAAAGCACTCCCTTAGAAATATGAGAAATGGGATGGGTGAAACCAAAATTTTCATACTGTTGGGGTGTGTTAAGACGGGACTTAAGCTGCTCAAGATTAAACTCAAAAGGCATCTTAAACTCCTGGGCTGCCTGATAAAAATCAAGAGGGTACTGCCAAACAACATCAATGCCGTGAACCATATCATCAACCTCAGAAGGGACAAGTTTAGAGGTTAAAACAAGAGGAGCGTCCATAGTGCGGGTGCCAATCTTATCAGGTAAATACTGCCGGGAAAAATTAAGAAAAGCATCAAGAAGAAGAATGACACAAGCTTCATCACCATCACAGTCTCTACGCATAGCAGCGTGAAGCAAAGGATGAGCAATCATAGCCTGAATATTAGAAAAACCAACCAGACGGCAAAGAATGCCAGCAGAAATGTGGGGAGCTAAACCAATAAGCAACTGACCAGCCAAATCCTCCCTGGAATCAAGATTATAAAAAGGCTTTTTCTGATACAACCTCTCCAACAACTCATCCACAAAAGCAGCAGTGCGAAAAAGAACATCATCAGCTGACTCACCAAGCTTGTTAGCAGTGGGTAAAATAACATCCTGGGGTCTAAGCTCAAGAACCTGGTCCGGATCTTCAAGCGGTTGGCCGTGAATATCCTTTAGATAACCCAACTCTTTTAACTTATCCACTGAAGTGCTGATCTCCTTAGGCTTAAAATGAGTTAAGGGCAACTCAGTCATATCATATCTGGTGGTGCCATCCTTGTTAACAAAAATACTGTGCTTGGCCCGAAGCACCCCTTTAATAAAATTTTCAGGGGTGTGGTCCTTATTAGAAGTTCCTCTCACACCTTTAATCAGCTGAGGAGCAGCGCCAGGAGTCAAACCAATTGTTTTAAGGGCCTGATTAAAATAATGCCTAATATCCAACTCCTGAGATTTATAAGCGCGAACAAGCTCATGGCAATCATCCTTATCAGTCTTGCCACAAAGAGGACAGTGAAAAAACCTCTTAGTAGGGCGGAAACAAACTTCGCACAAAGGATAAACAGTATCACGCTGGCAATGCTTACAATGATAAGTAGGAAAGTGAGAAGTGATCTTCCCCCTGTTCAAAGCCTCCTGAAAAGAACGAAGACGGCCTCCCTCCTGCCCAACAGGAAACAAACAATGGGGGCTGCCAGTCATTTTTCTCATCTTGGCCTTTTCCGGCCGGCCCATCCGCGCCCCAATAAAAGTGCCTGCCTTGTCCCTGAGAATAAAAGGAGAAAACTGATTAAGAACATCCAAAGCAGTTAAGGTAGAAGAATTTTTCTCTTGTTTAAGTTTATCCCAGGCCTGCTGAGCCTTTTTAGTAATTTCAGACCAGCCTCCATCATCATTAAAATCAAAAAGAGATAAAAGCAAATTAGCTAATGGTTTTTTAATCACCACAAACTCCTGATTAACAAATTCATGAGGAAAACCAATCAACTCTAAAAGATGTTTTTGGGGGGAATCATTTTTAGAAGGAACAATTATTTTAAGCAAGCGAGCCCTCTCATCAAAGACAAGCTTAGCTGAGGCAAACCAGTCAAAAAGGGAAAGCAAATCCTCAGGGGAAAGAGCTGACCAAAAAAAAGTAAATTTGGGGTGGAGAGGAATCTTCAATTTTTTAGAGAGCAAACTGGCTTCAAAAAAAGAAGGAAAATGAGTGAAGAAATTTTTAGTCAAAAGATCCAAGCGATCAACAGAGATGCGAACAAGGTCGGACAATTTCTCAAAATCAAGATTGCCAAACAAATCAACAGTGGCCTTTTCCAACTCCTGAACCCACCACTCAGGACAATACCCAGCTGGAACAAGAGAATGGTTATTCTCAGAAAAATCACCAAAATTAAAAAGAATATCACCTAAAAAAAGAATTTCCTCTACATCCTTCTCAACCCGGCGGGCCTCTTCAACTGTCTGAATAATTTTCACAGAACCATTAGTTAATTTAACAATAGGACCATCAAGACTATCGCAAAGAGTGATAGCAGTGGCCTTGCCTGGGCGCTCAATCTTAAGCTGGGTGCCAAGAGCAATAAATCTTTTAAGCACAAACATAGTTGCAGGATGCAGACCAGCAGCAGAATAACCACTAAAACGGGAGCGGCCATAACGCAGACGAAAACCGCCCTGAGCCAAAGGATAACTCAGAACCGGCCGGCCGGCAACAAGATCATGAATAAAAACATAATTGGGCTCGAGCTTTTTTCCATCCTCTTCTTTCTTCTCTTTCCGCTTAGCCTTAATCCTCTTTTGCAACTCCAAAAAATCACCAATAAAATCCCACTCAAGACCAAAATCATCAGGAAAATTAACAATCCTCTTCCAAAGCTTGGGAGCTTTTTGAGCTAACCCCTCAGCCATAACCAAACAAAGACCGCCGCGAATCCTATTAGTGGGAACCCTTTTCAAATCCTTATAATTAGAAACCTCTTTTTTTTCTGAAGGGCTGCCCTCAACCTCAACAGGTAAATGCTGAACAAGAAAACGAACTTCTTCAGCTGAAGGCTTATACTGGAGATTAGTGACTTTCTCATGATAATCATCAAGCTCGGTCACAAAACGATTAACCTCTTTTTCATCAGGATCATACTTAGCATACCCAAACTTTCCCCTAATATAATCAGTGAGAAGAACAGAAAAAGCAGCAGCAGTGCCTCCGGCACCGCGAATAGGGCCAGCATAAAGAGGGGCAAAATATTCTTTTCCCTCCCTAGTCTTCTTAATCTCCAGACCGAGAAAACCCTCAAGAGGAGCAGCCACAATACCTGCAGTATGATAAAGAAAACCTACCCTGATACCAACCTCTAAAGCCATCTTCTTATTATCAAACTTGCAAAACTTTTCCCGGGCCACTTCCTCAGCAATCTTAAAAGCAACCTCCCAAGCAGCCACCCCATACTTTTTTTCCAATTCAATAATCCTCTTACTCAAACCCTTACCCACAATTTCCGGAGCAACAGCAGAAATAAGGCCCTCAACGCGCTCAGCCATATTCTGAGCTAAAGGAATATCAACCTTTTTTTCAGGATCAAACCCTTTTTTACGTGCGGAGGCAGCTAATTTAAAAATATGGTGAAGATTATTATCCAACTGACTAAAATACTCTTCCATCTCCTTGCTTTCCTTTATTTTTTCAACCATATTAATCAAACTTAATTATTTTCATTTTACCTGTTTTAAGATTAAGAATAGGAACCCTGCCTGGTTCAGGAGTATGGCCTAATTTTTCCTGATAATCTGTTTTAGGCTGCCAACAAGAACAACTAACCAACTTCACCCCGCGATAATTGCCCACAACTGACTTGTGCCAATGACCAGTAACAAAAAGATGGGGCACTTGCTTAATAACCAGAGGATCGTGAGTTTTGGAATGAATATACAGAGTAGAAGTGTGAGAAGGGGCAAGATGGCGGCGCTTGAGCAAAAAACTCATCACCACTCCAAGATTATCATGGCCTCCCCTCTCACGAATGCTATCCACAGTGCTGTTATAATAATCAAAAGAAGAACCATGATAGAGTAAAACATCAAGGCCGGCACTTTTCTCAGAAGAGCCAATATTAACCAAAGAAGGATTAGAAACAAAAATTATTTTACGGCCGGCTTCTTGCTCAATCAAATCCTGATAAAAATTACTCAAAGGGGGCTGAGGCTCAGAAAGTCGGGAAGCGTCGTGATTACCAGGACAAACAATTAAGTCTATCTGAGGAGGAACCTGGGCAAGAAATTGGCCAAATTTCTGATATTGCTTATTAATATCTTTAATGGTTAACTCATCCTCCTGACCAGGATAAATGCCTACACCGTCCACAGCATCGCCAACAACAAAAAGATATTTTATTTTTTGGGCGATCTGTTTTTGTTCATCACTGCCAATCTCCCCTCTCAACCATTTCAAAAACTTGTTAAACTGAGGAGCTAAAAAAAGATTAGAACCAACATGCAGATCAGCAGTAAAAACAGCATATTCTTCTTCCTCAATAGAAGGGTACTCCTTCAAAGGAAAATCAGGCCAAAAAATTTCATTAGCAAAAACAAAATTATTAGTTTTAGTGCCAACCAAACCAATAACCTCATCCAAAACAACATCTTTAACTTTCTCAATTAACTGGGAATTATTCTTACTAACCAAAATCTTAAGACGGCCAGTGGTATCTTCAAGAGTAATAAAATAATGGCCATTCTTGGTTTGAGAAATATCATAAACAAGTCCAATAGCAGCTATCTCTTCTTTCTGTTTTTTAGCTAAAATTTTGTTAATAGAAAGTGTTTTTTTTAGCTCTTGCCTCTGCTGGAGAATCTGGCCAATAACCTCTAATCTATTCTTAAAAATAGAAACAAAATCATTCAATGAAGCCTTATCAGGTTTTTCATCAAAAGAATAAACAATTTTTGTCTTGGAGGGTGCGGCAGGAGAAGAAGGGTTAGAGAGGGGAGAAAGAGATGATGAATCAAAGCAGTGTTTAATAAAAGAAATCCCTGACAAATAAATAGAAGGGAATATCTCGTTTACAGAAAAAACCTCCTCTTGCACTGAACCAAGAAGCTCTAAAAATTTAGCATAAACCTGAGAATTCCTGCCTTTTTCCAAATGAGCTTTAGACCTTTCTAATTCAGCAAAATTAAATTCTTCAGCAGAACTATTTTTTAAAAAAAAATTAAGTGTTTCAGAATTAAGGATTAAAAGCCCATCATCCTTTCTTTTTTTCAATTTATCAAAAAGAAGGGAAATCTGATTATCAGAAAGAACTTTAATCTTAGCCACAATCTCAGGGCTAACTAAAACCTTTTTTTTCAAAAAAAGAGAAACAATCTCTTTTTTATCAATTTCAGGGGATTTTTTGGGTGAGCTAAGCACAGCAGTCATTTTGAAATGGTTAAACAATAATGAAATTATAAAATGATAAAGGGGATGATGACCAATAATAATCAATGCAATAAAAAAATAACAATAACCATAAAATAATAAAATATGGAAAAACCAACAACCTCATTTAAAAAAGAGGTACAGCAAAATCAGACAGATTTTGCGTGCAAGAAATGCCAAAGCATTTCTTTGTATTCTTTTTCCTGTAATAAAATATTAAGTGATAAGAGTTTAATTCAGGCCCAATTCCTGATGAATGGTTGTTTTAAGTTTAGGAATAAGTGAGGAGGGTATAGAGAGGCTAATCTCCCTGGTCCTCCCATATCTTCCCTTTGATATGAGCCTGACATGAATCATCCCCAACATATCTAATTCAGAGATAATATCTGAAACTCTTCTTTGAGTTAAAGGCCGAAGACCTATTTTTGAACAAATTTTTTTATAATAATCATATACCTCACCAGTATAAATAGAACTTTTTTTATTATTACAAGTATTAATAATTGAATAAAAAACTGTTTGCTGCTGTTTGGGTTGGGTAAGAACAATTTCCATTAACCTGTCTTTTTCAATTTTTTCCTCAGCAATATCAATATATTTTATTTGAATCTTATTATGGTCCTCTCTTTCCACAATCTCACCAGCAACCCTTAAAAGTTCAAGCGCCCTGCGAGCATCACCGTGCTCACGAGCAGCATAAGCAGCACACTTTTCAATAACACCAGAATCAATAACATTTGGCTTAAAGGCCTCAACAGACCTTTTTTTAAGAATCTCCTGAAGTTGAAGAGCATTATAAGGTGGAAAAACTAACTCTTCTTCAGAAAGAGAAGACTTAACCCTTGGGTCAAGATTATCAGTAAACATAAGATCATTAGAAATACCTAAAAGAGAAATTTGTGCTTTTTTAAGATCAGAATTAATCCTAGTCAGAGTATAAAGCACATTATCCCCTATCTTCTTAAATAATTGATCAATTTCATCTAAAACAATAATAATTATCTGTTCCTTATTATCAATAGAATTAAAAAAAATTTTGTAAATCTCTTCAGTAGGTAAACCAGTCGGAGGAATTTCCTTACCGCACTCCCTGGCTAATTCAGCTACAAGCCGATATTCAGTATCTGCTATTTTCTTAAGTTTGCAATTAATATAAAAAATTTTAACAGGAATATTCTGTTTTTTGCAGATAGATTCTAATTCAAGAATAACATGTTTAATAACCAATGTTTTACCAGTCCCGGTTTTACCATAAATAAAAAGATTAGAAGGCCTTTCAAACCGGAGACAGGGTGAAAGTATAGAAGCAACTTGTTGGATTTGTTCTTCACGATGAGGTATCTCCTGAGGTGTATACACTGACTGCAACACTTTTTTACTAATAAATATTGATTCTTTTTTGATTATTTTTTCAAAAAAACTGGAAAGATTTGACATTGAAATTTCACCACCAATTTAAATTTATTATTATTATTATTATTATTATTATTATGTTATTATAACAACACCACAACAATATTATTAACTTTTAGTATTAACTTTTAGTATTAATTTTAACAGTGAGATTTGTGCACTTGGGGCCCCACAACAAGATATTAATAACATATCCTTACAATAAGACCTTCACAACAAGATATTAATAACATATCTTTACAGTGAGACCTTTGTTTCTTATGGAAAAAATGATTGAACACATTAGTTGTTTGTTATTCAGTGATTTGGTTTAATTAAACAATATCTTATATAAGCTTTATGAAAATAATAAATAGAGTTTATGATAATTATTAAATTTGATTGATAAGGTTCAAATGATTTAAATAATTAAAAACTTTTGAAATAAAAAATAATATAAATAATTATTCAAAGGATAATAATTAAATCAAAATAGATAAAAACTTTTATTTTATCAAATATATTTATTCTAAACATTATTTTTAATTATAATAAATTCAATATAGTATAATATAACATATAGTTTATCATATATATTATATATAATATTATTTATTTTTATTGAGGAAAAAATATTTTTTTAATTTTTTTTCAATATTGAAATTATATATTTATTAAAATTATTATTTATTTATTATTTATATTTATTAAATATAATAATATTTAATATTATTTTTTTATTTCCAATATAAATATTATTAAGAGTAGTAATAATTTAATTTTTAATTTTTTGTTAATAATAAAAATAAATATTTTTAATCCTTTTAACTTAAGAAAATAATAGTTTGAATATGATTATGAAAAATAAAAAAATAACTAATTAAAATTAAAAAATTTAATATGAATAATAATAAAAAACTAATAATAAAAATTATGATAAAAAAGGTTTTTTTAATAAAAATATTTCCAAAGGAAATAAAGGGGTGAGACAAATCATTATTTAATCTTTTTAATGAGTATTTATTATATAATTTATTAAAAATTATTATTTTTTATTTAATTATTAAGATAAAAAATTTAAGATGTTTTATTATTAAATAGTGATAAAAAACCAAAAAGTTTATAAAGTTGGACTAATTTCACCACTTCACAATGATTATTGATAGAGTCTTTTTGAACAAATTGAAAGATTTTGGTCTTAATTCTTATGAGATTAAGTTATGGACTGCTCTGTTAGGCAAGGGAATTTCAACTGCTGGTGAATTATCAGACATGGCTAATGTACCTAGAAGCAGAAGCTACGATGTCTTAGAAAGTTTGGAGAAAAAAGGATTTGTGATAATGAAATTAGGTAAACCAATAAGATACTTAGCTGTACCGCCTGAAGAAGTAATTGTCAGAATAAAGAAAAACCTGAAAACAGAAACACAAGAAAAATTAAAAGTGATAGAAAAAGATGAGAAGGAAATAATTGGAGAATTAACCTCAATTTATGAAAAAGGAATTAGCGGGGTTAACCCAAGTGAATTTTCAGGAGTAATACAGGGAAGAGATGCAATATTAGATCATCTGAGAACAATGTTCAAAAAAAGCCAAAATTCAATAATTATTCACAGCACACCTAACGGGATAAAAAGAAAAATAACTTCTCTTGAACCAATACTAAAAAAATTAAACAAGAAAGGAGTAAAAATAAAGATTTCAACCCAAGATGAAAAAAAAGAAGATTTAATAACTAAACAAATAGGAGATTATAAAAAATTAAAATTAAACTCAAGATTTTGCATAATTGATAATGATAAAATAGTTTTTATGCTTAATTCTGATGAAGAAACCCACCCTGATTTTGACACTGCTATTTGGATAACATCAAAATATTTTGTTAACTCATTTAAATCAATTTTTGAACATTTCTGGAATAACAATTAATTAAATTAATCAAAATTTTTTATTAATTTTTTTATTAAGGAATAATTTAAAGAGTTAATTTAAAATTTATATGGAATTAGTGTTAAAAAATGATTAGTTTTGAATATGATACTAAATCGTTAAGAATATAAAAATAATTTTTTATTTTTTCCTACTTGTTTTTTCTTGATAAAGAGAAAAATATATAAATACTAATCCTTATTTCCCTGTAATTAGGTTAAGTCATTGAGATTGTAAAAAGGAGGTGAAATTAATGGCAACAGGTTTAGGTTGGGAGGGAATAATCTTAGCGATAATAATAGGAACTTTAGCAGCAATAGTTTATTCATTAAGAATACTAGTTTTGTTAGAGAGAAGGATTGCTAGGATGGATGCTAATATTGCGTCAATGAGTAGAAAAATATTAAAGGAAGAAATAAAATTAGAAAAACTGAGTAAAAAAGCAAAGAAATCCAAGAGAACAAAAAAAAGAAAGAAAAGGTAGAGACAAAAATAAGTGATAAAATAAGTTTTTTTATTATTTCTTTTTATTATTTCTTTTTTTTGAATGAGAAGCTTTTGATTTAGATTTCTTATTCTTTTTTGTTTTTTTGTTTATTATTCTCTTTTTTGTATTGTTTTTTCTTTTTTTTGAGGTTTTTGTTTTTTTCTTTTTTAGTTTAGTTTTTTTTCTTTCTTTCTCCTCTTTTTCTGCTTTTTTTTCTTCTTCTTCAATCTTTTTAAGGATTTTTTGTTTTTTAGCTTCTCTTTTAATTTTTTGTTTATCAAGTTCCTCTTTTATTTTTTTAATCTCTTTTTTAATCCCTATAATTTTTTCAGAGTTATCTTCAAAATTCATAATCTTCCCACACTCAGGGCATTTAAAATTAAATTCAGTAACCTGATCAAAATCTAAACGTAAACAGTTATTTTGGCAAGTGAAAAATTGATTATTATTTTCTCTTTTCAGCCTGGCAGAAAGCCTTTTTAATCTTTCTAACTTGTTCTGGCGAATGATTTCCTCAACCCGTTTTTTATTAAAAGTCCAATAATAAATATACCATCCTTTTTCTTTATCCTTTTTTTTAGTAAAATCAACAAGATGGTGGTTAAAAAGCTGATAAAGAACATTTCTAACCTCTTTAACCTCTTTTTTAAGTTTTTTAGCAATATCAAATTCAGATGAATGGGGCTGTGAACTAAGAAAATTAACTACTGGAAGCGCTTTTTCTCCCACACAATTTTCTATAGCCTGTTTGATTATTTTTTTGTTTCCCATAATCTCTCAAAGATTAAAAAAACCATTTTTTTGTTCTTTACCCTAATTTTAGGGAAAAACATTTATAAATTTATCGGTCTTTTTACTACTTGCAGATAACACAACCTATTAATAAATTATAATTATTATAAATAAAAAGAAAAAAAGGTTAAATGTTTTCTAAACTGACACCACTAGACTGAATATCTTTCTTCTTAATATTAAGACTTTTTATTTGCTTAATAGGGAAGAAAGACCATTTCTGATGGTTAAAACGAAGACCAACCCAGGGTTCAGCACCAAATCTCTGAGCAAAAATAACTAATTGTTCAATCTCTTGTTTACGCACATGCTTGCTTTGCTGGCAGGTGGATTTGCACTCCAAAGCAATCACCCGCGAGCCATTACTAACTAAGAGGTCAGGACTGGGAAAATGGGATGAACCAGAACCAGCAACGCGGATAGCAGCCCAACCAATATCCCAAAATAATTTTACTAATTCTCTCTCCAGATCACAACCCCTCTTTTTAACAGCCATTAATATCAAACCAGTATTAAACATTAAACCTTTATTTTCATGAAATCATAAGCAGCCCGAGTATTCTTGAAAATAGTGCGAGCAGCCTCAACTAATTCACTCACAGTCTTATAACGAGCACTGAAATGAGTTAAGAGCAAATGTTTGACTTCAGCCTGACCAGCCAAACCAGCTGCCTGAGAAACATCTAAATGAAATGACTTTTCTGCTTTTTCCTGGAGTTCAGGAGCAAAAGTGGCTTCACAAATTAATAAGTCTGCCTGATGAGCCAGTTTTAAGCAATTCTTATTAATAGCAGTATCAGTAATATAAACCACTTTTTTGCCTTTCTTAACCCAACTAACATCCTTAAGATGGATGGTTTTACCTTTAAAAGAAACTTTTTTTTGAGCTAACAGCTGACCAACAAGAGGGCCGGATTTTAACCCTTTTTCCTTGAGCTTACTCTGATAAATTTTAACTTTATCCTTTTGCTGATAAGAAAAACCAAGAGTGGGCAGGCGATGCTTCATTTTTTCAGCCCAAAGAGAATAATCATCATTTTCAAAAAAAACACCTGGCTTTTTAATCTCCTTAATTTTCAGCTCAGGAGCATCTTCCATCTTAAAAACCTGCTTAAGAGCAGTAATTTTTTTCTTGGTTCCAGGAGGTCCATAAATCTCAAGGGTTTCTGAGTGACCCATAGAAGCCATGGTTTGAATGAGACCAGGCAAACCTAAAGAATGATCTCCATGCCAATGAGTTAAAAGAATCTTTTTAATGCGGGTGGGTCTGAAACCAGCAATTTTTAACTGTCTCTGAATTCCCTCACCACAATCAAATAAAATAACTTCCTTACCATTAACTAACAAAAAACCAGGATGATTCCTTTCTTTAGTTGGAACCATACAAGCAGTGCCTAAAACAATTATTTCCAAAACCATAATTAAGAAAAAGAACAAAATGTTTAAAAATGTACTGTTTTATTTTAAAAAAGGAGTGGTTAAATTGGTTAAACAAGATAAAATAAATACAAAAACAGGAAAAGAAAAAAAGAAAACCCAAAAACAGAGTAAAACAAAGAGCAGGAAAAATAAACTAAAAGAGAAAAGTGAGATTAAAAAAGGCATAAAAGAAAGCCCTGAAAAAGGAAAGGAAATAATAGAAGGAGAAGAAATACTAGGAAAAGGAGAAAAAAGAAGGGAAGAAGGGGAAAGGATAAAAGAAAAAATTAAAGCAGTATTGAACAAAGAAAGAGTGGTGACAGAAAACACTAATGAAGCCAAATTATTATATGATAAAAGCCGGTTTGGGTCAAAGTTAGATGATGGCAGATTACAATTATCCCTTCTAGAAGCGCTTTATCTAGAAGAAAAAAATAGGTTAAAAATAGTTGATGGTAGACGAAAGAAGATAGAACCAGAAAAATTCATAAAAAAAGCCAGCAAAATAGACAAACACTTCTGGACAAGATACTGTGTTTTTAAGGATTTAAGACAAAGAGGGTTTATTGTCAAAACAGCCCTTAAGTTTGGAGCTGATTTCAGGGTTTATGATAGAGGAGTTAAGCCGGGAGAAGACCACGCAAAATGGGTGGTTTACCCAGTAAATGAAGCCACTTCATTAACCTGGTATGAGTTTGCTGCTAAAAACAGGGTGGCTCATTCAACCAGAAAGAGACTGCTTATTGGAATTGTTGATGAAGAGGGAGATGTAACCTATTATGAAATAAGGTGGATAAGGCCATAATTCCAAACCATAATTCCAAACCATAAATTTAAACCATAAATTCAAACCATAAGCCCAAACAATAATTCCCAACCATAAAGTTTAAATTGTAAATCCTAAATCATAAACTCAACCCATTTAGATATTTTATTAACTAAAATTATTTAAATCAGAGAAGATGGTTTCTGATTATGGACCCAACTGAAAAAGCATTAGAATTTATTTCTAAAAAAGGGCCCTGCCTGCCTGTTGAGGTTTCCAAAGAATTAAGTACAAACATCCTGCTGGCTTCAGTTTATCTCTCAGACCTAATCTCAAGAAAAAAAATTAAATCTTCCCATCTCAAAATAGGCGGTTCCCCTCTTTATTACCTGCCCTCACAGGAAGAACAGCTCCAAAAATTCAGCGAGAAGTTAGGGGAGAAACATAAGGAAGCCTATAGGATAATCAAAGAAAAGAAGATAGTTGAAGAAAAAGAGGTGAGTCCAAGCATAAGAGTGGCATTGTCACAGATTAATGATTTTGCTAAAAAAGTGGAAGTGAAAATAGGGGAAGAAAAACAATCTTTCTGGAAATGGTACCTGCTTAAAGATGATGAGGTCAAGCAAATAATAAAAGAAAGATGGCAAAAAGAAAAATTATTAGAAAAAGAAAAGGGGGGAAAACAGCAACAAGAGAAAGCTGAGAGAGAAAAGATGAAAGCTCAGCAAGAACAGGAAGCAGTCCAGAAAAAAGGAGGAGAAAAAGAGGAAGAAAAACAAGGAGGAAAACCTGAGGAAAAAACAGATGAAGGGCAGAGAAGAGAAAAAGAAGAAAACAAAAAGGCAAAAGAGGGCGGAGAAGCAAAAACAGGAGAAACAATGATTCTGGAAGGGGTGAAAAAGAAAGAAGGGGAAACGAGAATACTAAGTCCAAATTTTCCACTCAACAAAAAAGAAGATTTTGAACCAGCGTATGAACAAACAAAGGTGAAATTAGAAACAGGTTTAAGCGAAGGAAGCAAGAAAGAGAGGAAGAAAGAATTACCAGAAGAGGAGAAAAAAGAAAAAAAGGCAGAAAAAGAGTTGACAGAAGAAGAGAAGAAAAAAGGGGAGGAAGAAGGAGAGAAAGAAAAAAGTAGGGAAAAAAGAGAAAACAAAGAAAGAGAAAAGAAAACAAAAAAAGAACATAAAGGAGAGGGAGAAGAAAAAATAATCCAAGCCAGCCTAGCCCTGGTTAAAAAAGAAGATTTTCAACAATCAGATTTTCTAAAGAAAACCCACTCTTTTATACAATTAAAAAATATTCAGGTGAAAGAGTTAGAGGTTATTAGAAAAACATCCGAAGCAAACATGATTATAGAGCTGGACTCAGCTATAGGCAGGCTAATTTTTTATGCCAAAGCCAAGAAAAAAGCGAGATTGAATGAAGGAGATTTAAGCACAGTCTTTTTTGAAGCCCAAACTAAAAGACTCCCTCCTCTGCTTCTGACCACAGGCAAACTAACTAAAAAAGCCAAAGAAAAATTAAACAAAGAATTTAAAGGATTGAAAATATTAACAATAAAAGATTAAACAAAGATCAAGCAAAGATTAAACAACTCAACATGATTAGAAGCAATAAGAAACAATAAAAGGAAATCAGAAAAAAATATAAACAGACACAAACTAAAAAATGGGTGTAAAACTAAGAAGATTGCTAGAAAAAAAAGAAGTAAGCCTGGACTATTTTGAGAATAAGATAATAGCAGTAGACGCTTTTAACATCCTCTACCAATTCTTAACCACTATCAGAGCACCAGACGGCAGCTTGTTTACCAATAAAAAAGGAGAAACAATCGGCCTTTTTTCAAGAACAAGCAATTTCCTATTAAAAGGGATGAAACCAGTCTTTGTTTTTGACGGAAAACCTCCAGAATTAAAAAAAACTGAAAGCGCTAAAAGAAAAGAAATTAAGAAAAAAGCAAGAAAACAATACCAGGAAGCAGCGGAGAAGGAAAATATAGAAGAAATGAAAAAATTTGCCGCCAGGACATCAAAGCTGGGGCAAAAAGAAATAGAATCAGCCAAGGAATTATTAACTCTGTTTGGATTGCCTATTATTGAGGCACAGTGTGAAGGAGAAGCACAAGCAGCACAAATAGTAAAAAAAGGAGATGCCTTTGCAGTGATCTCCCAGGATTATGATTCCCTGCTTTTTGGAGCGCCAAAATTAGTCCATAATTTAACTGTAGCTGGAAAAAGAAAAAAAATCCATGGGTTAGGAATGATAACAGTTAAACCAGAAGTGATTGACCTGGCAGAAAACCTCAACAACTTAGGCATTGACAACAACCAACTCATCGCCCTGGCTATGCTGACAGGCACAGACTATAACCCAGGAGGAATCAAAGGCATCGGGCCAAAAAAAGCACTGAAACTGGTTAAAAAATATCCTGCAGACCTGGAAACTCTTTTTACTGAGGCAGGGTGGGAAGAACATTTTGACCAAAGCTGGGAAGAAGTATATTACTTATTCAAAAAAATGCCAGTAAGTGAGAATTACCAGATAAAATTTGAAGAACTTAAACTAAAAAAACTAAAAGATTTCTTACTCAAGAAACAAAACTTTTCAGAAGAAAGAATAAGAAAAACAATTGAGAAATTAGAAAAAATAGGTAAAAAAAGAGCCCAAAAAGGATTAAATGATTTTCTTTGAAAAAATAAAAAACAAAGCGCAAAGAGAGCAGAAAATGAGAGAAAGAAAAAAGAAAAAGAAAAGGGAAAAGAAAAAGAAGGCAAAACAAAAACCGCAAAAATTAAAACAAGCTCTAAAGAATGAACTAACTAAAAAAGAACTGGAAAAACTAAGATCCTCCTATGATTTAGTCGGAGATATTGCCATTCTGGAGATACCTGAGGAATTAGTGAAGAAAGAAAAAACTATTGCTGAAAAACTATTAGAAATGCATAAAAATATTAAAGTAGTAGTAAAAAAATTAGGCAAACACAAAGGAGAATACAGATTACAAAAATATAAAATATTGGCTGGCGAACGAAGAAAAACAACCTTGTATAAAGAACACGACTGCATATTTAAGCTGCATTTGGAAAAAACCTACTTCTCAGTTAGATTAAGCACAGAAAGAAAAAGAATCTTTGAACAAGTAAAAAAAGGAGAGAAAGTCTTAGTGATGTTTTCCGGCATAGCCCCGTACCCAATAACCATAGCTAAAAAGTCAGAAGCAAAAAAGGTGGTGGGAATAGAGATAAATCCATTAGCTCACGAATTCGGAAAAGAAAATCTGAGGTTAAATAAACTAGATGAGGAAGGGAGTGGGAGAGTGGAATTGATATGCGGGGATGTGAGAAAAGTGATGCCAAAATTAAGAAAAAAAGAAAAATTTGACCGCATTGTTATGCCCCTGCCTAAAACAGGGCAGGAATTCCTAGGGGTGGCTCTGCCAGCAGTGAAAAAAGAGGGAATCATCCATCTTTACTCTTTTATAAAAACAGAAGAAGAAGAGGAAAAGAAAAAGGAAATAAGAAATAAAGCAAGGGAAAATAAAAGAAAGATTAAAATATTAAGAACTGTTTTCTGCGGACAAGTAGCAAAGGAAGTCTATAGGGTCTGCTTTGACCTTAAAATCAACTAATTAGCTGCTTTATTCAGCACAGAATGCGATGACCGAGTGAACACCCTCTGACCGCAAGGAATGATGAACAGAAGTAACTTGAGAGCATGTGCAAATAATAATAATAATAATAATAATAATAATAATAATAATAATTTAATTATCTATTAACAATAGCTTACTCATTTATTAACCAAACATCTTTTTGTAATCAGAATTCTCCTCTTCTTCTTTTTTAACCTTAACAACAGCCTGTTCAAAATCCTCATGGTTAACTTTAGTCTTTTTCTTTCTTAAAGCAAAATAGCCAGCCTCAGTACAGACAGCCTTAATTTCAGCTCCAGAAAAACCATTCATCTTTT
>CAZPDB010000001.1:49213-54300 GCA_964585285.1 uncultured Methanosarcinales archaeon
ACTATCAAGATCAAGCCCGCACTTGCTCATCTTTTGACTGTGAATCTCAAAAATCTCCCTAACGCCCTGAGCATCAGGCAGGGGAATCTCAATGAGACGATCCAAACGACCAGGCCGAATAATAGCTGGGTCAAGAATGTCCAAACGGTTAGTACAGCCAACAACCTTGACCTTGCCTAAATTCTTAAAACCATCAATTTCAGAAAGAAGCTGCATAAAAGTTCTCTGAACCTCACGCTCACCACTGGTGCCCACTTCAATGCGTTTAGCAGCAATAGCATCAAGCTCATCAATAAAAATAATGCTCGGAGCTTTTTCCTTAGCTAACTCAAAAATTTCCTTAACCAAACGAGCTCCCTCACCAATAAACTTCTGAACAAGTTCAGAACCAACAATCTCAATAAAAGTAGCATGAGTGGATTTAGCCACAGCCTTAGCCAGAAGAGTCTTGCCAGTGCCAGGCGGCCCGTGTAGAAGAATGCCCTTGGGTGGCTGAATGCCCACTTTCTTAAAAAGAGATGGTTTTTTAAGTGGAAGTTCAATAACCTCCTTGATTTCCTGAGCCTGATCTGCAAGCCCGCCAATCTCCTGCCAACTAATCCGGGGCTTTTCAATAATAACAAACTTTTCCACATTGAAATTAAGAGAAGTGCGAATCTTTTTGATAATAGCTAAATTTCTCTGTTCAACACCAACCTGATCTCCAGGAGTTAAAGAGAAATTTTCAGGAGGCTTAACTAAAAAACGATTGCCATTAGGCACAGTTAAAATAACTCCTTCCTGGAGCACATCCTTAACCTCACAAATCATAAAAGGGGTGGATTTCAATCTTTCTAACTCAGACTGCATCTCCATAATCGTCTGCTTAAGAACCCTGTTTTCCTCTTCCAAACCGAAAATAAAAGAAGAATCAGAAGAAGATGCTCCAGCCTGACCAGGTTGCTCAGACTGAACAGAGGGATAGGCGCAAGGATGAACAGAAGAAAAACCACCTTTCTTGTTTTTCTTGTTATCTTTATTTTTTCCCTGACCAGCACGGCCCCTTTGTTTTTGATTAACCATAAAAAGAGTAATTGGGAAAATTATTTAAATGCTTCCCTTAATATAGAGATTCAAGAGGCAAGAAAAGGAAGAGAAGATAAAAAAAAGGAGTGAAAAGAGAGCATTAAAAAGATAAGATGGATCAAAGAATAAAAAAACTGGCTGGAATCCTGGTAAATTATTCAATCAAAGTAAAAAAGGGAAGCAGAATAGGATTAACCGGAGGCATTAAGGCCAGCCCATTATTATTGGCTTGTTATGAGCTAATTCTTAAAAAAGGAGCTTTTCCAGTGACGCAGGTAGGAATACCTGGAACAAGCTATCTCTATTACAAAAACGCAACTAAGGAGCAACTAACCACTTTTCCAAAAATAGCCTGGTATGAAGCCAAAAACCTTGACGGCCATATTTCTATAGGAGGCCCGACAAATACCAAAGAATTAACCAATGTTGACCCTGAAAAAGTGGGGTTGAGAAGAAAAATTGTTAAAAAAGTATCTGACTTCATACATGACCAGGATAACTGGGTAATCTGCGAATATCCAACACCAGCACTAGCCCAAGATGCAGAGATGTCAGTTCAGGAATTTGAAGATTTTTTCTTTAAAGCAGTGTTGAGAGACTGGAAAAAAGAAAAAAAGAAACAACAAAAACTGAAAAGATTGCTCAATAAAACAAAACAGGTTAGGATTGTCGCTCCAGGAACAGACCTGAACTTTTCAATTCTGGGCAAAAAAGCTAAGGAATGCTGTGGAGAAAGAAATATGCCTGATGGAGAAGTGTTTACAGAGCCAGTAAAGAATTCAGTCAACGGCAAAATTGCTTATTCATTTCCAGCAATATACGGGGGCAGAGAAGTTGACGGGATTAAATTAGAATTTAAGAAAGGGAAGGTAGTGAAAGCAGAAGCAAGTAAAAATGGAAAATTCCTTAAACAAATCATAACCACTGATCCAGGAGCAAAATATGTAGGGGAATTTGGCATAGGATTAAATTATGGCATAACCAAATTTATCAAAGAAATACTTTTTGATGAAAAGATAGGAGGAACAATTCACCTGGCTCTGGGCAAAGCCTATCCAGAAACAGGGGGGGAAAATGATTCAGCCATCCACTGGGATATGATATGTGATTTGAGAAAAAAAGGAAAACTTTATTTTGATGATAAAATAGTGCAGGAGAAAGGTAAATTTAAAAAAGGAATTATCTAAGGTTAGTTGGTTTTTTAGAAAGTAAGAAGGTCTTTGGTTAAGTTTTTGTTTAAATTTTCAATTTTGTTCTTGTTGATAATAAGCCCGTCTTCAATTCTCAGACCATAATTTTTAAGATAAACTCCTGGCTCCAGAGTGCAAGTAGAATAAGGCAAGAGCGGATCAGGGCTTTTTTCAACCAAAGAAGGTTTTTCGTGAATCTCTAAGCCAAACCCGTGGCCAAGACCATGATCCAAAACCCAATTATGTTGGGCCAATTTTTGATGAGCAGAAACAACCAATGATTTTGCTTTATCACCAGTCTTAATCTCATCAAGCAATTCTTGCTGAATTTGTCTGAGAGCATGATAATCCTCTTTTTCTTGTTTTTTTGGAGAGCCAAAATAAACCATCCTGGTGGTGTCAGAACAATAATAATGATAAGAGATGCCAAAATCAATCATAACAAATCCTTTGAGTTTTTTGTTTTTAGGCAAATGATGAATTTCAGAAGAATTTTTATTAGCAGAAGCAATAGAAGGAAAAGAAAGACCGTGAGCAAATTGGTGGGCTTGTTGCCTAAGATAATTTTGGAGATCAAGTTCTGTTTTTAATCGGCTTTTTAGTTTAGAATCTTTGCTGCTAAGATCCTGAAAAATCTGATTAAGGATTTTATTAGATAAGGAGTAAGCTTTTCTAATAAGATTAAGTTCGCGAGCATCTTTAACCTGCCTTAATTGAAGGAGAAGAGCAGAGACATCCTGAACTTTCTTAATCCCTAACTTGTTAAGATTTTTTCTGGATTGGAGAGTTGTTTTGGCAAAGTCTAAACCATAAGTGAGAGTTTTATTGAATTTAAGAAGGGATTTCTGATTGTTTTTTTTGTTTATAATTTTGATTTGAAGAAAGCTAAGATCAGGCAAGGGATTAGGGAGGGAGCGAGGGAAAAATAGGGTGCTCTGGGCTGGTTTAATAAGAAGCAGGCCAGGTTCCTGCAAACCAGTAAGATAATAAAAATTAGGATTAAGCTGAAGAGACTTTTGGGTTAATAAAACAGCGTCAACATTGGTTTGGCAGATGGACTTGAGGAGATTCTTCCACCTTGTTTTAAGAGTTTTGATTGAAACCATTTTTTTGCTAAGAGATTTTTATAAGAAATTTTCCCCAAGATCTTTGAGTTCCTGCTGATGCTGCTGCCAATACTTGCGAACTTTGGCAAAAATTTTGATTAAGGCTTCAGCCAGAGAAGACTTGAGATCAGCAGGGTGCAAATTCTTTTGCTGAAAATCAGCCTGCAATTTTTCAAATTGATTATATTCAACATCCCCTCCAAACTTTTTGGGCCGTTCAATCTTCAATCTTTTAACTACAGGGAAAACAACAAAACGACAAAGTTGAAGAAGAGCATTATCATTAATCTCTCCCTCAGGACAATAAGCCTGATTAATCTTTTTCTTAACCAATTCTTTAGTATCATATACTTTTATGTGGCTCATTGGTTCAGAGGCACTCATCTTGGTTCCAGGGCCCTTAAGAGAAGCAATAAGAGGAGTCATAATCTCAATGCGGGAAGAATAATCAAGCTTGGGCAAGTACTCACGAGCCAAAGCCATGATATGACGCTGATCAATGCCCCCAAGCTGGATGTCTGTCTTGAGATATTCTTCATCAAGAGACTGCATAAGAGGGTAAATTAGTTCAGAAACCTTAGGATTTTTCATTCTGGTAACTTCAGAAGCAGCACGGGTAGCTCTTTTCTCAGTGACCAGAGTGGAAAGTTTCAGAGTGTCAAGAATATATTCCTTGCTTAACTGAAAATCACTGCCCAGATAAAATTTTGGATTGTCCTCCCAAGGAAAACTAAGTTCAATACATTTTTGATAATACTTGCCCCGCAGATCAACCTCTTCCCAGGGAGCCTTGAGATCATCAAGAGCAGCGTGAATATTAGCAATGAGAATCTTAGTTTTGATACCAGTCTGAGAAAAATCAAAAACCTTGCTTAAAGGCACAAGATAAGCCATATGAAAAGGGCCAGTAGGAGCAGCACCGTAATAAGCAAAAGGAGACTTTTTTTGAAGAAGAAGATCCTGAAGCTCTTTTTCAGTAATGATCTCAGTAGTGTTTCTTTTAACCAGGTTAAATCGTTGATTAATTTCCATTTTAATAACCAAAGAGCTACTATTTTAAAAGTTTACTCTTTTTAATAATAGGATTGCTCTTTTTCAGGGCTTAAACAGGTTTAAATAGGGTTAAACATACTCTTTAATAATTATATCCTAAAAACGAAAGATATAAATACTACTTTATGTTATTTTTAAAACATGGCTGAAGAAGAAAAAAGAAAATTTTCCAAAGAATTAATGGGAAAAACAGTGGTCTCTAAAACAGGCAAAAGATTTGGTGAAGTAGGAGATATTATTTTTGAGACCAGAAGCGGTGAATTAATCCATATTATCCTAAAAAGCCCTACTTCTTACACAGAAAAACTTGACCTGGAAAAAGACAAAGAAGGAAACATCCTCATACCCTTCTCTTCAGTTATTGCAATGGGGGATTTCTTAGTCATTGCTGAAGAAGATATTATTTAAACCGCATCTGTTTTTATCCTATCTCTTTTCTTTTTCCTTTCTTAACTTCTTCCTTTCTAACTCCTGCCTTTTTTACCTCTTTCCTTTCTTAACTTCTTCCTTTCTAACTTTTTCCTTTTTTACCTCTTTCCTTTCTAACTTTTTTGTTTTTTACTTATTCCCTTTTTTAATTTTCTCCTTAACTTTCTTCTGAACTTTTTTCTTCAATCCTTTTTTTATAACAGTTTCATAATTTTTTTCGCAATCTTTTTATACTTCCAACATT
>CAZPDB010000001.1:54310-74106 GCA_964585285.1 uncultured Methanosarcinales archaeon
ACATTTTCCTGAAATGATGGGATTTGATGTTTGGACTGAAAAATACAGGCCCCAAAGATTCTCTGATATTATTGGACAGAAAGAAGTAATCAAAAGAGTGAACGCTTTTGTAGAAAAAAGAAGTATGCCCCACCTACTTTTTGCTGGCCCAGCCGGAGTCGGAAAAACAACCCTGGCCCTGGTAGTAGCCAAACAATTGTTCGGCGAAGGATGGAAAAATAATCTTCTAGAACTGAATGCTAGTGATGAAAGAGGAATTAATGTGATTAGGAACAAAGTCAAAGATTTTGCCAGAACAAAAGCCATCGGTGATGTGCCTTTTAAGATTATCTATCTGGATGAGTGCGACGCCTTAACCAAAGAAGCACAACAAGCCCTGAGAAGAATTATGGAAAATTACACCCAAACATGCAGGTTTATTCTTTCCTGCAATTATTCCTCAAAAATTATTGACCCAATCCAATCAAGATGCGCTTTTTTCAGGTTCAGGCCGTTAGAAGAAGAAGAACTGAAAAAAATTATTAAGAGAATAGCAGAAAAAGAAAACTTGAAACTAGAGGAGGAAGCCAAAGACGCCCTAATCATGATTAGTTATGGAGACTGCCGAAGATTAGAAAACATTATGCAAAGCTGCGCAGTCATTGCCACCCATCTAACAGAAGAATTAGTGTTTTCCCTGGCTTCAGTAGCCAGGCCAAAAGAAATAAAAGAAATGTTAGAATTACTCTTAGAGGGCAAATTTGAGCCAGCTAAGGAAAAACTGTTAAAAACAATGCTCCATTATGGCCTTTCTGGAGAAGATATTATCAAGCAAATCCAACATGAGCTCTGGGCCCTGGAAATAAGAGACGAACTAAAAGTGGAGCTAATTGATTACTGCGGAGAAATAGAATTCAGATTGATAGAGGGTAGTGATGAAACAGTCCAATTAGAAGCCCTGTTGAGCAAGATACTGCTGGCAGGCCAAAGAAAAATCAAGACAGACTGAAAGATTTAAAAAGGTTATAGGGGCAGTCAAAGATGGGAAGATTAAGAAGAAAAACAAAAAAATATGATGCTGAAGCAGCCCTTTCTGGATTAATCAACCTTTCCATGCCCAAAATACAACTCCCCCACCAAGCATCAATAGAAGAAGTTTTTGAATCACTGAAAAATGTGCTGGAATACAAAGAAAAAGCAGAAAGAGCCATTTCAGAACTGGCTAAAAAGTTAAGAACCAAGGAAAAAACACTGCAGGAATTAAGAAAAGAAATCAATTCCATACCAGTAATGGAAAAAGAGATTGAAAAACTCAACCAGGATCTAATAGAAAAAGAAAAAAAGGTTATAGTGTTAGAAGAGGCAAATCAGGAAAATGAAAAAAAACTGGCAGAAACAAGAGAAAAATTAAAAGAAAAAATAACAGAAGAAGGAAAATGGGGAGAAGAGAAAGAAAAATTAAAAGAACAATTAAACAATAATTCTAATCTGCTAAGAGAATATGAAGAAGAACTAAATAAAAGAAACTTTCTCCTGCAAAAACAAAAAAGGACCATAGAAAACCTACAGACCAAGTTCCAGGAAAAACAGGAAGAAACAGAAGCGAGACTGGAAGAAGAAAAGAGAGTAACTAATTCTCTGGAAAATATCAATCAGAAAAAAGAAATTATCCTAAATAAATTACAAGAAGAAATTGAATCCTTAAGGCAAAAAAATAAACAACTAGTTGAGGAATTAGACACCCTGGCAGAACAACAAGAAAGTGAAATGGGACAGACCATAGCTTTTTACGAAAACAAAATGGATGAATTAGTGAAAGAGTCAATAGAAGAAAACCTGGAGCGAAGCAGGGATAAACAACTAAGAAGAAATTCAGGAAGAAAACCAAGAAGAAAGAGCCAGGGAAAAAAGAAGGGGAGGCAAAAGAAAAAGAGAACGAGCCAGGAAACAAAAAAAACAGAGCTGAAAAGAGAAAAAGTGCTGAGGGAAAAAACAGAACAAGGAAAAGAAGAACAAAGAAGAGGCGAATGGAAAAAATCAAGAGTTGATGTTGACCTGGAATTAGTGCCGTTGATAGAAGTGGCTCTGGAAAGAAACAACTCCCAAAAACAAATTAAACAATCCCTGCTTAACACAGGCTACTTAAAAGAGGATGTAGAAAAGGCTTTTGAAAAGATAAACTCTCCATCCAGACCAGGGATTTCAGCCAAATAAATTAATTAAAAACTAAAAAATAAATTAACTAAAATTTAGATGAAAGATTAGCTAAAGACAAACTGAGGAACAAGAAAAAGAAAAAAGAAAAGAAGAATAAAATAAAAATTTATTCTTAGGCAACTACCGGCTTAACCAAAAGAGTTGTCGCAGTGGAATCCTTATAATCATAAACAGCAGTGAGCTTGACAATCTTAGTAAAATCACTGCTCACTCCAGAAGTATCAACTGTGCATTGAACAGTGGCTTTGCCATTAATAAGAGTGACTTTTCCTTCAACACCTTCTCCATCAGCAGCGTCTTCAAAACCAGCACAGTTAAGCACTAACTCTCCAGGAGATTCAAGAGCGATCTTGACCTTAACCTTATTCTTAATAACAACATCAGCTTCTTTGCAGGGTTCAACAGAATCAGGATCAAAGATGCCTCCAGAACCTTGATGATTGACATCGAACAAGAAACGAATCTGATTGGTGCCCTGAGGGGATTCCTGAAGGTTACCAAACTGGATTGGGCTGCTGGAACTATCAATCTTTTTAGTGCCTGTAATATCACAAACGCTTTCAACAGTGGTCTCTAATGGATTTTCCCGAATGCACACTTCTCCCTGACCTTTAGCCCCGTAAGTATAACAGATATTAGCATGGACAGGAAAAATATTATTACCTCCAACCTGACCAGTAAAAACAGCTAATCCTTCTTCAGTAAAACTTTCAAAAGACTGACCACCCTGAATTTTTTCACCATCAGGATCAAGATATGTCCTGGTTAAATCCTGGTTAAGTCTGTCTTTACTCTCATCAAAATCATTAAAAGAGGCAGGATCAATACCAGAAATCCAAAATTTCTTAACATCCTCAGCAGACACATCCCATTCACCCTCATTTTTGACTAAGACAATAATATTAAAAGGAAAAGTGTTCGAATCAGTGACCTCAGTCGGGGGGTTGCCTTCAACAAACTCAAGTTCAAGAGCAGAAGTGCCACCAAGAAATGCCTTTCCTTTAGGACCTTCTCCGCCACCACAACCAGCTAAGAAAAGAATGACTGAACAAACAAACAAACAAACCAAAAAATTTTTTTTCATTTTCTCTACCTCCTCTTTTATTAAAAATAAGTTGTTGAATTAAGTTTTGTTTTTGATGATTAAATTAAAATACTATTCTATTCAAGGATACTCGGCCTGATTTCTACACTGCGAGTAACAGAGTTTTTATAACCATAATAAAAAGTAATAGTGATAGGCACAGCATATGACCCAGAGGTTTCATCATCAAGATCATCAGCCACACAAGAAATCCTGCCCCTACCATTAGGGAGCCTAACCCTATCTTCAGGGGAACATTCAAGATAATCCTCACCCAGTCTGACTTCAATATCAGAAATAACATTCTCGTTAATTGGTCTCAAATTCATACAATCATCAACCTCATCAATATCAATAAGCTGGCCACCACCAATATTTTGAACAGTGATATCAAAACGAGCCTTACCTAAAGAGCTTTCAGTCTCAATGCGAGTAACAGCAACAGGAGCACCCTGGCCACCAGAATCAGAAACTGCTTTAACAATACAAGCATCATCAACATCACGACTAGGATCTGGATCAACACAAACAAGTAAAGTAGCTATAGTAGAGTATTCATAACAAGCAGTAGCCTTAAGAGGAATATTTAACCTTGTTTCAGATCCTTCAGGAAGTTCAACATCAAACTCCTGCTCATAAAATGCATAACCTCCTTCAGGATTGACATCAGATTTACATCCTTCCACACTAATATAATCCTCATCAATATCAAGAATATCCGGACTAAAACCAGTAAAATAAAGATCAATATCAACTTCATCATCCTGTTCACAAACCTCATCTTCGCCAACAGTGACACCCAGATTCCTGACCTCTAAAGAAAGAGCATACTCTTCGTCATTATAAAGGATGTCTGGGGGCAGATTAGGGCTGAAACTAATAACCACACCATTCTTGCCTCTGCGCCACTCATCACCAACACCTCCTTCTTGACAACCAGCAAGGAGAAGAAAGAGGAAGAGAGATAAAAAGAAAGAACTAATTAAAAACCTCTTTGAATAAAATTTTCTTATTATCATAATCAGCACCTTTTAAGGTTTTTTTGCAATAACAATATTTAAATCTTTTGGTTACAATGATGAATAGGGGGAAGATTAATTGTTAAAAAACAACCAAGTTGTTAACGGATAACAAAAACCTCCTTATTGAGATGGGTCTGATAAGCATAATCAAGCTCTAATTGAAGCAAATCCCAATAAGCAGAACTTCCTTGAATCCTTCCCACCTGGCAACGAATCTTACCCAAACCTTCTCTAAGACGAATAATACCCTGGTTATGACATTCTAATTCTTGATTGCCCACCTGCCCGCTAATCTCAACCCAATCATAAGCTTCAAAACCAGCTGCCTGAGCAGAACAAACCTGCTCATACTTATCCTTGTTTAAAACCAGACCGCCACCTAGATTTTCCACTTCAATCTCAAATTCAAGAAAGACATCCCCCTGTTCATCAGGCCTCATAATTGGCTTGACAAAAGTGATGCTCACAGGGCTGCCCTGCCCAGAAAAAGAGGATTCAGCAGGTTGACACACCTGGCCTGGCTTATCTGGCTGATAAATATTAGGATTAAGACAAATCTGAGTTTGTAAGACAGATTGATAAGGATAACAAGCAAGAAGATTAAAAGTAGTGGGCTGCTTTTCAGTTAAACTAATCTTTCTGGTTTTAATTCGATAATCAACCAATAACCTGCCACCATCTAAAAGAGAGGGTTTTTTACCTTCAATATCAAAAGAAGCAACCAAACCATCAAACTCCTGCCTGCCGCCATCTCCCTCAACAATAATCTTCTGAGGGGTGACAAGGTTTTTATCAATAATAAGTAAGAGTTTGCCATTCTCAATATCATAAGCACCATTATTCTTAAGATTGAGGATTAAATCATAATAAGTATTTTCATACATTTCCTCTTCTAACTGAAAAAAATCAAGTTCTAACTTACCTAAACCCTGCCGTAAATCCTGCTGAGTCAAACCAGGACCAGAAGAAGGCTGACAAGCAGTGAATAAAAATAGTGCTAAGATTAAGGAAAAAAAGATGACAGAAAGAATAAAAAACCTATTGGGAAAAAAGAATCTGGGGAAGAAAAACTTAAATAAATTTGGATAGCCCTGCTTTTTTGACTGTTTTTTTCTTGGTTGACTGAATCTTTCCCTCTTTTTCATCTTGATTATCTCCTTAATTATTCTATTTAAATAATTTTATTTAACCAGCATATTTAACAAGCATATTATTCATTTTGACACTTATTCATTTACCTCTTATTTTAATATCTTATTCTAACCACAGGTCTGACCTTGTCTAATATATTTATTGCTTTCCCTTAATGACCATTCCTTGCAGTGACAAATCTGAGCAGGACAAGGATGAGTATTATTTTCCAAAAGATGATAACAACTAGGATCAAGGGTTAGGCTTTGCAAAGCATTAAGAGAATAAAAGAGCAAGGGGTTATCTCCATTAATAGTGAAAGTAAAAGCCTGGTCTGTTCTGGTCTGGGCCAGGACTTCACCAGATTTAACATTGCCGCTGGTTCTTTTTATTTCCCCCTTAGCCAGATTAGAAAAAACAACCTCATACTTACCTGAACTACTCTGTCCGCCAGGGTGCTCCAACACAAGACGGTTTTGCGTAACATCATATTCCTTTAATCTACCACTGGCCAAAGCCATAACCTTAACCGAGGAAGAAGTGTTAATAAAAAGTTGGTTTTTTTGACAATAAGTAACCTTTTTATTTCTTAAAGGCCAAGAAGAGAAAAGAGTTTCTTCTTTTGAATAACAGCTCAATTCGTTATCATTCCATTGACAACCAAGCAAACAAGGATCAAACTGGCAATATTCCTTATTAACATAATCCTGACAAGTCTTGTCCTGACACGAACCACACCCCTGATAATTAAAACCCTCAAAAAGAGAAAGACACTCTTTTAAACAAGGATCAGAATCGCATTCCTGCTGAGTAAGATAATCAGAACACTGATCAACCTTTAAACGACAATGACTGGTTAAAGAAGAACTAAGCAGGCCAGTCCGCTGGATACGGATTACTTCTTCAGGAGTGAAGCCAAAACAATTCTTATTATATCCAACCTCACTTTTGGTGCAATTCAGAGGACAAGTGCACCCATCCTCATCAAAACAATAACTGGAACAATCCTTGAGATCAGACTTTTTGCCATCACCACCGCGAACATAAAAATTAGCGCTTTCCTCTAACTCATACTGGTACTCAACCTCAAGACCAAAAGTTTTGATAGTAAGAGGAACATCCTCCTGAAGAATTTCTGGCTGAGGAGAAATAACACATTTAATAGTAAAATGTTTCTGGATATCCTTCAACTCAGCCTGGTCCAAAAAACTCTTAGGAAGAACATAAGCTCGCCGGCCAGTGGCTCCCTGGATGCCACCTGTTTTATTAAGAGGGAAAGGAGCACAACTAGAAATAACAATCTCATCAGGAACATAAAGAGTGAACCTTTTTATCTCTTTAATCTTGCCTTTAGGCCAGTTATTATCAAGAGTAATACCGAGCCGGGCTTGACCAGGCACAGTAATGGGCAGGTTGCCTTCAATCACCATAGCAAGTGTGACCGGGCCAGTGGTAGTCACAGAAAGAGGTTCTTCATAACCATACTCAGTTAAGATATCATCAGTCCTTCTTCGCTCTTCAGTATGCCTTCCCTGCTCCATAAAATAAGAATTGATATAGGCTTCAGTCTTAAAAGGAAAAAGAGCTTGAAAAAGAACACTCTGGGCACCAGACTGGGCAAATCCCTGAGAAAAAGAACAATCAACAGGAACCTGGCCTCCTTCAAGGGCGTAAGCATCAACATGAGGCGGGTTAATCTGACCAGCAAGGTTCTCATCTTCAATGCCGCAACTTAAGGTAATTCTCTGTTTTCGCCGACAATTCTCAATAGACTCCTCAATATCAGTAGCTGTTTCAGGCAAGTCAAGAATTTCAGCAATGTTTTTACAATCCTTAATCCCAAGACTCTTACCCTTAAGATTAGCCCAGATAACAACTTTTTGCTGGAGATAAAAATCATCCTGAGCAGGCTCAATATCCTCAAACCAAATACCCAACTCTTCTTCAGCATACTGATCAACCTCACCAGTAAAATAATCACCAGTAGCGATAGCTACCTGCTTTTCAATCATTTTGGTATAAAGAGTGAGAGGATTATTTTCTTTCCACCAGTTAGCAAAATTGGCACTAGCCAATTCAAAAGTCCTTTCAAAATCGCCGCTTAGAATGTACTTCCCAATCTCACCCCCCCATAAAGGAGTGGCAAAGCCAAAAATTATGGCACCAATGATAATAATTATAAAAACAGAAGTCACAGATTTAGCCAGCCACTCAGGCAGACCTTTTCTTCCTGTCCTGGTTGCAGACTTTTTAGGAGTAGTAATAAGCGCATAAAGAGCAGCCAAAGACCAAAACGGAACAATATCAGCGCCTGGAACAAACTCAACCAGGCCAAGAAAAGCAGGCTTTTTAATAATAGGTAAGAGGATAAGACCGGTAACCACATCAACAATATCCCCAATTAAAGGGATAGCAGCACCGAAAAAGTCAAGAGTGTCAGAAAGAAGAGCAATAATCAGAGCAATAACAAGCAGGGCAGTTGATTGGGGATTATTTTTGGGATGGCCAGGATGATGAGAAAGAGCTTGCTGGGTTTGCTGATTTTTTTCAAGACGAGCAATTTTATTAATTTTTTCTGGTTCTATCTCTTTTCTAAGTTCTCCTTCCGGGTTTATTTCTGTTATATTTTCTTCAGCCATATTTATCTTTATCCTTTTCAAGTTAGTTCTTTCTTGAGATGATGCTCTTCAGCCTTGAGCTTGGCTTTTTGAAGATGATACTGGTGTTCAGCTAACTTATGCTGATGCCAATCAAATCTTATCTGGGCCCAGGCATTGAGTAAATGAGAAGAATTTTCTTTTTTAATTTTTAATCTTCGGATGGTATCCTGATGCCACTTGATAAATCTCTGATGATACTTTTTTCTGCTCTGATGAATCCAATGGAAAAAATTTCTCCAATGAAACAGGTCCAACAGCTTTTTCCAATTAACCATTTTTTTATTGTTTTCTAGTTTTTCTTATTAGATCATACTTTTCTTATATTTCTTTTTTTATTTATTTTATAATTATTTTATAAACATGTCATAAATTTACCTGGCAGTCTTCCTGGTTAATAAGAGGGCAAGCAAGTAAAATGAGAAGGAAAAGCTCTTGGTCTCTAAACATTAACATGTTTAAACCTTATTTATTCTTTCTGCAAAGTTAATTTTAAATTAATTATCTCTAACCTGGTCTTAGGAATAATCTTAAGAGCATTATTTCCTTCCTGAATATAAGAATCAATAATCCTGGAGTAAAGCCTTTCTTTTTGATAAAAACCAACCTCAATGCCATTAATAACCAACTTAGCTTCTTTATACTCAAGGTCATCAATAAATTCCAGGGAAAGATTAATTTCTGATTGGTTAAAACGAACATCCTCATACTCAGATTGATTAAGATTAAAGTAATAAACAGGATAAACTGGTTCTTTAAGCTGAGTCTTAATCTTAATCAAATCAATTAAATAACGGCCCCTGTCACTTTGAAGACCTAACTCATTGGAGCCCTTGTTGAGATAATTAGGAGAGAAGTGAACAACATTAATAATACCGCAATCAGGCAAACCAGAAAAAATCTCAACACCATTAATGTCAATAACTAAAGGTCCAACACGCTTAACATCACACTCAGGCACATACTCCAAACGAGAGGTTTCAATATTTTCATACTGGGAAGGAGTGATGAAAAAAGAAATTCGGCTGGACTGCTGGGAAAAATCAGTAACATCAGCAAAAATCTTGGTGTTAGTGATTTCATAAAAGTTCTTAGAAAGAAAACTTAAAAGACCAACTTTTTCAGATTCAAAAACAATCTTGTTTTCTTTCTGCAGATAACCTTTTCTTAAGCTAATAGGAGGAGAATTACCAGGAGCAATCTCCCCTTCAAAAATAACATTATCATTCAGAGTAATTCTAAGAGCTCCCTTACCTTCTTTAACATCAAAAGAGAGAAGGAGATTATCATAAGCCTGTGGATTGTCCAAGATAAAACTAAAGGAGTGAGGGCCATTAGCCAGATAAGTTCTTTTAACAAGAAAAGGATTGAAACGTTCAATCTGCTTGCCCTCTTCAGTAGAATAAAGAGTGACTGAAGAAAGCTTGTATTCGTATTCATCCCTTTTGTGAGATAAGAGAATCCCAGGGGTTTCATCAAGAAGCAAACGAATCTCCTCTTCTTTTTCCTTACCAGCACCATTTTTATAATCATCTTCATCACCCAAAAGTTCCTGGCGGGTTTCTTCGGGTAAGAAGAGAATGTAAAAAATGATGAGAATGCCAATAATAACAATTAAAGTAGCTGCCTGAGTAGCCTGAGCAGAGCGCCTCTTTTTAATATGATTAAACATTTTATAATCAAACCCTTTTTTTATTTTTTTTGGAACTTTTATTTTTAAATAATATCCTTGGTTTTTGTCTTGTCACTTCTATTATCTTTTTAAATACATTTATATATAAATGTTTTTATTTCTTTTTTCAAACAAAAAAATAAAGAAACCTGATTGAATATTAATTAGGTATATGATTAGGCACATATTAGGTATAAACTAACTAAGTATTAAATAGATAATTTAATAGGGCAATGAGCTAAATGATTAATAGTAGTAGTAATAGTAGTGGTGGGAGTAGTAGTAGCAGTAATAGTAATAATAATAATAATAATAATAATAATAATAATAATGGTATGGGGCAAAGGGGTAATTGAGTAATGAAATAATCGGATAATGAAAAAATGAAAAAAATAAGCTCAAACTACAAAAAAGGAAAATTAAAACTAAAAATAGAAAACCTGGACGACCTTTGGGCTTTAAACCAAGTTTTGGACCCAGGAGACCTAATCAAAGCCAAAACAACAAGAAAGATAAAACTGGGCCAGAAAGGAGAAAAACAAGAAGCAATAAAAAAAACAATAACTTTAGAGATTAAACTAGAAAAGATAGATTTTGGCAGAGAAGGACAGTCACTGAGACTGAGAGGAATATCAACTGAAGACAGGGAAGAGATGCCCAAAGGCGCTTCTCATAGCCTGACTATTGAAGAAGGAAGTGTGCTGGCGATAAAAAAAGAAAAATGGCTGAATTATCAAATAAAGATAATTGATGAAGCAAGCAAGACAAAAAGAGCTCCTATTCTGATCTGTCTGATGGACAGAGAAGAATCAATCTTTGCCCAAGCAGAAAAAAGGGGTTATGAAATATTAAGCAAGATAAAGGGAGAAGCGCAAAAAAAAGGAGAACCGAAAAGTGTGGGAAAAGAAAAATATTTTCTAAAAGAAATTGTATCCCAATTAGGAGAGTATAATAAACGTTACCAACCAACAAATATCATCCTGGCCAGTCCAGCTTTTTGGAAAGAGGAACTTTATGAAAAATTACCAGATGAATTAAAAAAGAAAACCATTCTTTCCTCATGCTCCTCAGTTTCTCTCTCAGCCATTAGTGAAGTCTTAAAAAGACCAGAAATCAAAACAGCCCTAAAACAACAAGAAATCATCAAAGAAACAAACCTGGTTGAGGACATGCTGGTAGAAATATCCAAAGGCGGGCTGGCAGTATATGGTTGGGAAGAAGTTAAAACAGCAGGAGAAATGGGAGCAATTAAAACTTTGCTCCTGACCAGTTCTTTTCTAAAAGAGATGAAAGAGAAAAAGCGATTTCAAGAAGTGGATGCATTGATGAGGCAAACAGAAAAAAGAGGAGGAGAGGTGCATCTTATTTCAGCAGAACACGAGGCTGGAGAAAAACTAGCTGGGTTGGGAGGAGCCGGAGCCTTGCTAAGATATAAAATAAAATAGGAGATCAGGACAGATAGATTGAGATAGTGAGGTAGGGAGTGATAGTGGGATAGAGGCAGAATAAATAAAGAATAAAAAAAACAGAAAAGATAGAGGAGAAAAGTAGTATTGAACACTAATTATTGAAAAGTATAAGTATCTCCACCTAAATCTTTATAAATCCCCCTTCTTTAAAACAAAAATAGAATTAAAAAATCAAAAAAATAAAAAAACCAAAACATTTTAATATAACCTCTTTTATTACTCCCTTAGAACAAATCAGCTTTTAACCAAAGAGGAGTTAAAAAATCGAAAATCAAAGATAAAGGAAGACAAAAGCTGATTTTAAAAATTGATAAAAAAAAGGGGGAGGCAAAATGATTGTCAAAGAAGAACTGTTAAACAAACTAAGAAGATATTTTTCCTTAAACTTATATGAGGTAAAAATATGGACAGCTCTATTAAGTAGAGGAGTTTCTACAGCAGGAGAGTTATCTGATATTGCCACAGTACCAAGAAGCAGAAGCTATGATGTTCTGGAAAGCCTAGAGAAAAAAGGGTTTATTATTATGAAGTTAGGCAAACCGATTAAGTATATAGCTGTGCCTCCAGCAGAAGTAGTAGAAAGAGTGAAAAAGAATATGAAAAAAGAGGCAGAAACGAAAATAAACAGATTAGAAGAACTGAAAGGAACAGAACTTTTGAATGAATTAAATTCCTTACACACTCAGGGGATTGAATTAGTTGAACCAACAGAACTTTCTGGTTCTCTTAAAGGCAGACACAATCTTTACAACCATCTGGAAACTTCTATCAGAGGAGCTGAAGAATCAGTGACCTTGATGACAACAACACAAGGATTACTAAGAAAAATAGAAGGTTTCAAACCATTATTTGAAAAAATGAAAAAGAAAGGAGTAAAAATAAGAATCGCTGCTCCAGTAGGAAAAGAGGCTAAACCTCTGCTAAAGGGCTTGCCTAATAATGTGGAAGTAAGACATTCACCTGACCTCAAAGCAAGATTCTGTGTGGTTGATGGCAAAGAAATAACTTTTATGGTCTTGGATGATCAGGAAGTACACCCAACTTATGATATTGGGATTTGGGTCAACACACCCTTTTTTGCTTCAGCTTTGGAAGGGCTCTTTGAGATGGCCTGGTCTAATATGAAATCAGTTTCTAAGAGATAATTAAAAAATTTATTTTTTTATTCTTATTATTACAGGAAAAAGGATAGGAAAAAATTTCTTAATCAGCAAAACCTGAAAAGGCGTAAAAAAAGAAAATCTTTTTAACTAACCCTGATTCTTTCTTTTTTATGGTTGAGGATAAAGAAACAAAAGAAAAACAAAAGCAAGGAGAGCAGAAAGAAGAAGAGGAAAGGATAATCCAGAAGAAAGGCCTGAATGAAAAGAAGGCGAATCAGGCAGCCAGAGGAAAATCAGGACAAGAAGAATATTCTTATCAACTGAAAATACCCAAATCAAGGATAGCAGTGCTGATAGGAAAAAAAGGAGAAATAAAAAAAACAATTGAAGTGACCACAGGAATAAAAATACAAGTTGATTCTAAAGAAGGAGAAGTGATACTTTTTGGTTCTGATTCACTGAAACTCTTTACTGTTAAGGAAATTATTAAGGCAATTGCCAGAGGATTCAATCCAGAAGTGGCCCTGTTTCTCTTAAAACCAGATTATTACCTTGAAATAATAAGAATCTCTGATTATGCTAACACAAAAAAAGAGGAGATTAGGCTAAAAGGAAGAGTGATTGGTCAAAAAGGAAAAAGCAGAAGAACATTAGAAGAGATGACAGACTCTTTTATCTGCGTTTTTGGAAAAACCATCTCAGTTATTGGTCAAGTAGAAGAAGTTTATTTGACCAAACAGGCAATAGAAAAACTGCTGCAAGGCAGTCCCCACACAAATGTCTATGCCTGGTTAAAAAAAGAACTGGCAAAAGCACATTTTCCAGAAAAAGAATTAATAAAAAAAAAGAATGACCAGCAGAGTAAAGAAGGAGTTAAGGGGAGTAGAAGAAACAGAAAAAGTAAGAACAATGAGGAGTAAGAAAATATGATTAAAAAGAAAGAGGGAAAATAGAAAAGATAGAGAAAGAAAACTAGTAAAAAGAAAAAGTAGTGCTTAGTAAGCTGAAATATATTCTTTATTAACCAAAAAAATAGAAAGATTTTAAAACAAAAAGAAGAGGCAGGAAAATTAATGGGTGTAGCAGAAAAATTAGCTAAAAAACAAAGAGAGATCAGCATTGCTGAATTCTTTGAAAAAAACAGGCACTTATTAGGGTTTGATAATAAAAAAAAAGCCTTGTTAACAGCAGTAAAGGAAGCAGTTGATAATTCTTTGGATGCGTGTGAAGAAGCAGATGTGATGCCAGACATTTCAGTAGAACTAATTGACTTAGGCAATGACCGTTTCAGAATGGTAATAGAAGATAATGGACCGGGCATTGTCAAAGCACAAATACCAAAAATATTTGCCAAATTACTTTACGGTTCCAAATTTCACCGCTTAAAACAATCAAGAGGACAACAAGGAATTGGAATCAGCGCAGTAGTACTCTATTCACAACTAACCACAGGCAAACCAGCTAAAATACTCTCTAAAACTGAAGCAGGACAGCCAGCACATCTTTATGAACTGCACATTAACACCCAAAAAAATGAACCAGAAATATTAAATGATGAGACTAAAGAATGGTCAAAAGAAAGAGGGGTGAGAATAGAGCTGGAACTAGAAGGGACCTATCAAAAAGGAGGGCAAAGCGTAGACAAATATCTCAAACAAACATCAATAGTTAACCCTCACGCCACAATCATTTACACCAGCCCAAAAGCAGAACAGATAATATTCCCCAGAGCAACAGAAAAACTGCCAGAAGAACCAAAAGAGATAAAACCACATCCTTATGGAGTAGAATTAGGCATGCTGATTAAAATGCTAAAAACAGCTTCTTCAAGAACACTGCAGAGTTTTTTGACTCATGAGTTTTCAAGAGTGGGCAGCGGCACAGCCAAACAAATCTGTGAAAACGCTGCTATCTTACCCACAGTTAAGCCAGGGAAGATGTCCAGAGAAATGGCAGAAAAACTCTTGGAAGGGATAAGGAAAACAAAACTGATGGCACCGCCCTCAGACTGCATTTCTCCAATTGGCCAAGAATTATTAGAGAAAGGACTGAAAAAGGAAATTAAAGCAGAATATTTTATTACCACCACCAGACCAGCAGCGGTTTACAGAGGCAATCCTTTTATCATAGAAGCAGGAATAGCCTACGGAGGAGAACTGGAAAAGGAAGGCACAGCTGAATTATTAAGGTTTGCCAACCGAGTGCCCCTGCTTTATCAGCAGGGAGCAGGAGCAATCAACAAGGCAGTGATCAGAACCACCTGGAGATCATACGGATTATCACAAAGCTCAGGGGCCCTGCCCCAGGGACCAATGGTTATCCTGGTGCATATGGCCTCAGTCTGGGTGCCTTTTACCTCAGAAAGCAAAGAAGCCATAGCCCACTACCCAGAGATAATCAAGGAAATCAAGCTGGCCTTACAAGAGTGCGGCAGAAAATTAGCAGTATATGTAAAAAAGAAAAGAAGAATCTTTGAAGAAAGCAAGAAAAGAGATTATATTACCACCTATATCCCGCATATAAGCTCTACCCTGAAAAAAATACTGGATCTTAAGGAAAAAGAAGAAGTGCAACTCACAGAAAACCTCAAAAAAATCTTAGAAAAGAAAAGAGGGAAAATAGAAAAGATAGAAAAAGAAAACCTTGAGTATGATGAAGAATTTGCTAAGATTGGTGAAGAAGAAAAAAGTAAGAAAAAAGAGATCAATGAAGAGGGGAAGGAAGAAAAAAAAGGCAAAGAAAAAGAAAAAAAAGAACAGGGTGGAAAGAAAGTAGAAGAGGATAAAGTAGGAGGAGAATAAAATAGAAGAGGATAAAGTAGAGGAGGATAAAGTAGAGGAGGATAAAGTAGAAGAGGATAAAGTAGAGGAGGATAAAGTAGAAGAGGATAAAGTAGAAGAGGACAAGGGAGAGGAGGATAAAGTAGGGGGAGAGAAAGAAAAGAAAAAAATATGAGAAAGAAGAGAAACCCAAGAAAAGAGGCAAGAGAATAAAAAAAATAGAGGCTAAATAAAAAAAGGAAAACAAAAAAATGAAAACAAAAAAAATAAAGAACAAAAACAAAAAAGAGAAAAAAGCGATAAAGAAGATAATAAGTTTAGCTGAAGAAATAAAAAATAAGGTAACCAAGAAAAAAGCTCCAGAACTAAAAATGCCTCTGAGATCACTTTCTAATGTAAAATACGACTCAAAAGATGGATATTTTGAATTATTGGGCAAATTCAAAAAAAGGACCTTAGCTGCTTCAACAGTCAAATCCTTTGCCCAAACACTACACCTAACCTCTTTTTCCAAAGAAATTATAGAAACAGATGATATTGCCTCAAAAAGAGAAGCTTATTATATCAGCAAAAATTGGGGAGAAGCAAGATTCAAAGAACAAACAGAATCAGACGCAGTCATGGATGATATTGAAGCCATGTTCATGGTTAACAGGGAACAGCTGGGATTCATCCCAGAAGAAAAAGGAGGAGAAATAGCAGGAAAACTAAAAGTGATTGATAAAGACAGGGACACAGGAAAGGAAATAAAAATTGACTGCACAAAATTCGGTAGTGGAGCTTATTCAGTGCCTATCTCTGTTGAACACCTGCGATTCCAAACCCAAGCTAATTTCATTTTAGCCATAGAAACAGCAGGTATGTTTCAAAGATTAGTCAAGCACAATTATTGGAAAAAAACTAATTGTATCCTGGTAAGTATGGGAGGAGTGCCAACCAGAGCTTTGAGAAGATTCTTGAGAAGATTAAGTGAGAGCCAAAAAATACCAGTTTATACTTTTACAGACGGTGACCCATATGGATGGCTGAACATCTACAGAACACTGAAAGTTGGTTCTGGAAATGCAGCCCATATCAATAAATATTTCTGCGTGCCAGAAGCAAAATTTTTTGGCATAACAGCCAAAGACATAGAAGAATATAATCTACCGACCCATCCGCTAAAAGAAGTAGACATAAAAAGAATAAAAGATGGCCTGAAAAATGACCCTTTTGTTCAACACTACAAAGAATGGCAGAAAAACCTTTCCCAATTATTGAAGATGAAAATAAGAGCAGAACAACAAGCACTGGCTTCAAGAGGATTAAATAGTGTGATGACTGAATATCTCCCAGATAAGATTAAGAATCCCAAAAGCTGGCTGCCTTAAACTTAAGACCATAAGACAAACATAAAAAAATTCTAAAAAAAGAATGGGCCTGGAGGGATTCGAACCCCCGATCCCCAGCTTAGAAGGCTGGTGCCTTATTTGCCTTAAAGCAAATCCAATCCCTGAATTTGCAATATCCAGACTAGGCTACAGGCCCATAAAAGGCTGAGAGGAAGAGGATTTTAAAAAAGTTTCTTTATTAAGCTGCTAAATTTTTCTAAAGAGCATTAAATCAAAGAAAACTTTAAAAACAACAGGTTATGATGTACTTACTGCAAGCGGAGGTGCCCAAGCGGCCTAAGGGGAGCGGCTGCAGGTGTGCTGAGCTTTAATGAAAATAAAAAAGATTAAAGCAATGATTAGCTGACACCGCTTATTCAGGGGTTCGAAGAGAAAATCAGAGATTTCCTGTCTTGTGAAATCTCTTAGTTCACGAAAATCCCCTCCTCCGCTTTTTTTCTTTTTAACTAATATTTTTCTTTTTAATGAACAAATAAAAAATTTTAGAAACACTTATTAACCAGAGTCATTACTGGATTTCTATGGCAGAAAACATCCTTGTCTTTTGCGCTCACCCAGATGATGAGATTCTTGGCCCAGGAGCAACAATAGCCAAATATGCCAGCCAAGGAAAAAATGTCCAGGTAGTGGTCTTTTCTTATGGGGAGGGCAGTCACCCTTGGCTGCAAAAAGAAACAACTATAGAGATGCGAAAAAAAGAATCAATAAAAGCAGGACAAACAGTAGGATATAAAAAAACTTATTTTCTGAACCTGCAAGAAATGAAATTCAGAGAAGGATTTGAGAAAAAAAATCTGAAAAAGAAGATTAGAAAAATTATCAAAGAAAATGAACCAACAAAAATATTTGTTCACTCTTATGATGATCCTCATCCTGACCACAAACAGGTCAACACCCTAGTACTCAAACTTTTGAGAGAGATAAATTATAATGGAGAAGTTTATTCTTTTGAAGTCTGGAACCCCTTTAACATCAGGGGCAGGGACAGACCAAGACTTTATGTGGATGTTTCCAAAACATTTGAGCTAAAAAAGAAAGCCATTTCTTTTTTCAAGAGCCAAAAACTTTCTATCTATCAACTCTATCCTTTTATGATTATCAAAGCCATACTAAATGGGTTTGTCATCCGCAAAAAATATGCTGAAAGCTTTTATCGCATCTACTGAAAATAAACTTTCAAACAAACAGAAATTAAAGATTAGAAATTAAAAACTAAAAAGTAAAAACTAAAAATTATAAATTAAATATAAAAGATAATCAAAAGAAATAAAAAATGAGAGAAGAAGTAAAAACTGAACTGGAGACTAAAGAGAAAAAAAATCTGCTCATAACCACAGATAACTTTTTGCCAAGATGGGATGGTATAGCCAGATTTCTCTTGGAAATTATCCCTTTTTTAAAAGAATATTACAACATCACTGTGCTGGCTCCGGACTTTGCTGGCGAATTTGAAGGCTGGTCAGGAGTAAAAGTAATTAGACTGCCCCTTTTTTTAACCATATCTGACTTGCCCATAGCCAGGCCCTTAAGAAAAGTAATAAAACAAGAAATCAAAAAAGCAGACATTATCTTTAACCAAACAATCGGACCAATCGGAGCAGTGACTATTCACCTAGCTAAAAGGTTAAAGAAAAAAGTTATCTCTTATATCCACAATATTGAATGGGAATTAGTGATTAAAAGCCTGCCTAACCATCTTATTTTCAAAAAATTAATGATTAAACTCTCTAAAAAGATAGTCAGCTACTTTTACAATAAATGCCATCTATTATTAGTGCCCTTTGAAGAAGTGGGAGATATGCTGCGATGGAATAAAATCACTACTAAGACCAAAACAGTTCCGTTAGGAGTGGACACCAATGAATTTTCACCTCCAGCTATAAAAGCAGCAGCCAAAAAAAGAATAGGATTGAACCCAGCTGACCTGATCATTGGATTTCACGGCAGGTTGGGCAGAGAAAAAGATTTGCCTACTCTATTCAGGGCTTTTTACCGTCTGGAAAAAAAGATTAAACACCTCAAACTACTGGTAGTCGGAGAGGGATTAAAATCAATAAAAGAGCAAGCCAAGAAACATCCCCATATAATTATGGCAGGACAAAAAGAAAGAGTGGCACCTTATGTTCAAGCTATGGATATTTATGTTTTGTCTTCATTAACAGAAACTACCTCCCTAACCACACTGGAGGCTATGGCCTGTGGAGTGCCAGTGGTCTGCACACCAGTAGGCTTTGTGAAATATTATTTAAAAGAAGGAAAAAATGGATTTTTATTCAGGAAAAGAAAATCTTATGAACTATTCAAAAAACTGGAACTCCTTATTACCCACCCAGCATTAAGAGAAGAGATGGGGAAAAAAGCAAGAGAAACAGTTCTAGCTGGGTATTCCTGGGAGACAACCTTTTTAAAGACCAAAGAAATTCTGGATGCAGAGAGCGGGCCAGTGGTCTAATGGTATGACATCCGCTTGGCTGGCGGAAGACTCTGGGTTCGATTCCCAGCTGGTCCATAAAACTAATGCAAAGAGCAATTTTTTCTTTAAATCATTTTTCTATTGTATAGTCGTTACAAACGAAATATTTATAAAAGAAGAAGGATTTCTAAAAAGAGATTATGGTAAACTTAGAAGATAATCAAACTGAAACAGCAAGAAACAGAACCCGGGATGAAAACAATCTAGAGAATGATCTTTCTATTGAAGAAGATGAAACAAAGCAACAAAACCAAAAATTAGATTTGGGAGGTATTATAAAAAAATTTCATCAGACTGGAACTAATTCATTAATAACAGCAGGATTAACCTACTTAATGATTAATCCCTTCAAGGAAACAGCCAATCTTTTTCCTTACCTGGCTTATGGTTCTTCTATCATGATAGGCTTGACAGCAGATGATGATAAAAAAAGCAAGTTAGGAGGTGCATCAATAGCTTTACTGGGAATGACTGATAAATCCTGGCAATGCGCACAAGGGCTGTATAATACAGCAATGACAAGCAAGACCATGGCTGAATGGGTGAATAATGACTTAACAGCTGCAGGAGGCAGAGCTATGAAAATGCTGGGAGTGATAGCTTTGGCTTACTTAATAAAAAAAGGCTGGGAAAAAATTGAGCCTTATGTTAAAGAAGAAATCTTCCCAGCTATAAGAGATTATATAAAAGATTAGTTTTCTATCATATAAAGCACTATTTCAGCTAAGAACAATTCTGATTAAGATTAATATAACCAAGTTTTTTATCCTTATAAGTTAGAAACTTTTTTAAACCAGTCCTGATTTACCCAATAATAG
>CAZPDB010000002.1:0-974 GCA_964585285.1 uncultured Methanosarcinales archaeon
CTCAATAGTAGTCTAAACACATCATTAGAAGGTGATTATTAAAATGGTTGAAGATACTTTACTAGAAAATAATCAAGTTATATATGGTATTTTATTTGACCTTTTTAGAAGGAGTTCTAATGAAACAGAAGTTATAACTGAAAAATTAATTAGTTCTTTTGGTTCTAATACTTTCACATCTCTATTAGATATTGGGGCAGGAGATGGAACTATAACTCAAAAACTTATGCCCTACTTTGATGAAGTTTACGCTGTTGAATTCAGACCAGATAATATCTATTTTCTTCAATCTCTTGGAATTAATGTAGTAAAAGGTAAATGGGAAGATATATCCTTAAGTAAATCATTTGATAGGATATTAGTATCCCATTTCCTTTATTATATACCAACTAATCAATGGAAGAGAGAAGTTTTGAGAATGATAGATCTGCTTGAGCCAAAAGGTAACTTGTATATGATCTTAAATTCGGTTAGTGGAGAATACACAGAGATGATGACTCAGTTTCATCAAAAGGTACATTCTAGAGAATTAATCAATCACCCATCCTCAAGGATATTAGTCAATATCCTAAAAGAAGAAGCTGCTAAGTTTACTCAGGAGACCTTAAGAACAAAGATTGTTTTTGAAAATAAACACCATTTCTTATCTTTATGTCAATTTTATTTTGGACTAGAACTTAATGCATTTAAAAAAATTTCTTCTGATTTAGAAAAATATTATTCTGGATTAAGATCTATTGGTAAAAAAGATAGGAAGTTTATAGAATTAGATATTAATCTGATTACCATAACAAAAAGTTAATTTAAGAAAATGGATATGTCAATAATTATACGGGTTAAAGATGATGTAAGGATAAAAAAATGTATTGAAACTATTGACGAAAATGTTGAAACAATAGTTGTCTTAAATACCCCAACACCCCAAATTAGGGAAATTGTGGGTAATTTAAATGTCAAAACTCTTGAAATAGACA
>CAZPDB010000002.1:984-10653 GCA_964585285.1 uncultured Methanosarcinales archaeon
AATAAAAGCAAGCAAATATGATAAAGTTCTATTAATGGATGCAGATTGTACATTCCGGAAAGGGACTATCAAAAAATTATATGATGGTTTGAGTAGAGCGCATTTATCTAAAGGGAGAGTTTTATTCAACCACTCTTCATTAGTTGGAAGAATTGTTGCTTTATCAAGAGAATATCACATAACAGACCTAATAAATGCTTATGCACCTCCCCTGGCCTTTAATAAAAGCATAAAGGATTATGTTGGGGGTTATTATTTTGATGAAGATATATTTTGGACAGAGGATCATGAATTTGATCAGAGAGTAAAAAAAGCAGAATTGCCAATTGAGTATATCCCAGAAGCAATTATTGATCATGACGAGCTATCAATTTGTTCAGATCTAAAAAGTTCTTTTTATTATGGTGCAGGGTACTATGAAGGAATTAGAAAAGGAGCCACTAAACCTTGTTTTATATATGGAGGTCAGAAAACTTTTCCAGGAAGCATTCTCTATGATGCAACTAGAGCTATAGCTTTGCCTTTGTTATTCATTGATGTAAGTAAAAAAAAGGGCATTCTACCTGCAGTCTTTATGTCTGCTTGGATGGTGGCATTTGCTACTGGATATTATGCACAAGGGTTATTTGATATTCTAGGAGCACATAAAAATAATAGAATCAATCACTCGGGGGATAAATAAAATGGTATTAAAATATTTAATTTTTGCACCGCACCCAGATGATGAAATAATAGGTTGTGGAGGCTACCTGGCGAAATTAATAGCAAAGGGGAATGATGTAAACATTGCTTATTTAACAACTCCGGAAAAAGAAAGAGTTAAGGAAATAGAACAAGTAAAAAAGTTTATGGGATTTAATAACCTCCATTTTTTAAACCAAGGAAAGGGAAGGTCTTTAAATAAAAGTGAAAACTTATTAAAGATATTATTAAACTTAATTAGAGAATCCTCCCCTTCGGTAATTATCTTGCCTCATGCAAATGAACAAGATACAGATCATTCTTTTTTAAACCAGGCGGCAATGGAATGCTATTCTTATCTTAGTGGATCAAATTTTTTATTAGATCCAGAACAAAAACCAGTTTCTATTGATACTATCCTTGGGTATGAGATATGGACACCGATTATTTCACCTGCCTTATTTATTAACATCACAGACTTTATGGGAAAAAAGAAACAAGCCATGGAGTTATACACTTCACAGAATGCCTATAAAAATTTTATTTCAATGTTTGAAGGTTTAAATCAATATAGGGGTGTTGTTTCTGGTATAGGTAAATTTGTCGAAGCTTTTGAAGTCTATAAAATTCCAGAATCCGAAATAAGCGAGGAATAAAATGGTTAAACAATTTAAGATTGTAGAAGATCTTGTAAACGAATTTCATTGGGAATTAACAGAAAAAGAAAAGGAGGACTTAGAAAAAGTTCTTAGAGATTTTCCTGGAAGATTAAATGAGAGATTAATCACCCTGGCTAAAAATTCTAAAGCCATCTTTAATCAATTTGTTCCTTCCCCGATTGAAGCATTGAGTTTAAAACAAGATCCTATTTATAAATCGAGAACCTCACCTATTAAAGGATTAGAAAGGGGTTATTCGGACCGAGCGATATTAACTCCTACAATGAATTGCCCATGTTTCTGTCGCTATTGTTTTCTAAGGGGTAGGGATTTTGGTGGCTCTATGAGTGATGAAGAAATAGACCAGGCAATGAATTACATCAAAACTCATCCAGAAATAAAATATATTTTAATTACTGGTGGGGATCCTTTGTTGAACTTTCCTAGATTAAAAAAAGTTGTTTCAAAATTGATGGAAATAGAAACAGTGGATTCTATCCGAGTTGGAACACGGATGATCTTATACAATCCTTTAAAATTTGATGAAGCTTTTTACGAACTTGTTGCAAAAGTTCAAGATGCTGGTAAAAGATTTGAAATTGGAGCTCACATGAATCATCCTGATGAGATTGATATACACACCCAAAGATGTATTGAAAATTTATTTAAAAAACAAGTTACAGTTTATACTCAGACAGTTTTACTGAGGGACATAAATGATGATTCACAGACTTTGCTTAACTTATATAGAAAGGTCTATAAAGCAGGCGGAGAGATTTACTTACTTTTTCATTGCGATCCAATTAAAGGAAGCTCTCATCTTAGGACCACTATTTCAAAAGGTCTTGATTTAAAAGTAGAATTGGCTGATTCGACAAGTGGGAGACTTGTGCCAAAATATAAAGTTGCTAAATGTGAGATTGGTATTGATAGTAGAGTTCTTGAAATCAATGATGACCATATCTGGATTGAAACTCCCTATTCTATTAAGAATTTAAAGCAAATTATTCCTGATTACGAACCAAATTTTCCTATTGAAAGAGTTAGTAAAAATGGAAGACTAATTATAAAATATTTTGGGAAATGGTGCTAAAATGGTTTTACAATATGAATTTGGATGGGCTGATGATCCTTGTGATATAACAACAAGAATTGTTGAATCATTACCAATTAAAACAATACTTCAAGTGATTGGAAGTGGAGATCACCTACTATCTTTTCTATCAGCACCTCAAATCACTAGGGTAGTTGGTTTTGATATTGATGAAAGAGCTATTGCTCTATGCGATCTTAAACTTCAGGGAATAAAACATTTGGATTATGATACTTTTGTAAAATTTTTTAATATATCAAGATTTAGAGAATATATTGCAGGTGATCATAATCACCCAATCCTTAATCCGAATAATCTACTCGATAAGGACCAGTTCAAAAAGATTTATACTCAGATCTCTGCAAGTATTAAACCTGAATCGAAAAAGATACTAGATGAAAACATACTCTTTGATACAACACCTGGTTATCATTGTATTAATACATTTAGAACTGGAGCAAAGCTTTCCAATCCTTCTGTTCTTCCTTGGCTTAATCCAAAAAGATATGCTCTAATTAGACAAAAAACTTCAGCAGTTGAATTACATAAAGCGTCTCTAGATAGATTCTATGGAATTTTTATAGGGGATGTTGTAAAAGATGAGCACTTTGATTTAATTTGGCCTATCGATGCATTAGACAATAATGTTAATATAAGAGAGTTTGTAAATCTATGTCTATCTAATAATTCAGTTGGGGGTTATGTAATGATGCATTGGGGAATAAAAGATCCCTACATAGCTGTGAAAGAAGCATTCCCAGATATTATGAATACACCTAACTTAGAGTATAAACAAAAACGAGACTCAAGACAAAATAAACCATTCTATGTAGTTTCAATTGAGGATTTGTTTAAAGAGGTTAGTTATGTTATTGAAGAAGAAATTTTAAGCGCAATAGAAGAAGAGTATTTCCCAAGAGTTGAAAATACCTGGTGGGATCTTGATATTCAAGAAGCATGGTCTCCAGAGAATTTTCAGGGAGTTAAGAGCATCTTTCTTTTGTGTAAAAGAAAAAAAGAAAAACAACCTCTCTCGGCAAAAGAATTCCTCTCTTTAATCGGCAGCCTCCCAAAATATTTTAGGAGAGCGTTGCTAGTAAGCACAGATATAAAGGAGGGAGGTGATGAAAATTAAGGTTTTGGGTATATCTGGATGGAATAATTTACATGAATATTTCCCAAATACCAATGTCCTTCCTTTGCATGATGCTGCTGCTGTTTTAATCATTGATGGAAAAATAATAGCTATGGCAGAAGAGGAGAGATTTTCCAGAAGAAAACATGGATACAATTGCTTTCCAGTTCATGCTACTCACTATTGTTTATCAAAAGCTAACCTGAATCCTAGAGATCTTGATAAAATAGCAGTTTATTGGGATATGCCTTTATCTGCTCATTTAAAAGGAGAGAAGTGGGAAGTATCCCAAGATGAATTATCAAAAGCATTATTTCCTCCAGAAATATTCGGATCTTTGGGTAATATTAAAATAGATTTTATTGATCATCATTTAGCTCATGCAATAAGTGCGTATTCTTGTTCCACATTTGACCAATCAGTTGTATTGGTGCTTGATGGACAAGGAGAACTTGCTTCAACAACAATATGGAAAGCTGATAATGGATCTCTTGAAAAATTAAGGGAGATGAACAGTAGAGAATCTTTAGGATATTTTTATGAATCACTTACAGATTTCATTGGACTCGAATCAGACGAGCCAGGAAAAACCATGGGACTTGCTTCTTATGGAAACCCTAACTTTAAATGGACTGATTTTTTTGAAGTGTCTGATGGGATCATAAGACTAAGAAATCTAGCTAATATTGATATGCAAAAAGATTTTGATGAACAATCTCAAATAAAAAAATATTGGTTTGAGCAATTTTCTAAAATAACCTGTGGTCCAAATCAAAAATCAAAGTTTATAAACAAAAATGGGGAAAAAATTAGAGAAGTTAAATTTGATCGTGATTATGTTAATTTAGCAGCAGCTGGTCAAAAAGCATTAGAAGAAATTGTCATTAGATTAGTAGAATGGGCTATAAAAGAAACTGGACTCCATGATATTTGCATAGCTGGAGGTGTTGGACTTAATTGTGTTATGAACGGAAAATTATTACAGAACCAACAAGTCCATAATCTCTTTGTACAACCTATTGCACACGATGCAGGGGCAGCTCTAGGAGCAGCAATATATAGTGCAAGATTGGAGAAAATTGAATTTACAAATGTTTATTTTGGACCTTCATTTAGTGATAAAGAGATAAGAAAAGAATTAGATAGGTGTGGAATTTACTCTAAATATTATAACAACATTGAGAAAAAAGTTGCGGAACTATTGGCAAAAGGTTATTTGGTAGGATGGTTCCAAGGCGGAATGGAAGCTGGTCCAAGAGCTCTTGGAAATAGAAGTATATTAGCCAATCCTATGTTAAAAAATGTTAAAGATATTGTAAATAATAGAGTTAAATTTAGAGAGAATTGGAGACCTTTTGCACCGAGTATTTTAGAAGATTCCACGAAAGAATTTCTTATGGGAGCTAAGGACTCCCCTTACATGACTATTAGTTTTGAAGCTTTAAATAAGATGAAAGAAAAGTTCCAGGGGGTTGTTCATGTTGATGGGACAACAAGACCACAAACTGTTTCAAAAAAGGTAAATTTAAGATATTGGAACCTTCTAAACGAATTCTATAACTTAACAGGGAGTCCAGCAATTTTGAATACTTCATTTAATATAAAAGGGGAACCTATTGTTTGTACTCCACGAGATGCTATTAAAACTTTTTTTTCCTCTGGTTTAGATTATTTAGTATTAGGCGATTATTTGGTGAGAAAAAGATGAAAAAAGTAGCTTTAATTAACCCAAATTGGAATTTACACAATATTAGATATACCACTGCATCTATAAGACCACCCAAATCTATCCCCTTAGAATTAACTTATATAGCTGCTTCAATTAGTGATCTTGCTGAAGTTAAGATTTATGATGCTTATGCTAATGATTCTTCACTTGATACCCTAATCAATGAAATGATCAATTTTAATCCTGATTTAGTAATCGTTGAAACAGCACCAACTTATCTTTTTTGGCGTTGTCCTCCTCTTGATCTATCAATTCCACGAGAGATAACAAAGATAATTAAACGAAGTTTAAGATCAGAAGTAGCAATAATTGGCCCGCATAGTACAACTGATCCAGTATGGACTAAGAATCAAACTGAGGCAGATATCTTAATCCAAGGTGAAAGCGATCTTGTTTTTAGAGCAATTCTAACTGGAAGAGGTGATTTAAAGGGAGTATATAGAGATTCGCTAAACGGATTTGCTCTAATAAATATGGAATCCCTCTTATTCCCATCTTTTGATTTGTTAGACTTAAATAAGTATGAACCGCATGCTTGGTTACCTGAAGTTAAAAAACATTTAATCAAAGACAATAAAGTTAGTTTTGTGTTGGAATTCTCCAGAGGATGTATTTTTGATTGTATTTACTGTTTAAGATGGGGATTTAGAAGTAATTTCAGGACTAAAAATCCTAATCAAACTGCAAGAGAACTTGATTATATCGTTGAAAAAGGAGGAAGATACGTATATTTTATAGATGAATTATTCAATAAGCCCTCAAAACAATTGTATATTCTACTGGATCAACTAAAGGAAAGAAATCTGTTATTTGGACAGCAGTCACGCCCAGATATTATGACTGAGGAACTCATTGAAAAAATAGCAGAAAGTGGATGCATTTATATTGAGTATGGATTGGAAACTCAAGATCAAAGAATCGCTTCGTCAATCAGCAAAAATATTGATACCAATAATGTGCAAGAGACTGTAGAAAAAACAAAAGAAAAAATCCCAGTTGTTAATTTATTCCATATGAATTTTTATTCTCCTGATTACACAGAGATACTTGGTTTAACAGAAAAACCAGTTGGGGAATGGGATCCTAAGCCAATCAGACCATACCCAGGAACATATCTAGGAGAAAAATTATTCGCTAAATATGGGATTAAAAAAGATAAATGGGAGTTCACGCTTCGTTATATCTGGTGGTTGCAAGTAGAAACATTCTTTAAAAAGAAAAGCTATAAAAATGTGGATCCTATTAAAAATACAATTCTTTTTGGAGAGTATGGAAGAGCAGAAAATTTAGCCTACAAGATATTATCAGGAGAATTTCTCTAATATTTCATGATAAATTAAACTAAATTCCCCATTAGATAAATTATCCACAATTTTTTCTAATGTTTTAACCGGAACTTTCAATCCAGATATTTTCTTTTTGGCTTGCTTCTTAGTTAAATTTTCTATTCTTTTTAATGAAAAAATTAGAGCATTTTTGACTTTTTTATCATCCTGGAGCACAAATTCTTTTGTTATTTTTTCTATTTTGCTCAAAGACCTGGTTCTTGGTTTTAGAGAGATGAGAACAGAACTTACTCTTGGTTTTGGTATAAACGCCTCTTTAGGAACGTCGATTATTTTTCTGATTTCAAAAAATAAAGGGTTAATAATTGCCCATTTGCTGTTTTTGAAATGGAGACTATAAAATTTCTTACCAATCAAAAAGACAGCCAAATCAAATTTAATTTTTAATAATTTTTTAAAAAGTGGTTCTGAAATAGAGTAAGGAATATTTGAAATGATTTTATTAAATTTAAAAGAGGCAAGTAATTTCAAAGCATTGCCATAAACAACTTTAACACTTTGAGGTAATTTGTCTAAGTATAGTTTAAGATTTTTATCTAATTCAATAGCTATAACCCTTTTAACTCTTTTAGATAATTCAGTAGTTAAAACTCCTTTTCCCGGACCAATTTCTAAAACCACATCAGTCGAGTTTAACTCTGCGGAGATAATTATCTTTTTGAGAATGATCTCATTTTGAAGAAAATGCTGGTCTAAATTTTTAAATTTATTAACCATTTAGTCTTTTAGCTAAACTTCTTTTAAAAACTTTTCTTAATATTCTCTATAAATAATCACTTAGGCACTTGGGAATCATTCCAGAGAACATTAAAGAACTGTTTGTAGGCGTCAGCAATCTGCTTGTTCTTAATCTGCACTGTCCAGGGAGTGGAAGTCCAGAGAACTAAAACAACTTCATCCCCGCAGATGTTAGTAGAGACCTGGCTTTCATAATCTTTAGGCAGGTAGCGGGCTTCAGTTAGTTTCATCTTATTAAGAAACTTAATTCTGTCCATGGCCTTGTGATTATAAATGTGCAGCATCTTAATTCCCTTAGCTAATCTTCGCTTATGAAAACCCATAATAAAATGTTTCATCATGTCAGGAGCCACCCTGGGAATACCATAAACAAGAATAGGCTCATTGTGTTTTAAAAAACCATCAAGAATTCTGGTGAAAGCAGTAACTCCTTCAAAAACACAGGCCTGGCCTTTTTGCACAGCCAGCTCCTGATTTAATTTTAGCTTGGGCAGGACTGATTCCAGAGCAGACTCTTTCTCCTTGATGATAGACTTAAGATTTTCAGGATCAGTGGCTTCATAATATTTTTTGTCCTTTTTCTGGATATGAGAAGCCAGACCATACTCAATCAGTTTAGAAATAGCATCATAGGCATTAGTGCGGTGAATCTGGGATTTTTTGGCAATCTCAGCAGCAGTAGCCAAACCAAGCGAAACCATAGACAAATAGACTTTAGCCTCATTCCTGCTCAAACCAAGATTAACCAGAACAGTCTCTTCTTCTTTTTTGGGCATAAGACTGGCAATCATTTTTAGATTATATAAATTTTTTGACTTATAAACCCTTGTTGTCTAAAAAAAGACAAAAGGTTGTTGTATAAAAGTAGACAACTCATCTTTATAAGAAGTAAAAACACTCTTTTCTTATGGAAAATAACCAGAACATTCAAACCAATAATCATCGCGATATTGCTAACCTGGTAGAAACATACAGGATTATCCTCAAAGGAAGATTCTTTGAGGAAATCCACCAGCATGTACTGAACATTATCATTCAGGAAGCAGGAAGGAAAAAAAGATTCACACTGGGAGTTCTTGGTCCGGGCCCGACTTTTTCTCCTTACACTTATCATCAACAAGTTATGGATGAACTCTGGACAAACACCTTTATTGTTGCTCTTGATTATAATCAGGAAGTGCTGGATAAGGCAGTCCAGACAATAGAAGAATTGTTGCCTTATTGGCAGGAAGTTAAGAGAATAACTATGGGACCAGGAGAGATTGCCCTGGAGAAACAAGACTTTAATCAGGGACTGGGATTAGAAGAGAGAATAGGAGAAAAATATTTTGACTGTATTGAAGCAACATTAACTCTGCACCACATTGCTAATTACGAGAAGAAAACAGTTAATTTTCTCAGACAAGTCTATGAGGCTTTGAAACCAGGAGGAGTGTTTATTCTGGGAGAAGGGTTTGCAGACATGAGATACAGTGAAACAAGAATCAAGAACTTCTTGCAGCAATATGGAGGCACTATAGTTGACAAAAGAAATGAAACAACAGAATATTATCATCTGGAAGATGGACAGACTCAACTGGGAGAGGAAAGTTTAATTGAGGGAGGATTAATCCAGGGCAGAAATCCAGAAAATAAGAATGAGATAATCATTACCAGGGGCGGAAAAGTTATTATAGGGGAAGAAATATTTCCATTAATAGACCCAAAAAAAGACCTGCAAAGCAAAGGACATCAAAAAGGAGTGGATTATTTTTATAAACAAACCAAAAAAGATTTTAAGCCATTGCTCAAAAAAAGAGAATCAAAAGGAGTGGCCAAAAAGGTGCTGGATGGTGTAAAACAAGAACAAGAATATGCCAGAAGAGGATTAGTAGAGTTTTATTCGCCAGAAGAATTCTGGTTTGATTGTTTAAGAGGGGCTGGTTTTGAAAAAATAGAAAGAATAAAAGGAGTCAATGAGCACCTGCCTTACGGAGCAGAGATGGGAGTTATTAAAGCAACAAAAACTGATTATGGAATAAGGGAAGAATTATAAAACAATGTCAGAATAAGAAGATAGATGAGATAGAGTAAAAAAATGAGAGATAAAAAAGAAAAAAAAGTTAAAAAAATAGTGGTTAGAAAGAGCAGGGATTACAGCCAAGTCCAGCCAATGTTGAAAGAATTAGGGATTGAAAAAGAAATTTTCAAATGCAAGTTTGCCTGGAGCTGGAAATGGAACTTCTGTTAATTTAACTTTAAGACAAGCAATGGAGATGAGGGACCCAGATGGAGAATCTTTAGGAGAT
>CAZPDB010000002.1:10663-23386 GCA_964585285.1 uncultured Methanosarcinales archaeon
AATGAAAAAGAAATTTTCAAATATGAAACAATCCTGGTAAAAGTTAATATGGTTAGTTATTTTCCGCCAAAGACAGGGGTGGTGACAGATCCTAAGAATGTGAAGGAAATATTAAATTATCTGAAAAAGATTGGTTACAAAGGAAAAATCATTATCGGAGATGCTTCTTCTGTCAAATTCCAGACTTCCAAATGGGTGTTTAAACAAGCAGGGTTGTATGAATTAAAAAAATACTTCCCTCAAATCAAAATAATAGATTTTAAAAAATATTCACGGAGAAAAGTAAATTTTCAAGGCAGGCAATTAAAAAATCCTTATTTACCCAAAGGAATAATGAATTGGGGCATTATCAATGTGACTAGATTAAAACAACACACACTGGTGGGGTTGAGCTGCGGCATGAAAAACTTAGTAGGATTATTAAAAGAACCAATCAAAATACACGGTCAGCACATTCATGATTGTGTAGGAGATGTTTATGACTGCCTGAAGAGAAACATTATCTGCACCTTTGTTGATGGGACCAGAGGGATGAAAAATGGACAAATCAATGGAAAAACAATTAGTCCGGGGCTGCTCATAGCTGGAAAAGACACAGTTGAAGTGGACAAATATTGTCTGGATTACTTTAAGATGAAAATAGAGGATGTTGGTTATTTGAAAAGAGCATTAAAAAAGACATAACCACAATTCTTTTCTTAAAGTGGTTTTTCTTTCTTGTTTGGGGTTTTTCTTTTTTAGAAATTTTTTCTTTAGTTGGAGTTTATCAGACTTCCCTGGCCTGTCAGCTTGGCTGGCAGTATTCTACTGCTGATCTTGTCAGCAGTCCTTGATTTGAGGAAACTCATCCAGGTAGTTCTGCAGAAATGCCTGAGTCAAAATGGAAAAGGCGATTACAAGGAAAAAAGCAAGAATAAAATTAATAGGTGGGGGATTGTTGTCCCTACTACAACTACAATTGATTATAAACTAAAAAGTATGAGTCTTAATTAAAATGTAAAATCCTGAACCGCTTCAGGAAATTTTCGAAAACAAGATTAATATTCAAGCTTTCATTACTAGAAATATGCTGACCAGAAAATTGTTAAAAAATAATACTTCCTTTATAATGACTCTGCCAAAAAAGTGGGTGAAACAAAATAAGCTAAAATCAGGAGCAAACCTGGGAATTATTGCCAAAAGAGACTGTCTCCTTCTCTTACCCGAGAAAAAGAAAAAGAGTCAGATTGAACTCAAGCATTCAAAAAACCTGGAAAAAGAGATTAAAAAAGCATATCTTCAAGCCCATAAAAAAATAATTGTTAAAAATGCTTCTTATGAAGAATTATTTCAAATCAAAAAAGACTTTCCTGGTTTAGAGATTCAGTTTGAGGACAAGCATCTGGTTCTAATTGATATTCTTGATTATAAACAACTCAACCTTAAACAATTACTCAAGTCCAACAACAAAAGGCTTCATCTCTTAGCTGAAAGAATCATTAATGAACAGTTAAGAATGTTACCAAAGAGTTTTTTGGAATTGATTGAGATGAAAAATAATTTAAAAATTTCAGGAGGATAAAAAAATGAAAGGTGTTTCTTATCAGCGATCATGTTTTAATCGTGAGAGGTTTAGAATTAACTAGTGGAGGAATGAGAACAACAGCAAAATCAGAATTAATAAGAAAAATGAAAAAAGAAGGGATTGATTCAACCAGATATCTTCCTTATTTAGATCTATTTAATGGGAGAGTTCCAAAACATGGCGGATTTGCAATTGGTATAGAAAGAATAATAGCAAAATATTTAAATTTTTTAGATATAAATATGGTAAATCCTTTTAGTAAAAAATCAGACACAACTAGCGAAGAATTAAAATGGGAATGATAAAAAAAATAATAAAAAATAAGTATAATGAAAACATAATATGTGAGATAAACAAAGCAGATAAACCAAAAAATAAGACAATACTTATTTTACATGCATATACTGGAAAGAAAGAGAATAGAACTATTCATTTCTTAGCAAAAAATTTACCGAAACATAAATTCAATACAATACAATTTGATTTCTCCGGTCATGGAGAAAGTGAGGGAAAAATGCAAGAGGCCACAATTTCAAAACAATTAGAAGACATCTCATCTGTCCTTGCCCAAATAAATGAGGTTCCCCTAAATAATTTGATATTAGTAGGAAATAGCTTTTCTGTAATAACTGCTTTAGCCTTTGCAAAAGAAGATGCCATTAAAGGATTAATACTTATAAGTGGTCGGGCAAATTATCTCAAATACATAGATACTCTGGAAAAGATTGGAGACAGATATAAACTATTTGAAGGAATATTTATCAGAGAATCATTTATTGAAGATTATAAAAAATATGATCCTATAAAAAATATCAAAGAATTAAATAAACCTATTTTAATAATACATGGTGAAAGAGACAATATTATTCCTGTTACTGACGCAAAAATATTATTAAAAAATTCTAAAATAGGGAAATTAAAAATTATAAAAAATGCAGATCATAGATATTTGAACCCCATATTTAAAGAAGAAGTTTTAAAAGAATGTGTAAAATTTTTAGATGAATAAATTTGTTTTCTAAGATTTGAACTTGCTAAAGCAAACACCCTGTGTATGGATTTATTCTTGATAAAGTTAAACAGCTAAAACCAATAAAGTATCAGGGCAGATTAGGATTTTTTGAGTTAGCGGAAATCTTTTTATTCTTGTCTATTTAATTTTTTTGTCATTTAACTATCTTCTTCACCCAGTCAAACAATATTATTTAATGAACACTGTCATCATAGCCTATCTTAGTTCTCTCCATTAAAAAGGAAAATTAAGAGTTGAAATTAAAGATAATTATTTGTTTTGAGAAAAATTTATAAATTAAATCATCACTATTTAAAAAATGGAAAACCCTCGCAAGTATTTTGGTTTGGCAGTATTTATCTTTGTTTTTAATAAAGATCAATCTAAGATCTTATTGATAAAAAGAAATGAGGAGAAGAGGAAAAAGTTTGGTTTTGATTGGGGCAACATCGGAGGAAAAGTTGAACCAGGAGAGCAACTGCTTGAAGCCGCAGTTAGAGAAATAAATGAAGAGATTGGTCTAGAAACATTACCAGAGAGATTAAAATTTCTTTTTTTTGAAGAAGCAGTTAAGAAAGGAATAGTTTCAAATGTCCATTTTTTCTATTCTCTTTCTATTGAAGAGAACTCTAACTTAAAAATTAATCATGAATCAGATGAATTTCAATGGTTTAGTCTGGATAATCTTCCTCAAAGCATGATTGACAAACCAGAGAAAATAAAAAAATCAGTTGATTTAATCAATAAAGGCGACTAAGAATGAAGATAGCTATTATTACAGATATACATGATAATATCTGGAATTTAGAAAAAGCGATTAAAAAAATAAATTATAATCATGAGGTGGAACTGGTGATAAATTGCGGGGATATCTGCTCGCCTTTTATAATAAAACAGCTTGGCGATTTAGAGAAAAAACAATTGATTGTTTTTAGTGACAGGGATTTAACTCCAAGCATACTTAATAAATGCAAAGAAAAAGGGATAAAATTTTTTAAGGATTTTGGGGAATTAGAAATTGATGGAAAAAAGATAGGTTTTACTCATAAAGAAAGATTAGCTAAGAGATTAAAGGGATTTGATGTAATCTTTTACGGACATTTACACCAATACAAAGTAGGGAAAGCAAATGATAATACCTTATTAGTATGTTGCGGTGAGATAATGGGCAGAAAAATTAATCCTTGTTTTACTCTTTATGATACAGAAACAGAAGAAGTAAAAAAAATTGAACTGGGTTAATCAATCTATTAAATCGTAAAAAGATGGTAACCAGAAAAGAAGCATTAAACATACTTAAAGAAGAGGGGATTGAAGGAGGAGTCTTAAGACATTCTTTTAAAGTTAATCAAGTAGCTGTTTTTCTTGGTAAAAAAATCATGGCTCAAGGTGTAAAAATAAATCTTTATTTATTAGATGTAGCCAGTCTCCTTCATGATGTTGGAAAAATATTATCTGATAAAACAGACAAGAATCATACTGATGCTGGAGCAGAGATATTGAAAAAAAGAGGTTTGCCTGGGGTTGCTGAAATTATTCGCAAACATCCTATAAATGCTGTTTTAGAACAAGAGACAATCCCAAAAACCTGGGAAGAAAAGAGATTATTTTATGCAAACTAAAGATTAATTTTTTCTAATAACTTTTTTTCCTGCTCTTAACTTTTTTATTATTTAACTATCTTCTTCACCCAGTCAAACTGGTCCTGGAATAAATGAGCTGAAGAGGAAATAACAGATAATGAACCTGTATTAATTCCCAGCTTTTTAGCCACTATTTTCTGGAGAACATTAACCTGGTAAATGTTAGCTGGCCAGCCAAAAAAATAATCATTACTTCTGATAAAACTGGTTGCAGTTAATTTGTTATTAATTATCCTAAAATGAATAAAAATCATTCCCGGAGTGTCCCTCCTAACAGTTGAGGAATCCTTCTCTGGATTAAAAAGAACAATGACTGCTCTCCGGCTGTGAGGACAGGATTTTAAGAGGGGAATAATATACTCTTCCACCTGATCAAGAGAATAATTGTAATTAAAAATACGATGGCCATAAGTGTAGGAATATTCTGATGGATACTTGGAAAGGGTTGTTTCTCTAAGCTCTTCCAAGGAAGGATAATCAAACTCTTTGAGTTTTTTAAGTTGAAGAATGGGCTTTTCAATATCCTTTTGAGGCTGATCAATCTTAACACAAAGATTAAATGCCTCCCGGCAAACCCTTCCATTCTCATCAACAAAATCCTGGCCCTTGCTGATAATAAAATCAAGGGTTTTTTTCCAAGCGTCCATAGCAGTCTTTCCTTTAATCATTCTAAAAACTCCTTCAAGGTCTTGTCTTTTTTCAAACTATTTAATTGATAACAAAAAAACTTGAAATAAAAATTTTCTAAAAGATAAATAATATCCTTAATCCCTCTTTCAATTTCTATTTCTGGCGGAGCGTGAATCAATAAGAAATCAGTGTGAAGGAGAGAAAATAACTTCTCTTTTTCCTTAAAATACCTTAAACTGCTATTATGCTTTAAAGAGAATCTTTGATTGGAAATATTGCTGATATGAAAGTCACCAAAATTTTTCTGGCTGAAATTATTCTTCTTGGCTTCTTCCTCAGTTAAACAGGAAAGCCTTATTTTAAAGCGGATAGGCATACCACAGGATTTATAGACAGTCTCTTCAGAAGAACTGAAATTGGTAAGAAAACTCTTAGCTTCTTCTACTTTTTCCAAAAAACCGTCCTCTTGCTCAGCTTTGAAACCATAATTCCAAATCCTAACATAATTATTAAACAAGCAAAAGACCTCCCCCATCTCTGAATTGTTAATAAGAGCCAAATCATTAAAAGAATCATAACGCTTTCTTTGACTGAAATTACCCTGAAAGAGAGTTTTAGCCCCAGTTTTGAGATGGTCAACAAAATCTTTTCTGGTTAGAGATTGGCAATCCAAGCCAACAGACTGTCCAGAATTAGGAATAACAATGAGCTTATCATTACTCCTCTTATAAAAAGACCACTCTTCATCATTGAAACTATAAGGGCCATAAGTGCCAATCATCAGAGGAGAATTAAGAGTCAGAGAATTCTTAAAATAAAGGCGATTAAACTTGACTAAAACAGACTTGATTATATCCTGAAAATTATTTATTTGCTGGGGAGTGCCTTCAAAAATTAAATCAAATCCTTCTTTTTTTTCAAACTGTTCAAAAAAATTTTTAAGATGCTCCTTTTTAGCTTTCTCAAGCTTAAAAATTAAATTAATCCTCATATCTGAATTACGAGAAGAAAGTGTTTGTTCAATCTCTCTTAAACACTTTTGCGCCTGAAAAGGGCTGTGCTTGATTAAAAAAGATTCAAACTCATTCAGGCCAATAACATCCTTAACCAATTTGGAAACTCTGAGCACAATCTTTTTTAGTTGGAGAGCAGAAACTTTACTGCATTCTATTAAAAGAGAATCAAGCTTATTAACCCAAGGATCCTTAGCCCTGTTCAAAGTCCCTAATCGGGCAAGAGTGTTTTTGACTTCCAGTTTTTCACTTTGAAACTGCTTAACTACAGAAGACTGCTCCTGCAAAAGCTTAAAATATTTCTCACCTTTACTGCTGGTTTTAGTGAGAATAATAAAACCTTCCTCACATAGGGAATTAAGATAGTAAAGGGCTTTTCTATGAAGTTTGGCTTTTTTGTTTTTGAGTCTTTTCTTTTTTTCAGCAGTAGTGAAAGTATCACAAATAATCTTTTCAATCTTTTCCATTTCTTTTTCTATTAAAGAAACAACCTCAGATGTTGAGAACTCTCTCTGAGGATTGTCTGAAAAAACAGATTTAATTAATGATTTTTTGGAAACCAACTTAAAAAAATAATCAAGCAAAGGAAGCATATAAAATTTACTTAAAAGAATTGATAATTTTTAATAAGTGAATAATTGAAACTATTTACTATGACAAACAGGATAAACAGGAAACTGCTGGCAGAGATCTTCAAGACTGAATTTTATTTTTCTTTTAAGGGAATTATTGTCCCTGTCTTTAAACAGAAAAAATTAAATATTACCAAGACCTGATAGAAAGAGATGGATAAACAAAAAGAGCTAAAGCAAAAGAACAAAGAAGATAGAGAGTGGATGATTAAATACTGGGCAAAGTATGTAAGAACCCATTCTGATAAAGAATGGTCAAAACAACAAAAAGAACTGATTAATTCTTTGATTTAATCCTTAATAATTTAATTCTTAACAGCTCTAATTATCGCCCGACTGTCAATTTCTTCATAGTTTAAAAGTTGTTCTGGATTGGCTGACATTGGCAGTTTGTTGACATAGAGAAGTTTGATTTTTGGATTTGATTTGAGATTAGATTGTACTAAGAGTGAGGCAACCTCATCTCCTAAACCACCCTGATAATGATCCTCAACCACAATCATCTTTCCTGTTTCTTTAGCTGCCTTGAGAACAGAACTTTTATCAAGCGGTTTAATTGAATAAGCATCAATAACTCTGATATTAATATTTTGTTTTTTTAATTGTTGGTATGCTTTAAGCGCTTGGTGGACAGTTATACCAGCAGCGATAACAGTTGCTCTGTCCTGGTTAGATTTTTTAATTGTGATGGAACCTCCAATTTTGAATTTTTTAACCTCTTTGTTAGTGTAAACAAGAGGTGTTTTTTCTCTGGTTGTTCTAAGATAACTAATGCCTTTGTGTTTTATGATGAGTTGGGTGCAAGCTTCTGAACTCACTGCATCAGCGGGATAAAGAATAATAGTGTTAAGCATTGACCTAAACATAGCTAAATCTTCAAGAGCCATCTGAGAAGGGCCATCCTGACCAATAGAAACACCAGCATGAGAACCGACAAATTTTATATTGGCCTGAGAATATTGGGCCATTCTAATAAAATCATGGGCGCGAGTCCAGAAAGCTCCAAAAGTAGCAGCCACTGGGATAAATCCTTGAGAAGAAAAGCCAAGAGCAAGAGAAGCCATAGCCTGCTCAGCAATAAAACATTGATAACTCCTTTGTGGAGATTGTTGGAAAAATTGTTCTGTTCTGGTTGAATTATTAACATCACCATCAATGACAACAATATCCTTATTTTTCTTGCCCAGTTTAACCAAAGCAGAGCCAAAAGCATCTCTGGTAGCAACCAAATCATCTTTTTTATAATTGATTTTTAAATTAAAATTTGCTGAAGCTGATTTTTTTATTTTTTGGGATGGTTTGCTGATTAATTTTTTGGTGTTAACACAAGGCATTTCTCCTAGTTCAACCAGGGCTTTTTCTAATTGTTCCTGGCTCAGGGCTTTGCCGTGCCATCCCTCTTTGTTTTCTAAAAAAGAAACTCCTTTGCCCTTGAAAGTTTTAGCTAAAATAATGATTGGCTTTTTTGTTTTATTATGGCTTGCTTTTTCCAAAGCATTAACTATCTGTCTTAGATTATGACCATCAATTACAATTGTTTGCCAGCCAAAAGCCTGAAATCTTTTTTGATAAGCATTTAAGTTATGGCCAAACATAGTTGATTGAGATTGACCAAGTCTGTTAAGATCAGCAATAGCAATGAGATTATCAACCTGATAATGCGAGGCAAGATTTGCTGCTTCCCAATTAGAACCCTCTGCTAATTCTCCATCTCCTAATAAGCAGTAAACTTTTGGACAATATCTGGTTTTTTGTTTTATTAATTGTTTTTTAGCCAGAGCCATACCCAAAGCTGCTCCCAGTCCCTGACCAAGAGAACCTGTTGCTACTTTGATCCAGGGCATTCTTGGCGTTGGATGCCCTTCAAGAGGAGATTTAAATTTTCTCAAGGTCTTTAATTTGTCTAATGGGATGATACCTGCTTCAGCATAAGCTGCCCAGAGCAAGGGAGCAGAGTGTCCTTTAGAAAGGATAAACTCATCATTATTAGGATCTCTAGGATTTTCAGGGGTGAATTTCATGATTCCAAAGAAAAGAGCTGCTATTAAGTCTGCTGCAGAGAGACAAGTGGTGGGATGACCAGAACCAGCCTGAGTAGTTGAAATTAAGGAATGGATCCTTAGTCTGACAGCTATTTTAGCAATTTGATCAATCCTCTTTTTGGAAAAAGTTACCATTTAACTTATTTATTCAGCCAGGGTTTTTAATTTTTTCTCTATATTTTTTTCTCTCATCAGAGAAGTGCCAATTAAAAAACCATTAACAGAAGATTTTAGTTTTTCTATGTCTTTTTTTGTTTCTATACTTCTCTTTTTTTGTGTTGAACAATTCCTTTTAGGATAGACATTTTCAAAGAGGGTAAATCAATTTTATTTTTTCTTTAAACTTTAATTTGAAATCAGTTGGAAAATGAACAACTATCCTTCCATATTTTTCATGTTTATCTAAATATTCATCTAAGGTCAAATCTTTTTCAACATATAAAATCTCTAGTTTTTGTCCTCCATGATGTCTGGTTAATTTAGCTGCTGCATCAACTTGCTTTCCTTAAAGTCCACATGATTCGATTAACTCTTTTATTTCTTCTCTGGTTAAATTCTCATAAAATAACCCAATATCACCTGGGTTTAAATTTTGTTTTTTAATCTCAGCAAGGATCTTATCAAAATCTTGTTCCTGTTTTTAAAATATCATTGCATTTTTTTGCTTTGTACCTTTTTGTATTGGAATTTTTGAACTTATTAAGATATAAAAAGGAGAAAAGTCAGAAGCTGAAAAGAAAAAAGAATCAAATCAGAGAATTAAAGGCAGCATTACAATGGCAGTGATAGAGATTAATTTGATGAGAATGTTTAAAGCTGGGCCAGCAGCATCTTTCATGACATCACCAACAGTATCGCCAATGACTGCTGATTTATGCGCCTGACTGCCTTTTCCTCCAAAGTTTCCTTCTTCAATAAATTTTTTGGCATTATCCCAGGCACCGCCAGCATTAGCCATAAACATAGCCAACAAGAAACCAGCAATTGTAACCCCAACTAATAATCCTCCGACAGTTTCTTTTCCCAGCGCAAGTCCGATAAGAATGGGGACAAACAAAGCCAAAAGAATGGGGGCAATCATCTCTTTTAAGGCAGAATTAGTGCAGATTTTAATACACTCCTGATAATCTGGTTTTTTAATTCCCTGAATAATCTTTTTTCCTTGTTTCCCAACCAATTGCCTTCTGGCTTCAAGAATAACTTTCTGAGCAGCGCGACTGACTGAGTTCATAATTAAGGCAGCAAAACAAAAAGCAGTCAGACTGCCAAGAAACAAGCCAACAATTCCATCAATGTGGAGGATATTAATAAATTCTAAACCACTAATTTTGATATAAGTGGCAAATAAAGCAAAGGCAGTTAGTGCAGCTGAGCCAATAGCAAAGCCCTTGCCAATAGTAGCAGTGGTGTTACCAACCGAATCAAGAGCATCAGCCCTTTTTCTCACCTTTTTTGGTTGTCTGGACATCTGAGCCAGACTAGCAGCATTATCAGCTACTGGACCATAACAGTCAGCAGCCAAGGTAATCCCCAGAGTAGAAAGCAAGCCAACTGCAGCTATAGCAATACCATAGAGATTAGCTAAATAATAGGATAAAACCAAACTCATCACTACTGCCAAAACCGGGACTATGGTTGACTGAAAGCCAAGAGCTAAACCAGAAATAACATTGGTGGCTGGACTGGTTTGACTGGCTAAAGCAATCTTTTTAGTGGGATTTCGTTTAGAACTGGTATAATAATAGGTTGATAAACTAATAACAATACCTGCAATTAATCCAGAAAGCATGGCTGTGTAGACCATAAAATTAATTTTTAACCATTGGAAGATGAGGGCGCTGAAAATAACCATTAAAAAAGCTGAGATAAGAACGCTTCTATTGAGAGCAAAAGCAATATTTTCCTTTTTCTTAGCTCTGACAAATAAAAAACCAACAATTGAACAAAGCACTCCCAGGGCAGCTAAAATCAAAGGCAAAATCACTCCATCAGTAATAACTGTCCCCAAGACCATAGCTGCTATAATGCTTCCGACATAGCTCTCCAGAAGATCAGCTCCCATTCCAGCCACATCACCAACATTATCACCTACACTATCAGCAATAACAGCCGGATTTCTTGAATCATCCTCTGGCCAGGACTTTTCTACCTTGCCAACAATATCAGCTCCGATATCAGCTGCCTTGGTAAAAATGCCTCCTCCCACTCTGGCAAAAAGGGCAATAAAAGAGGCGCCAAAACCAAAACCATAAATCAGAACTGGATCCTGGAAAAAATAATAAAGCAAACTTACTCCCAATAAACCCAGACCAACCACGCTGAGGCTCATCACTGCTCCGCTAAAAAAAGCAGTTCTAAAACCAATACCTAAACTTTTTTTTAAGGATTGAGCTGTTCGGGAATTAGCCTTAGTGGAGATGGTCATACCAAAACAGCCAGCTAAAGCAGAGAAAAAAGCTCCCAGAATAAATGAAAGAGAAAGTCTCCAATTAAAATATAACAAAATTAAAGCAATAAATATCATAAAAATGGCAGCAATAACATATTGACGGCAAAGAAAACTTTTTGCCCCTGCTTGGATTGCCTGACTAATCTTTTCCATTTCTTTACTGCCAGCATCCTGGTAAAGCACATATCTGGCTAGAAAAAGAGCTAAAATTAAGGCTAAAAGAGCAGATGTGATAACTAAGCTGAAAAACATTGTTCACCTCTTTTTAATTCTCTTTGATTTTTAAAGAATAAAATTAGAAAAGGATTTTATAAAGTTATTGGTCTCAGAAAAAAATAAGAGATCTAATTTAAAAATGTTTAAAAAAATATCTAAAAATCAAACCAGCTGGAATCATCTCTTCCTCCAGAATGTCCTCTTCATCCAGAATGTCTTTCAAACAGATTGCTGATGGTTCTTCTATTCTGATAATTCTTGATAATCTTATAAGAAGGCAGATCAAACAAAGCCAGCTCTTCAAAAATCTTACAATCTTTTTCAGTCAAATCTTGGGTTACTTCAAGCATTCCTTGGCCCAGTTTAAGTTCTCTTTCTTTTTCCTGGCCTTTTGTACCAGCAACAAAGTAAACATGTTCAGGAGTTCTTTCAACTTCCCAATAATTATCTCCCTGCTCTGCTTTAATATAAAAATTATCTCCAAAAGTTTCTTTTTGGCCATTAATATTAAAATATCTTTCAGCAAAATTAATATTGCCTATCAATTGAGTAATATCTTCACCTGATTGTTTTGCTTCTTTAAGAAGAGCATCAGCAACTAAATTCCAAAAAGGATGGGTTGATTCTAAAATTGGAGTATTATTGATTTTATAACCAGTTTCTTTGAGGGCGCTTTTTTTCTCTTGAGCTTCTTCTTCAGAAAGCCCATAAGTATTTGCTATTTCCTCTATTGAACCATAAAGATCTGGTCTGCGTGAAAGCAATTCCTGAATAGGCTGGAAGCTAAGACTGTTTTGGCTTTCTAATTCGGTCACAACATACTTCTCAATGCTCGGTTCTTGTCCTTTTTCACTTGTATCAATGCCCAGGTCAAGCTCAAAATTATTCTCTTGGGGATGGAATTTAAAAAGATAAATTCTTTTATTTTGTTTTAGTTGAGCAGCTATGGTTTTAGGGTCAGCAGCTACAATTAATTCTGTTTGATTTTCTGTTGGTTTAGTATGTTTTGAATCAAGCTTTTCCTCTAAACCATCTTTGGAGTAGATAGAAAGAGTTTTACTGCAGCTTGGATACTCTTCCATTACTCCTCTTGCTTTGAATATCTTAGTCATAATATTATTAATAACAGATACTTATATATAAATCTTTTGGTTTTATTACTACTAATAAGGGGCAATAATAAAGATATCAATTTCATCAAATCAGCCTTGCGAAGAGATAAATTAATAAAGCAAAATAATCTTAATTATTGGTATGAGAATAACATAGGCAGCAAGGGATAAACAGTTTCTCTGGTTTCTGACAAGAGATCCAATACCTACAAATTCTATCAAAAACTCAACCATCCCCCTGCAAGAACCTGATTTTCTTAGAAAAAACTTATAATAAAATTGTGTTATTCTGAATTTACCTGACTGCCCTGTCTGCCAGCCAAAGGCTGGCAGTCCCCATCCGCAGACATAACAATGTTTGCGGGCAGTGATTACGAGAGGTTAAGCCCAGGCAGCATTTTAGACTGCCT
>CAZPDB010000002.1:23486-36043 GCA_964585285.1 uncultured Methanosarcinales archaeon
GGTGTAAAAGAGGCTAAGAGTTTGGTGTAAAATAGGATAAGAGTTTGGTGTAAAAGAGGCTAAGAGTTTGGTGTAAAATAGGATAAGAGTTTGGTGTAAAATAGGATAAGAGTTTGGTCTAAAATAGGATAAGAGACTGAGATAAAAGGATGATAATGAGTTTATTGATACTGAAAAACAAAGAAAGTTGCTGATTTATTAATCCTATGAATCCTGGGATTTGAATCAGGATATTATTGGAGAATAATAGGCAGATTAGAATCAGAAGTGCTTGTTTGTTTTAGCCTCAGCCATAAATTTAATAAAAGACAGCATTCTTATGGGACTCCAGTAAGAAAGAAAAGCAATTGAAAGTTCTCAAAGAGAAAATTAAAAAATTTTAAATACTCTCTTGTTAATTTTATATAGATGAAATCAAAAAAAGCCCAATTTTATGCTTTTGCAATATTGTTTCTAACCATTCTTGCTCTGGGAGTGCTGAGTCTTTCAGGCAAACAAGGGTATAAATCCTCTTCTGGTTTTGAGCATCTGAGGAATAATTATAATCAGGAAAAACAAAGAGTGTTAAACTATGCTCTGCTCAATGATAAAGATGTTTTTGAAACAATGAGAAATTTTAGTCAGGATTTTATTGAAACTGAACCAGCCCAAAAAGAAAACCTGGAAATAATTGGTCTGGTTTCCTATAATCAAACCATAGAGGTTTTCAGTTATTTTAAGGAAAAAATAGAAGTGAAAAACAATTTTAACCTAAGCTATGGACAAAAACAAAAAACCAACCAGACCAGCTTAATCATAACCTTAAACAAAAAAGATTATGCTTTTGGATTAAATCTGAGCCAGATAGAAATACAAAACTTACTCAGAGCTGAAAAAAACCGTAATATTCAAATAGCCCAAGACTAAAAAAGTTAAAAAAAGCAGACTAAAAAAAGGAAATGAAAATCAAACTAAGAAAAAGAGGGTTAAACCTGTGGATAAGCTGGGTTCTTCTCTTAGCTATGGTTGTCTTGATTAGTGGGCTGACAGCTGGCTGGTTAATCAGCCAAACTCAAGATGAAAAAGATATCTTAGTAGAAAAAGGCAAACAAATAAGCTGCAATCTAGTTGGATTGAGTATTACTTCTGCCTGCCAGGACTCTGAAAAAGCAGAGCTGACAATAAAAAACACTAAACAACTAGAAATCAACAAAGTCAAGGTGAGATTGATTGACCTCTATGGACAGGTAGATGAAAAAACAAAAATTATTGATTTAGAACCAGGACAGAGCAAGAATTTAATAGTTTATAAAGCAGATGCAACATATAGGATAGAGGTTGTGCCTTTTATTGAAGAAGGTCAAACTATTTGCAGAGAACAGATGAGTTACTGGGAAGAAGTTGAAAGCTGTTAAACTTATTAAGATTAAATCAATTTACTGAACCTATTAACCATAAATAAACTCCTCTGATAAAATTCTCCACCCATCTGCCGACTTTAACTTCAAAAGATTCTTGTTTATAAAGAGGATTAACCTTAATAGTGTAGATGCCAAGAGATTTAGCAGCCATATCAATCATATATCTATCTCCAATCATAGCAACTTCAGATAATTGATGATGACAAAAATCAACTGTTTGCTGGAAGGCTCTTTTAGCAGGTTTTTTATGCCTGACTGGTGAGACAGGAATCTGGAAATAATCAAAAAGTCTTTTTTTTCTTTCAGGTCTGGTATTAGAAAGCAAAACCATCTCAAAATTATCTTTTAGCTCAGCAATCTTGGCCTGAACCTTCTGGTCAAAAAGATTGCCATTATGACTACAGATAGTGTTATCAACATCAATGATAATGGTTTTGAGGCCGAGTTTTTTTAAGTTTTGGACATCAAGGTCATTAAGAGTATCTACCTCCTTATCTGGAAAATAAGTGATAGGTCTAAGAACCTGCAGCCAGACTCCTGGACTTGCCCACCTTGGCCAGGGCTTTTTAGTTGGGATAAGAGACATATATATCACCTTAAAAAATATCAATTTAATCTGCTATCAGTAAATCTGGGATCATAAACTTTCCAGAGATTCTTATGGAGTATTAAAAAAATCTTTCCCATCTTTTATCACAGTTATTATTTGAATTATTACTTTATCCTTACTTATTCAGATAAACTCCTGATTTTCTGTCAATCTTTTCCAAAATCTCAATCTGCCGACCAATGATACTTTGCTTAGTCTGAGAATACTGGGGAAGAGAAAGAATACATTGGTCAGCCAACCTGGCACAATCTTTGTGAAGTTTAGTCAGGCCAACTGCTCTTTGAGAATAAGATTCGCTCTTCCTCCTGCCTGAACTGGTTTTACACCTTTCTTTGTTCAATTCATACATTTGTTCAGAAAGCAGCCAAACCCCATATTTCAAACTTTCCAAACAAGCTTCCCTCCAGACAGGCCCATATGCCTTTTTTCCAGCCAAAGCCTTCTTGTTTTTTTCCAAAAAGCTGACAAAGGCCTTGCTAAGCAGGAAACAGGCCAGATTAATATAAAATTGCGACCTTTCACTATCTGGCTCTACATCAACCATTTCCTCTAAAGTCTCTTTAAAGTATCCAAACCTATTATTAACCTCAGATTGCTGTAGAGAGCCTTTCAGAGAAGCACTTTTGCCGAGTGAGTAGGTTTTCTGATAGCTTTTTATTTCAGACTCAATGGTTCTTCGATGTTCTTCTTCAATACTTATTATAACATGATAAAGACCATTAGCATCATTTTGATGAAAAGAATATTCACTGGCTAAAATCTCAGCCACAGCGTAATCTTCTGATTCCCTGTCTATTCTTCCCCTAAAATTGAATTTAGAGATTAATTTTTTAAGCATAATTGTCTGTGATTGAGTATTTCTTTATAAAATCTCTTATGTTAAAAAAAAGGATTAAAAAAAATTAGTAAGATTTATAAGTAGCAAAAAGCAATAAAATAAAAAAATGGAACTGAAAAAAAGGGTGAAGAATAAAAGAGGGATATCTCCGTTGATTGCTGTAGTAATTCTTATTACTTTTGCTGTTATCTTAGGTGCTAGTGTGGTCAATTGGGCTAACAAATACTACCGGGATACAAGAGAGATTGCTGAAGAGGAAAGTATGGCTCTGGTGAGGTGCGCAGTTGATGTGGGTTTGAGAGTGATTAAAAGAACAGATGATTCTGAAGCTTGTTATGATTATGCCAATGATGAAATAACAGTGACTGTGGAAAATATCAGGGAAAGAAAAATAGAAAAGATACACACCCAAGTTATTGGAAATATTAGTTCTTATACTCTTAATTTAGGCGAAAACTCCAGTCTTGACCCTGGAGAAGCAGAAATCCTGAGTTGGGAGCATAATATCTCTGATTACGGTGCAGTAGAGAGAATAAACCTGATCCCAAGCATAAAATTAGAAGATAAAACAGAGACAGACATGTGCGGAGATGAAGCCAACACCATCATTATTAAAACAACAAGCCTAGGCAACTGCACATCTTAGAAATTGCATTTCATAAATCCATAAAATATAGTATATTCATAAAGAGTATTCATGAATAATATTTATAAAGTTTATAATAGAGAAAAGGGGTTAAAAAGATAATGAAAACAATAGGATTAAAACAAATAAAAAAAGCAAAATCAAGAAAAAAACTGGGGAAAAAAGGAATTGCTCCCTTAGTAGCAACTGTTCTTCTCATTGCCTTTGCAGTGGCTCTGGCCTCCATAGTCATCAACTGGGGCACTGCTTATACCAGAGAAACCCAGGAGGTTTCAGAAAAAGAATCCTCTGACCAATATCTTTGCAGTATTAAGGTTGATTTTGATATCCTTAAAGTAATCCGTGATGAAGAAGAAGAATTTATCAATATCACTGTGGAAAATAAAAAAGAAAAAGAAATCAAGGGGTTTGCAGTCAAAGTGCTGGATAAAGAAGGAGGAGGAGAGTCTTTTGAAACTGGAGAATTGAATTTAACAGCTTTAAAAATTGATGAGTTTGAGTTTAATCTGACAGAGGATTTTATTAATATCACCACAATAAAATTAATACCAAGAGTGGAAAGCTGGAAAACAGGAGAGGAATTTTACTGTCAGGACAATCACAGGCAATTAACTAATCAAAGCGAAAAATTTATCCTGATTGAAAATGATTAGAGAAGAAAGGAGATGAGCAAAAAGAGGTGAAAAATGACTGGGAAAAAATCAAGAAAGTCAAAATCAATGAACTCAAGCTCGAGGAAATCAAGAACAAGCAAATCAAAAAAGAATAAAACAAGAACCAACCCAAAAACAAGAGCAAGTTCAAGCGCGAGCATGAAAAGACCAAAAAAACCAGGCTATTTATCAGAAGCTGAAAAACAGATTATCTATCTGGAGATTGAAAGATCAAAACTAAACCGGGAAAAAAGTATGCTGGTGTTAAACAAAGCCCTTTTCCTTTATTTTTCTTTTCTTTTTGTGGGAGTGATAGGACTGATCAACAATTATATTACCAAAACCCTCTTGAACATTATTGTGCTTTTAGGAGTGGCAGCCTTGTTGATAGGATTTATGCCTTACATAAAAATCATGCTCAAAGAAGATGAAAGATTAGATAACTGGATAAAAAAACTAAAAAAAATGCTTTAAAATCTCTGATATTCGAGATAGCAAAATTTTAGAAATCAAAAAGTTGATTTTAACGGATGGAACAATAAAATGAGACTAAAAAAAATATTCATAAATATGATAAGGTCAGGAAAAAACAGTTTTAGCAAAATAAATTCCAAAAAAGGAGTTTCACCTCTGGTAGCAACTGTGTTACTGATTGCTTTTGCTGTGGCTCTGGGATCAATAGTTATGAGCTGGGGAAGAAATTATGTTGAGGATGCCCAAACCTTTGCAGGGGAAAGGTCAAATATTCAATACGAGTGCGCAACAGTAGTTGATTTCTCAATTAATAGGATAATTTTTGACAGCGATCTTAATGAAGTAAAAATAACTGTGGAAAACAATGCTGAAACAGAAATATCAGGGTTTGTAGTTAAGCTTCTTGAACCCAGTGGAGAGGGTGTTTCTTTGTTAATAAACCAAAGTTTAGGCCCTTTTGCAATTAAGAGCATGATGATGAGAGTAAGTGAAGAAATGATGGTAGATAGAGTTAAGCTGGTGCCAGAGATTATCAGGGAAGACCTAGGAATAGAACAATATTGCAATGACCGGCTGAAGGAGATGGGCAGTGAGCATAAGAACTTTGAAGTGAGATAATGATTTTTATTTTAAGTAATAGATTTAGATTCAAGAATGTTTTTTATCTGTAAAAAAAAAGTATAAGTAAAAGGAATTATAAGCAAAAGGGAAGGGAAAAGCAAAAGGAATTATAAGCAAAAGGGAAGGGAAAAGTAAAAGGAAAGCATAAGCAAAAGGAATTATAAGCAAAAGGAAAGAGAAAAGTAAAAGGAAAGCATAAGCAAAAGGGAAGGGAAAAGTAAAAGGAATTATAAGCAAAAGGGAAGGGAAAAGTAAAAGGAAAGCATAAGCAAAGGGGGGAAACTAATGCTCTTTGGGGTCAAAATATGGTGGCAAGAAAAATCTGGAAAATTCAAAAAAATAAAAAAAAGGATAAGAAAGAATACAAAAAACAAAGAAAAGCACAGGTTTGGATTCCAGCAGTAGTTTACATACTAACCATTGCTATTATTGTGGCCTTGATCTTTTCAGCTGGCCTTCCTCATCTGAGAAAATCACAAGATCAGGCGGTTTTGGAAAAAACAGAAAACAAGATGGTTCTTTTGGATAATGAGATCAGAGAACTGGCTAGTCAGGCAGAAGGAAGCCAAAAAGTGATACCTATGGATGTCCAGGGAAAACTAGCTGTGGATGGTGCTGAAGGACTAGTTTGGGAACTGGAAACAAGCACTAACATTCTTGAGGGCAGAACAACAGTGGAGCAAGGAGAGGTAAAGATCAGCTCAGGCAAAGATGTTGAGGTGAGAGAAAAGCCAAACTCTTTTGTTTTGGCTAATTCAGTTCTGGAAGCAAATATTTCCAAGATAGGAAGTGCAACTAATTATACAAATTATACAACAGACCAATTGGTAAAAGAAATAAAATTTTTAGCAAACAATCAAAGCCTGGGAGGAAATTTTAATTTTAGCCTGGCTGGGTATGCAAATTCCACCAAAGGAAACGGCTACACTGAACTAATCTCCTCAGTCAACACCAGCCTGGACAAAGCCACAGTTAAAGCTTATCTTAATTCAAGCTGCTGCACTTATGAAATCTTTTTTAGCCTGGAATCAAAAGCAGATTTTTTAAGAGTGAAAGTCCTCAATGTGGAGATGAAATCATAAAGGGGAATCATTAAACCAGAATTAAATAAAAAGAAAACAAGATTAAATAAAAAGAAAATAAATATTTAAAAAGAAAAATGGTTATAGAAGCTAAAATGGCTGCAGAAAATGAAAGTGAATTTAGGGAGGTACAAGAAAAGGAAAAACAAGAGAAATCCACTTTCAAAAAACTAAGCAGAAAAATACAGGAAGTCCTGGGAATAACTGCCCAGCCCGCAAACCAAACCAAAAAGAAAATACCTGTCAAAGAAGAGATTGAAAAAGAGTTTGCTTCTCCAAAGATTTCACCAGCCAGGCCAGGAACAGGATTTAAACCTGGAACAAAACCTGGAACAGGGATAAAAGCACCAACTAGTGGAGCTGAGGCTGGGGTTGAGGAGGGAGAGAGTAAAAGGCCTGGAAAAGAACCAGGAGTTGAAGTGGAAACAGGATTAAAAGAGGGAGAAGCTGAAAAATTACTCTCAGCTGAAAAAATCAGGGAAGAAGAAGAGAAAGGCAGGGAAAAAGGATTCTTTATTGACCTTGGACCAAGAGAAATAAAGCTTCCCCCCATAGAAAGAAAAGAAAAGATTGACATTCGCTACCCACTAATGCCTCCTTATGCTTTTGTCCATATCTACTGGGACAAGGAAGAGCAGGAACTGGTCTATGAATTGGAAGAGCCACCACTCTCTGATCAGGAAAAAGAGCTGTTGAAATTAATCCAGATGGGATTAGAAGAGATGATAAACATCAGTTATATCAGGGCAGCCAAAGCTCATCTGGTGATGGAATACTTGGAAAGAAATGTCCAGACCATTCTGATTGAATTGGGAACAAAGATATCCAAGAAAGTCTATAAAAAAATGATGTATTACATATTTAGAAATTCTCTTGGACTGGATGAGATTGAGCCCTTAATGCACGACTACCACATAGAAGATATTGAGTGTAATGGAACTAATTTTCCCCTTTATCTTGTCCATAGGAAATACGGCAATATGAGAACCAATATTAAATTTGAAACTAAAGAAGAAATAACAGAATTTGTGGAAAAACTGGCTCAGAAATGCGGACGCTATATTTCTTTTGCCCAGCCATTACTGGATGGAACACTGCCAGACGGAAGCAGAGTCAATGCCACCTATTCTGAGGATGTTACAACCAGAGGACCAACTTTCACTATCAGAAAATTCACCAAAGAACCCTGGGCAGCCACTAACCTCATCGCCCTAAGAACAGCTGACCCCTTAATCTTTGCTTATCTATGGATGGCAGTAGAGTTCAAGTTCAACCTGATGATAATAGGAGAAACAGCCTCTGGTAAGACAACCTTTCTCAATGCCCTGGCCCATTTCATACCTGAAGAAGCAAGGATCTGTTCAATAGAGGATACCAGAGAAATCAATATGCTTCACGAAAACTGGCTGCCTTCAGTAACCAGAGCTGGTTTTGGCTTACCAGGAATGGTTGGCAGGGGATTAGGAGAGATTAATCTTTTTGACCTGCTCAAAGAAACATTCAGGCAGAACCCAGACTATGTTATTGTCGGAGAAACCAGAGGAGAAGAGACCTATGTTATGTTCCAGGGAATGGCCTCTGGACACCCAAGCATGGGAACCTTTCACGCTGCTAATGTGGAATCTTTAATCAAAAGACTGGAAACACCGCCAATAAATCTTTCTCCTTCACTGGTGGAAGCTTTAGATGTTATCTGCGTTATCACCCACATCAAGACACCCAGACTTAATATCAGAAGGATAAAAGAGGTGGATGAGATAATAAGCGTGAGAAGAGAATTAGGAAAAGCTGAAGTCAACCCACTTTTTGTCTGGGAACCAGTCAATGATGAATTCAAGTTTAATGAAAACTCTTATCTTTTTCAGAGAATGGCCAGGGAAAAAGGACTTGAGGTTAGTTCACTGAAGAAAGAGTTGGCCAGGAGAGCAAGGTTCCTGGAGAGACTGTATGATAAAAAAATTTTGGACCTGAAAAAATTTATGCATTACATTAATATGTATCACAAAAGCCCGGCCAGGGCTTTAAGAGAAATGGGATTGAAATGAAGCAGAAAGAGAAATTAAAATGAGTCTGGAAGAGCTTAAAGAAAAAACAAAAAAACTCCATCTCCTTACTTCAATTTATGAAGCAACAAAACAGCGGGCGGATAAGGAAAAAGGGGTGAGTGAAGGGGTCAGAAGAAAAATACTGGCTTTAAGAAAGGATGCAGTTTCTCTTTTGGAGGAGATAAACCTGCTGATAGAGGGAATAAAAGAAAAAAGCTTATCTGCATACTCAACTACCAAAACAAAATGAAGTCAAACTAATAAAGACAAAAGAGCAAAATGAAGATTAAAGATGGAAAACTATCCTGGAGAGATGAGGGAAAGAGAAAATATTACTTCGCTGACAAAAAAATTAATTTCATTAGTAAATGAGCTGGACATATATCTTGGATATCAAAAAGAAATTCAGCAAAGATTGGACAGACTTTTTGAAGAATACCAAAGGGGAAGTTTTGATTATCTGGAATATGAGAAAAGATTAAAACAATTCTTAAAAGGCAAATCAAAAGAAGAAGTGCTCAAGGAATATGAGCTTTATATTAATTCTTTATTAAGCCAGATTGATTACCTGAGAAGACAATTAACAGATTATTACAAAGAAAAATTTGAGATTGGCATTTCTGCTGAGCAAAAGGCAAAACTGAAAGAGAAACGAGTAAAAAAACCAATAAAAGAAAGAGCAGGCAAAGGAAAAGCAGAAGAAGAGAAAGAGGGATTAGGAGTAAAAGATAAAGGAGTTGGAACGGAAACAGGCTTAAAAGAGGGAAAATCTAAAGAAAAGGAAAAGAAAGCAAAAGAAAGAATAAGCAGGAGGGAAGAGAAAGAAAAAGCAAAAAGGCCAGAAGCAAAAGCCCGGGAAAAACAAAAAATAAGATGGAAAACAACAGGTGAATTCTTAGGAGAGCCAAGACCAAGAGAGGGCTTCAGGATCAGACCAGCCAGAGAGTTGAAAAGAGAAGAAAAAGAGAAGATTGGGGGAAGTGAAAAAAAGAAAGAAGAAATGAAGTGGAAAGAAGAAGAAAAGTGGAAAGAAGAAGGGAAGTGGAAAGAAGAAAAAGAGAAGAAAAAAGAGCCAAGGAAAAAACCAGAGGCAGGAGTAGAAACAATAAGGGAAAAAGAAAAAGCAAAGGAAAAAGAAAAAAGAAGAGAGAAGAAAAAAGAAGAGTTGAAAGCAGAGAAACCAATTAAAAAACTTTCCTGGCCTGAGAAATTAATTAAGCAATGGTCTTATGGGTTAAAGCAGAGAATGAAAAAAGAAAAAGAAATCTTTGCTTCAGAAGTGAGTATTAAACCCACCTTGTTAGACCTTAAAAGAAAATCTAACTTAGAGGCGCTGAGAGAAGAAGTAACCCCCAAGAAACTAAGGGAAGAAGCCAGAAAAGCAAAAGAAGTGATAGAAAAAAAAGAGATTTTTAAACCATATGAGATTCCTTTTGTAGCTTCACTGGCTAATGTACTTATGAGAAAATACAGTATAAAAATGATTAAAAAATACCCTGAATTCTTTAGAAAATTCTATGACACCCTGAGAATGGCTAATCTGCCCTTAATGTCCAATACTTATGTAAATATGACCCTGCTTTTCACACTAACCACCTTTATTGTTTCCATTATCCTGGCACCTATACTTTTTATCATGCTTAATCAACCACTTTACGCAGTTATTTTCAGAAGCGTTTTTTTCACCTTTTTCCTGACAGCAGGTGTCTTCCTCTTTTTTTATTCTTATCCATACTCAAGAGTAAAAGAAAGGCAGAGAGATATGAAAATCAACCTGCCCTTTGCCATCAATGACATCTCTGCTGTAGCCCAATCAGGCCTGCCACCAACAGAAATGTTCCGTTTGGTAGCAAGAACAAGGGAGTTTGGAGAGATCTCAGTGGAACTGGAAAAAGTAGTAGAGATGATAAACCTTTTTGGCTATGATTTTTTAACAGCTATTAATACAGTAGCAGCCAATGTGCCAGAACCTGAGTTCAGGGAATTCCTGACCGGATTGCTGACAACAGTTGAATCAGGAGGCAATATCAAGGACTACTTAATTGATAAATCCAAGGAAACAATGTTAAATTATAAACTGGAAAGAGAAAAATACATCCAGCTGATCAGCACATACTCAGACCTCTACCTGGGACTGCTTATAGCAGCACCTCTTTTTTTTGTCATTACCCTTTCCTTAATCAGCATCTTAGGAGGAAAAGTAGCAGGCATTGAAGTGGAAAGATTAATAATACTGGGAACTTATGTTTTTCTGCCTCTCCTGGATATTTTGTTCCTGTTTTTCCTGCACATTACCAAAAAGGAAGTTTACTAAAAATATGCTAAAAGGTTAATTAAAAAAATGATTGATATGAAAACAATGGAAAAAAGGCTCATTCCTGTAGTCCTGGCTATCCTGCTTATCTGGCTGGACATCAATTTCTTTTTCAGAACCAAGTTCTTTTTCCCAGGCATAATCATTTCCCTACTGATTGCTTATTTTCCAGTAATGATAGCTTTTTTCTTTGAAAACAGAAGAAGAAAAGAATTAGAAAGCAATTTTCCTGAATTTACCAGGGATTTAGCTGGAGCAATAAAATCAGGTATGAGTGTTTCCAAGGCAGTTGAGAGTTTAGGAAACAAAGAATACGGCTTGTTAACCCCTTATGTTAAAAGACTGGCTTACCAAGTGCAGTGGGGGATGTCAGTAAGGAAAGCAATGATATCATTCAGTCAAGCAGTCAAAAACAGAATTATTGAAAGAGCTGTGGCAACAATTATTGAGGCAGAAAAAGCTGGCGGCAGTTTGGCTGATGTCCTAGAAGGAATTACTAATTCAGTTATAGAAATACAGGAGTTAAAAGAAAGAAGAACTGCCCAAATGAGAGGACAGTTGATCCAGAGTTATGTTATCTTTTTTGTTTTTATCATAGTTATGCTGGTTATCCACCGCACTTTTATAATGGGCATAAATACAGAAGGGATTACCATCATCCTGGAAGGAGGAACCCTGCTAAGGCAAGTAACTATCCAAACAGCCAACCCAGCAGTCTTTTTTGCTTCTCTTCTTGAGTGGCTGAAAAGTTTTAATGGAGTGCTTATTTCAATCTCAGTTATTCAGGGCGCTTTTTCAGGACTAACTATAGGCAAATTAATAGAAGGAAGCATCCGATATGGAGTCAAACATTCACTCATACTGGCAATCAGTGCTTTTTTCATCTTAAGTTTTACATTATGAAATAGAGGGAATAAAAATAGAGTATGAAATAGGGTATGAAATAAGGAATAAGATAAACTAAAATGGAAATTGAACTGGAACTGAAAAAAAGTCTGGAAGAGAATGCTGGAACCTATTTTGACAAGGCAAAAAAAGCTAAGAAGAAAATAGAAGGAGCAAGAGAGGCTCTGGAAAAAGCAAAAAAGCAACTGGAAAAAGAAAAAAAAGAGGAAAAAAAAGAATTAGCAGAGGAGGAAGAAAGACAGAGATTAATAAGAAAGAAAAAAGCCAGAAAAGAAAAAAAGAAATGGTATGAAAAGTTAAGATGGTTTATCAGCTCAGAAGGATTTTTGGTTATTGGAGGCAGGGACGCAACAACCAATGAGATAGTGGTGAAAAAACAGACTGACAAAGAAGATATAATCTTTCACACTGAAGCTCCAGCCAGCCCTTTTGTAGTCATTAAAGTTAAGAGTAATAAAGGGAAAGTGGGTAAAAAAACACTTGAAGAAGCAGCTCAATTCTGCGCCTCAATGTCCAGAGCCTGGAAAGCTGGTTTGGGAACAACTGAGGTTTACTGGGTTAAACCAGAACAAGTAACTAAAAAAGCCAAAGCAGGAGAGTATTTGACCAAAGGGGGTTTTATGATTTATGGTGAAAGAAACTATTTTCATCCTTCACTTTCACTTGGTCTGGGCATAACTAAAGAAGGGAAATTAATGATAGGTCCAGATTCTGCCATTAAAAAACATTGCCAGAAATACCTGTTTTTAGAACAAGGGAAAACAAAAAAAAGTGATTTAGCCAAAAAAATCAGACAGAAAAAAGGATTTGAAGAGTTTGTTTTGGATGAAATAATTGTTTTACTGCCACCAGGAGAAAGCAGACTGGTGGATAAGAATAAGAGATGAATAAGAAAGAAGGAAAAAATTTAAACAAAAAATTAGAAATTTTTATATAGTTTTATTTTGTATTAATAACTGTTAAGGATA
>CAZPDB010000003.1:0-14588 GCA_964585285.1 uncultured Methanosarcinales archaeon
GAACCGGAAAAAGAACACCAAAACAACCCCCACCACAAACTTTTTCCTGTAATCACCAAAAATGCAAAACAATTTTGAGTGAACCGGAAAAAGAACACCAAAACAACCCCCACCACAAACTTTTTCCTGTAATCAGCCAGTCTGAGCTGAGGTAAATTTTTTGAGCCTGGAAAAAGCCTCAAGCTTTTCTTTTCTACCCAGACTGGCCTGATCAAGCAAGTCCTTAAAAAAACAAGTATGATCATCCATCAATTGCTTATCTACTGGTCTGGGCACCCCATCCTTGCCTCCGTGAGCATAAGAAAACTTAGCTGGGTCCTGCCAGCTTACATCAGTGCCATACACAAGCTCTGAAACAAGAGCAAGAGCGCGCAAAGTTTTAGGGCCCAGACCCTGCAAAGAAAACAATTCTTCATAATTAGCAGGATTAATTTCATAAGCATTTTTAAGGGCTTGAAGAGACTGCTTGGTTAGGTTAAGATTAAAATGATTCCTGGACAGCACAAGCTCTTTCTCTTTAATTTCTGACTGATTTCTTTGCCTGCCCTTTTTTTTCCTTGTTTTAACATCAACAAAATCAAGCAGAGATCTCTGCTGGGTGAAATAATGAAAACAGCCTTCCTGAACCAGTTCAAGAGAAACCTGCCTGGTCTGCTGGCTCTTTTTTGAGGTCAAGTCAAGGGTGCGAGCTTGTTTTTTTTCAGTGATGATACCAGAATGAGGCTCCTGAACAAAATCAAGAACATTATCAGAAAGCCAATGATATCTTCTGGCTGAATGATTGTTCATACCCTGTTGGACAACAGCCCAATGACCTTGCTCAGTAACAACAAAACTATGATGATAAAGCTGAAATTGATCCTGGAGAAGAGAGTTATCAACTTTAGCACTGAGTTTGGAAGCCTTAACAAGAGAAGCAGTCCTTTTTTCTGGAAAATTGAGATAACAGCCAAAAGTTTCTAATTCTTGAGGTGTTTTGCGGCTGGTCCTTCCCTTGCCACCAAAAATCTTCACTCCTAAATCCTGGTGGTTTAAAGAAGCCTTAAGAGCAGCAGTGGTAGTAACAGTAAGACCGCTGGAATGCCAATCAAACCCAAGGAGGCAGCCAAAGGCCTGAAACCAGCAGGGATGACTGAGTCTTCTTAATAATTCATCTTGAGAATATTCTTCTATGATAATCTCAGCAATAGCGCCAGCCATTTTTTTCATTCTCTTGAACAACCAAGCAGGACATTGCCCAGAGTGAAGCGGAAGAAGAGCTGTACCTGTACGAGCCATACTCCTGATGAGAAAGAAAAACTTAAAAGGATTACGGAGAAATGTCCAGTGGTAAATAAAAAATTCGCAGACTTATTCCGACTTATTAATAACCCCAATCATAATCCCTAATCTTTTCCACAGCAAAAAAAGTGGGATCATGACCTTTTTTAGCTATTAAGGCCCAAAAGAGAATCTCCTCCTCGGCTTGATTAAGCTTTCTAAAACCTGGATTAAAAAATTTAAGAAACTTTTCTTGGGAAACAGTTTGGTCAAGATTAGGAAGAACTGAATGAGCAAGATGATTTAATCCTGAATCATCTCTTGGATCAAAGATAAGACAATTATTATTCAAGCGGTTAAAATAAGTAGCAGTTAATTGAGTAGGAAAAGCAAAAGGATTCATTTGCAAAGGAACAACATTCTTTTGCTTAATAAAATAGTGATCGCAAATAGCCAGATAAGCAGCAATTTCATGAGCACAAAAATAAAAAGGTAATGAACCTTCAGAACTGTCTGGGTAGGTATAACCAATCTTAAATCTTTTACTCTCACAAACATGATCTGACCAGACAGCTTCAGCCAAAGCAAACTTTCTGGGAACATCAACTACTGGCACCATTTTAAAGACAAAACTATTCCTTTCTTTACCTTCAGTCCGGGAAGGAACTTTAACTAATATCTGCACCCCATCTCTTTTAACACGCTGAGCATCATCATAAGGCATGATAAATATTTTTTCATCAGGTTCATGACTGTTTTCAGAATAGGTATAAATCATAGCTCCTTTCACACACTCAACAAGAGGAATTTTTCTTTTTCTTTTATCATTTGAAAAAGGAGGGGCAATAGAAAAACAGCAATAAAAAGGTAATTCACCTTTGGTGCAATAAGAGACTTGAACCCGGTCAAAAGCTTTTTGTCTTTTTTGCAAAGGAGTCTTTCTTTGCTGAACAGCCTGGGAAATACTTTTTGAACGAGGCAGTTTAATTTCCTTGCCATGCTTGAGAAATTTCCTATCTGGAGTTACTTGAGGATCATGATGATATTCTTCTGGAATAAGCTGTCTGGTGATGATTAACCCCTGATCAGCTTCAAGAGACAGAATTCTATCAACCAATCTATCACTGGCTAAAGCAAGATCAAGCTGCTTGATCTGAGCCAAAGTTCTTTCTCTGAAAAAAGGCTTATCAGTCATTTTTTAATCCTAAAATTTTTTAACCCTAAATTTATTCCCTGAAATTTTACTCCCTGAAATAGATAAGGTAGAAAAAGATATAAAGGTTTGCTCTTTTTATGTTTTAAAGTAAAAGGTAAAAGGTAAAATATAAATGAAAGAAAAAAAGATAATTGCAGACCTGCATGTTCATGGAAGGTATAGTAGAGCCACTTCTAAACAATTGGACCTTGATAATCTGGAAAAATATGCCCGAATCAAAGGTATTAATCTGTTGGGCACAGGAGATTTTACCCATCCAGACTGGTTAGCCCATCTCAAAGAGAAACTAATTGAGGATGGAAAAGGCTTACTTAAATCATCATCTGGTTTTTCTTTTGTGTTACAGACAGAACTCTCCTTAATCTACACTCAAGGAGGTAAAGGAAGAAGAGTGCATATGCTCTTATTAGCACCAACCATCGAAACAGTGGAACAAATAAATGAGCAATTAAAAAAATGGGGCAGAACAGATTATGACGGCAGACCCATCTTCAATAAGTCCTGCATTGAACTGATAGAAGCAATGAAAAAGATATCAGATAAAATAGAAATAATTCCAGCCCATATCTGGACACCGTGGTTTTCCTTATTTGGAGCAAAATCAGGTTTTAACTCAATCAAAGAAGCTCTGGGAGAATACCATAAAAAAGTGCATGCTTTAGAAACAGGCTTAAGCTCTGACCCAAAAATGAACTGGAGAGTTTCTCAAATAAAAGATTACCACTTAGTTTCCTTTTCTGACCTGCACTCCTTCTGGCCCTGGAGAATAGGCAGAGAAGCAACCATCTTCAAAATAAAACCAAGCTATGATGAGCTGATAAAAGCTCTGAGGAATAAAGAGGATAAAAAAATAGAAAAAACCATAGAATTCTGGCCAGAAGAAGGCAAATACCATTATGATGGACATAGAAAATGCGGTATCTGCCTGAAACCAAAAGAAGCCATTAAACTAAAAAATATCTGTCCAGTCTGTAAAAGACCATTAACAAAAGGAGTGGCTCACCGCATAGAGGAATTAGCTGACAAAGAAGAAGGATACCAGCCAAAAAACTCAGCTGAATTCAAAAACCTCATCCCCTTATCAGAATTAATTGCTGGACATTACAGGATGGGAGTAAACACAAAAAAAGTCTGGCAAGATTTTAATAAGCTAATCAAGAATTTTGGCAATGAACTAAAAATTCTTTTAGAAATAGATAAGAGAAGATTAAACCAGGTAGTAAGTCCAGGATTAGCCAAGCTGATTCTCAAAAACAGGGAAGCCAAAATACCATTCAAAGCTGGATTTGACGGAGAATACGGCAAGCCAATCTTTGAGCAGAAAGAGAAAAGTGAGAGAGAAGAGGAAAAGATGAAAGAGGAGAAGATTGAACAGAGAGAAAATAAAAAATTTAAAAAACAAACATCCATAAGTGATTTCTGATGATAAAAAAACTGGAAGGAATCAAAAGAATAAACAAGATTAAAAGTATTAGCAACAATGGAATCAATAAAATAAAAAAAATCAAGAATAATCTAAGAAGAAAGAAAAAAAGAAAAAATCTTGATTCTGGAGAGATAACTCTGAAAGGCAAAGGAAAAAAAGCCCTGCTGCTCATACACGGATACACTTCCACACCTCAGGGATTCAGAAGATTTGCCAAATATTTGCAAGCCAATGGTTACGGAGTAAGAGCGCCGCTGCTGCCAGGACATGGCACAGTACCTGAACACTTGGAAAAAATAACCTGGCAGGAATGGCTTTACACAGTAGAAAAAGAGTACTGGAAACTAAAAGAAAGATATTCCCGGGTAGGAATAGTGGGAGTCTCTTTAGGAGGGAATTTAAGTCTTTTGCTGGCTAGTAAATACCAAAAAATAAATGGAGTGGTTTGCATTGGCACACCAATGAAACTAAAATTCTCCAATGCTTATAAAACAGCAATCTTATTCAGTCCGGTTAAGAAATACCTTAAAAAGAGATACCCAAAATGGGTGATCAAGAATGTTAAATCACTAAGAAGCACTAGTTATGGAATAGTGCCTCTCAAGAATATTAAACAATTAATGGAAGTGATTGAAGAATCAAAAAAAATGCTTTCAGAGGTGCAATGCCCAGTGCTTATTCTTCAAGCTCACCCGGATATAGTCATAAGAAAAAAAAGCGCCAAAACCATCTTTGAGAAGATATCTTCGGAGAACAAAAGAATAATACTGCTGAAAAAAGCCTATCATGTGCCCTTATTTGGCAAAAAAGAGAGAAGAGTTGTTTTTAGAGAAACACTCAATTTCTTTGAACAATATTAACTAAAAAAATCAATAAAAAGAAAACCAATCCAAACAATCCAAACTATTTTATAAACTATTCTACAACTCCTACAACTCTTAAAGAACCATAGTAAGGAGTGGCAGTGAAATCATAAACAAAATTACCAGTTTGGTCTGCCTCAAAAACAATAACCTTGGTTTTTTCCTTATCAACAAATTCTTCCACTTCAAACTCCTGAATAGAAAAAACACCGCTTTGATTAAGATGACTGGTAACAAAAAGAGAGACCTGTCCCGGATTAACATAAATTACCTGCGGAGAAAAACTTTGAGCATAAAGATCAATATCCCAAATGTTCTTAACCAAAGGTTTTGTCTGTGATTGGGCCACTGTTTGACCAGTAGGTATAACTGAATTGATAGAAATCTCTTTTTTAGCACAGGCAGTAAAAAAGATCAAGCTGGACAATAACAAGCTCAATCCTAAAATAGTAATTAATATTTTCTTCATTTTTTCCCCCCTTAAATTAAAATAATTAAACTAATCTAGGTGATAATAACAAGACAGAAAATTATTTAACTTTATATAAAGATTATGGTATTTTAACTATTATAAGGGAATGAATACTTTTTCTTGAGTTGCTGATAAAGATAATCAGCCAGGGGATGAAGACAAAGCACATCCTCCTGGTTATACTTAACAAGCAGATCAAGATAATGCCTGCTCTTAAGCTGCCAAAAAAGCTGCCAGAGCTGATGAGGAGAATAAAGCTGATGAACCGGGCTTTCTCTTTCCCAACCAACAAGTTTTTCTATTTGTTTAAGACTGCCTGTTAAACCTAATTTTTGACAGGCAGAACGCAAATCAAAATGCAAGAGTGAAGGAGAAAAAAGAAACTTTTTCCTAAGCTGAGGCAAATCAAAACTGGCTCCATTAAAAGTGACTAACAATTTATAATGTTTTAACTGCTCTTTAAGCAAGGAAAGATTCAGATTGACTCCCTTAACCAAGGTCTTGATATTATACCCGTCAGAAAGCCCAACCAGCTTGATACCCTGGCCAGAAGCACTGCCCTCAATATCAAGAAAAATAGACTGGTCATGAAAATAAGCATAAAAACGCCACTGCTCGCTAAAAGGCATAACCTTGGACCAGAAAGAGAGGTTCTCCTGATAAAGCTCCTCCCTGGCTTGGATAAGCAGAGAATCATATTTTTTCTTAGAAAAAGAACTAATCCCCTTAATTTTCTTAATCTGGATAAAATCACTCCAAGTCCTAACACCCTGATGCCAAAGAGAGTGTTCTTTTTTCAGACCAATACCAGGCAAGAAAATAAAAGAGTTTCTAATCATGAAAAAAGAAAAAAGAAAAAATAATAAAAAAGTTATGTTTATTCAAAGGTGATATCATTAATAACTGGCGGCCGGTTCTTGTTCTCAACAACCACAGTTACTTCAGCTTCTGTGTCTGCCTGACCATCACTGGCAGTAACAGTAAAAGTATATTCACCAGCATCATCATACCCAGTCTGCCAGGTAAAAGTGGTGTCATCCTGCTCAAACTTCTTGCTGTTAATACTCAACACAATCTCATCACCATCCTCATCACTAACCTCAACCTCAATCTCTACTCCTTCTGTTTCTTCAACCACAATGTCTTCAAGAGATTCAATCATTGGCGGATGATTAAGCGGAGTAACCACAATCTTGACTTTCTGATTAGTGGTCAGTTCACCATCAGTAGCAGTAATAGTAATGACATATTCACCAGCATCACCAACTTCAGTCTGCCAGCTTCCATCCTCATTTAAAGGTGCTGAAAAACTATATTGAACATCATCATCATCAGGATCATCAGTCTGGACATTAATGCTGACTAGGTCAGTTTCTATATAAGTCTTAGTAGGAAAATCTTCTTCACCAGTATCCTCACTGGTACCCTCTTCATCAGTTCCATCTTCATCAGCACTATCATCATCAGTTATATTAACATCGTCAGTCATATCTTCTTCAGTTAAATCAGCTGTTTCAGTTTCATTATCTCCTTGATCAGCTTCATCCTGATCATCAAGATCTGTTTCATCACTTTCGTCTCCAGCATCATCTGTATCTGTTGTATCTGTTTCATTGCCTAAAATATCCTCAACAACACTGCCTGTATCATCTTCTTCTTCTCCATCTCCAACTGGTGCTTCTCCTTCATCAGGCACTTCATCAAGATCAATATAATCATATTTAGCACAGCCAAACAAAACTAAACAAATAACAACTAGACTCAATAAAAGAATTTTCCCCTTCATAAATTTCCCCTCCATCTTTTTAACTTTGATTATTATACACTTTATTATTTACTTTATTATTATATATTTTGATTAGTCTTACCTTATTGTCTTATTCTATTCATATTTATTAATTACACGATACTAACTAACTGTTGTTATTTTAGAATTATAACTCCTATTTAAAGATTATTGTGGTTCAATTTATAAGTTATATGCCTATGTTTTTGATAATCTCTTGTCTATAATCTCTTGTCTATAAAAAAAGAAAGCAAAAAAAGCAGCAAGAGCTGTAAGAAAAAAAAGAAAATAATCAAAGAGAAAATGTAAAAGAAAAGGGATTGGGGGAAGATTTGGACAAGAAGGCTATCAGCAGGAAAGACCCACTGTGTTTGAAAAAAAAGTCGGTGAAACTGGGTGAAAAAAAAGGAAAAGAAAAAAAGAGAGAGTAAAAAAATGCTTAAAAGCAACCATCCAAAGAAAACAGTTTTTTTAAGAAAAAAAGCTAAGAATTGCTCTTTATTATTTAATTGCAAGAAGAATAAAAAGAAAAGAAAAAAGAAAGAAAAAAAGAAAAGCAGAAAATTTCTCCAGGACTGTAAAGAGTTAATAAGCTGTCTGACCTCCCAAAGATGAACAACCTCCTCTGGCTGAAAAATCTGGCCGAGCTTGAGCTCTAGTTCTTCTGGAGATTGGCTCTGATAATAATCAAGAACAAGCTTAGTGGTAGCGGTAGCTCCGGAAACCTGGCCCAATTGATGATAATAAAATCTCGGGTGGAAGATAACAAAATGGGAAGCATTAAAAATCAAAAGAAAGATTAAAAGAAGAACAAATAAATAACAAAGTGATTTCTGACCAAAATTTTTTGGATTAATCATCTTAATAACCTGAGGAAAAAAGAGTGATAACACCTTTTTGCAGGAGATAAAGAGCAGCAATAAAAAGAATCCAGAAAATATGCCAATTAAAAAAAACCAAAGTGAAAATAAAAAGACCAATAATGATATCAATCCAGCTGGCCCAACTTTTCCAAAAAAGAGCTCCCTTAATAATCAGATAAAAAGCCGCAACAATCAAAAGCTTATCAAAAATGACCAGGTAAGAAACTAATAAGATAATAGCAACAAGGACATCTAAAATACCTAAGATGAAAAGCATAATAAAAATAAGGAATAACCAGTTTAAATATTTTGCTAAAATTTGTGATTCAACCAAAATTTTATAAACAAGATAGAAATTCTTATCTCAAGCTTGGGCCCGTAGCTCAGTCTGGTCTAGAGCGCCGGTCTTATAAGGCCGCTTTCGGTACAACGAAGAAAGCCGGAGGTCAGGGGTTCAAAAGCATAAACTTAATAAATGCTGAAAGTCCCCTCGGGCCCATTAATGCCCCTGTGGTGTAGCCCGGCCAATCATCTCTGATTTTCGATCAGAGGACGTGGGTTCAAAACTTAAGGACTCAAAAGGTCTTTAAGGGAAATTCCCGCCAGGGGCATCTATTCTTTTTATACTTTTAAGGGCAAAAAATTAAATAAATCTTCTAGTAATCCCAACCACAAAGATACAACCAAGAACAAATAAAAAGAAAGATGAGAAAGCCATCCAAGTTCAGATGAAGATGATATAACCGATTAAAATACCCTAAACAATCCCAAAAATATATTCTGAGTATTTGATGAATTTTAAATTTTCATCAACAATTTGATAAGCAAATTTAATTAAAATATCAACCAGAAAAGAAGAGATTAAAATGAGATAATTAATCACAAAAATAAGCGAAGAGTTTTATAAATTTTTTTGTTAATAAGGCCTTTGGTTCTTGAATAAGTAAAAGGCATTAAAAAGTGAAGTAAAAAATGAAGCGAAGGTTAACCTTAAGAGAAAGAATTTAATGGATGAAATTATCTTTTTTTCTTTTTGGTTCGTCTTTTGTTTTTGGCTTTTTTCTTCACTGATCTCATTGTTTTCTTAGTTTTCTTGACTGATTGCTTCTTAGTTTTCTTAGTCTTCTTAGCTGGTTTTTTCTTAGTCTTCTTAGCTGGTTTTTTCTTAGTCTTTTTCTTAGTTGCTTTCTTTTTCCCTGCTTTACTCTTGGTCCTCTTTTTCTTCTGCTTTTTCTTCTGTTTTTGCTTTGAAGCTTTCTTTTTCTTAACAGATTTTTTTCTGACTGTTTCTTTTTTCATTTCTGCACCAATCTCAGAAGTCTTTTCCAACTGCTGTTCCTCTTTTGGAGTAAGTGGTTCAAATATAACACCGCAGTCACGGCAGACCAGTTGGTTCTTACTTTCCAAATAAATAATGTTATCACTATAACATTCTGGACATTCGCGAACCTTATGGACGTCTTTAATCATCTTATACCATTAATCGATTTAATTGTATTTAAAATTTTCTCTTTATCTTCCCAATCAAGAGCTTTTTCCAAGACATCAATAATAGTGTCCACAGGAATAATCTCCATTTGCTTGTTCTTTTCCTCAGGAATCAAATCCTGAAGATTGCTCTTAGGCACAAGAACTCGTTTAATGCCTGCTTCAGCAGCAGCCAAAACCTTAGCTGAAACACCTCCAATAGGCAGAACATCTCCGCGAACAGACAGAGAACCAGTCATAGCAGTGTCTTGTCTAACCGGAATCTTCTTCAAAGCAGAAATGATAGCAGTGGCCACAGCCACAGAAGCTGAATCTCCTTCAACACCCTCATAAGTCTGCAAGAACTGAACATAAATATCATATTTATTTTTAATGTCCTCTCCAAAGAATTTCTTAATCAAAGCAGAAACATTAACTACTGCCTCCTTAGCAATATCTCCAAGTTTACCAGTAGCAGTAATCTGCTTTTGTTTGCCGCCAGGAGTGACCTCAGCCTCAATAGGCAGAATAATACCAGAATGAGTTTCAGTGCCTCCACCAATAACAGCCAGACCATTAACCCGGCCAATAATGCCTCCGCTGGTCTTGATGACCTCATATTCTTTCTTGCGCTCAATATACTTATCAGCAATTTGCTTTTCCAAACTGCGAGCTAAAGTCTTGGCCTGCCGAATATGTTTAGGTTGAACTAGCTTAGCTTTCTTCTCAACAGCCAAATCACCAGCAGCGCGAACAAGACCGCCAAGATCACGCAATCTAAGAGTGAGATGGGCCTTGCGATTAGCCATTTTCCTGGCTTCCTTAATCATCTCCTTGACAGCTGCCTGAGAAAAATGAGGTATTCTCTCATCCTTAACAACTTCCTGAGCTACAAACTGAGCAATCTTAAAGCGATTCTGATAAGTATCACGCATAGTCTCCTCCATAAAAGCCTCATAACCATACCCCCTGATTCTTGAACGGAGAGCAGGATGCAGATTCTTAAGTGTTTCCACATTACCAGCAGCCACCAGAACAAACTTACAAGGAACCGGCTCTGTCCTGACCATAGCTCCAGCTGATCGTTCACTTTGGCCAGTGATAGCAAACTTACCCTCCTGCAACGCAGTCAAAAGCTCTTGCTGGGTCTGAGGGTGGAGAGTAGCAATCTCATCAATGAATAAAACACCAAGATGGGCCTTATGAATCATACCAGCTACTACACGTTCATGAGGAGGTGTACCTAAACCACCCGACTGGAAAGGATCATGAAGTACATCCCCTAACAAAGCACCAGCGTGGGCACCAGTAGCATCAAAAAAAGGGGCCTGCTTTTTATTAAAATTATCCACAATCAACTTAGGAGGGGGAGTGAGTTTCTGGCCCATAAAACCAAGGGCTTTTCTACCAAGATTTAAGAGAAGCATGAAAGCAGCTAAAAAACCAATACTGCCCAGAAAAAAAGCCAAGAACATAATACCTCCAAGAATAGGATCTTGTTTTGAATAATAGTTAAGAGCCCACCAAGGAGCAATCATAGCTAAAATTAAAAGTACAAAAAGGATGATATTCTGGTTTTTGAACAGTTTCATTGATTCCAGCTTAGCCTGAGCAACCAGACTCCTGCCCTGACCAGCCTTAACAGTCCTGATTAAAGGCTGATTATCATCATTAGGATTATAAAAAGAAAGGAGGTCAGTCAGTTTTTCTTTAGGCAGTAACTCAGCCAGAGCCAGACCAAGCATAGACTTTCCTGTACCAGGCTCGCCAATCAAAAGAACATGACGGCGCTGCTCAGCTGCTTTTTTGATAACCTCCACAGCCTTATCCTGGCCAATAACCTGCTGGACAATATTCTTAGAAACAGGAATCTCAGCAGTAGATCTAAAAGACAAATTCTGAACAGATTTTTTTGTTTTTTTAGACTTACTGGCAGTACTAACTTTTGTCTTATCACTGACTTGGTGATTAGTCTCAGAACTATTTTGAGATTCCTTCTTAACCTTTTTAGAGCTAGCTGGATTATCCTTATTGATTTTTTTCTCCCCTTGACCCATAGAAAAAAGGAGGGGGAGGTATTTTTAAAAAGGTTTTGGTTAGATTTATATATCTTGAACCATAAAAAAAAAGAATGGCTGAGATTAATATTAAAGGAGTAAAAATCTATTACACTGAAAAAGGAAAAGGAAAAGGAAAAGGGAAAGAATTAATATTTCTTTATGGTTTGTTAACAGAGACAGCTGTTAGACCAGAAAGAAGTGAGGTGCTTTGGTGATAAAATGGCAGGTCTAATATTTTTAGAAGAGTTTTTTTCTAAATTTTCCACCTTTGCAGTCTTAACTTTCTTTTTGGTTTTTGTAATCATTTACTCAGTCTTAAACAGAATCAAAATATTTAAAGAAAAAAAGGGAATTTCTGTCACTCTGGCAGTAGTAGTTGCTTTAACTACAGTCATACCGCACTTTACAGGCAAGTTCTTATGGTTTGATGTGGTAAGAGTGATGGAAAAATTGCTGCCTTACACCTCGTTGATAGTTATCTTTTTCTTTTTGTGTTTATTAGTGCTTTCTGCTTTTGGAATCAAAATGGACAAAAGCTGGTTCTTAAAAATTTTAGGACTGCTGGTAATAATTGATTTAATGGTTCCAGATGTGCTCATCCTGGTTTTAATTCTGGGAGAATTACCTCATCTGCCACCATGGTTATCCTTTTTGAATTTTTTTATTCAGCCGGAAATAAGAATAGCCCTCCTAACCCTGATAATTATGGCAGCTATCATCTTTTTTATAACTTATGAAAAGAAAAAAAAGTGAAAAAAAGAAAATTCTAAGGAACAACCCGCTACTTTTTTTGGAATAGAGAAAAATCTTGCGAAAATTTTAGGCTAAATTATTTTAAGAAAAAAATTGTAATTCTGATAACAGATTTCAAAAAGGTTCAATTAAAAAAGAAGGGGTGATGATGATGAAATTGATGAAATCAAAAAAAATCTTTCAAACTTTAGTCTGGTTAGTGATATTTTTAGGAATCATTCAGCTAACCTTGGCAGCAGAACAAGTAGTTATTTCCAAGGTTCTTTACGATCCTCTTGGCACCCAATCCGGAGGAGAAGCTGTGGAAATATACAATCCAACCAATGATGATGTCAACATCAGTGGTTGGATTATCTCCACAGAAACTTCAACCACAGATGCGACACTGCCTGAATTTATTTTAGAATCAGGACAATACTTTTTAATAGCTGATGAAGGCTGGTCAACCAGCAGGGACAATGAGGACTGGGTGGAAGCAGACCATGAAGAAATATTGAGCTTAACTAATTCAGATTCAGGAGTGGCCTTAAAAGAGGGAAGCAATATCATTGATGCAGTGGGCTGGGGAAAAGCGAGTGAAATCAGCGAAGGACTCTTTGAAGGCACTCCTCATAATGGTGCGGATAAAGGCAGTGTTTTAGAGAGGAAAAAGCTTTTTGAAAATAAGCAAGATAATAACAATAATAGTGATGATTTTTTAGCCAATAGCCGGCCAATCTTCAGAAACAGTCAAAGTGCGGGCAATAATCAAAGTTTATTAGTCTTAGAATTTACTGTAGTGGGAAGGAGTGAGTTATGGGGAGAGATTAATCTGAGCGGAGAGAATGTGATAAAAAAGACGGTTTTTCCCCAAGCAGGTGATTTGAGCTGGGTAGAAGTTTCAGTTGAATACTGGGGGAGTGAAAATGAACTTGGAGGCAGTATCTGGCAGCAAGGAAATCAAGTTAAAGAATTTTCATTAAACAAGGAAAATGGAAGCAATTATTATGGTAATTTTAGTTTAAATTATAGTAACCCAGCTGGAGAATACAATTTAGTTATCTCTTCAACTGAAGCAAACAAGAGTTTTAATTTCAGCTATGCTGAATTAGTAGCATTCAACCTTTCTTCAACCTATCTTAAATTAGGAAACATTTCAGCAGGAGAAAATGCAACTCAACCAGTGGGATTAATGAATATTGGCAATACTGCTCTTAACCTAGAATTAAGCTCAGGAAGTTTTAATGGTAATGAAAGTTCTTTGCCAGCGACTATAATGAGCTACACCTTGGGAGGATACCAAGGCAGTCTTAATTCAACTTCAGTGATTCCCTTAAACCTGGGCAGTGGAGAAAAAGCTAATCTGGAGTTTATACTTGCGGTGCCAGAAGAGACAATAGAAGGAAGATATGTGGGAGGAGTAAACTTAGTAACGCAGGCAGCTGAATAAAAAGAGAGCTGAATTAAAAATGGAAAAGCCAAATTTTAGCTGGAAAATCCTTTTTTTGTTTTTATTTTTTATTTTAGCAGAAAGAGTGGAAGGGTTCAGTCTGGGTATTTCTCCAGCCAAGCTTGATTTAAGAGAACAAGAATGCGCTTTTATTTTTAATCCTAATAATTTTAGTGTGAAATATAAGATAGGGGTTAAAGGCTTTGAAGTAGATAAAAAAAATGGCTTGATTGAAAGAAAAAGCCAGGAAAAAGTTTGTTTTAAAATCAAAGAAGAAATAAAAAAGTTAAGTGAAAAAGAGGGAAAAACAGTTTCAGAAGGTGTGGAGTTCTATTTTAACCAGCAAAATTTTTTCCATCCAGCACTGAGATTAAGAATCAGTTATAGTCCAGAAGAAGAAAAAAATGGTTGGAAGATACCCCTGCCTCTTATTTTAACTGGTCTTGGCGCAGTTTTAGTGACAGTCTTAGCAGTGAGTTTAAAATGGTTAAAATAAAAAGATAATAAAAGATATGGATGAGAAAAATAGATGAAAAAAGAGGATAAGTGGGGAGGAAGGAAAAAGAAGATTAAGGAAAAACAACAAAAAAGAAAAGGAAGAGGTAATTAAGATGAAAGAAAAAAGCTTGTTAATTTTATCCATGATTTGCTCTGTTGTGGGATTAATCTCCCTCTTTTTAATCTATTGGCATAGTTAAATTTAAATATAAAATAAATTATAAAAGCAGTATGAAGCTTATACAAGAGAGAGGAGCTTTAATAACCGGGTTAATAACAGGTCTAATGGTTTTATTATTAACAGTGATATTTTTGTTCTTAATTAGTCCGGTGAGAGCAGAGATCAGAGATTACAGGGCAGAGTATGATTTGGGAGAGGAAATCCTGGTTAAGTTAAAGTTTGAATTTAAAGAAAACAATTCTGAGTTTGCATGGATCATCCCCAGAGATGCCAAAGAAGTGGAAGTAACCGGGGCAGGATTGGATTATGAGATT
>CAZPDB010000003.1:14598-26598 GCA_964585285.1 uncultured Methanosarcinales archaeon
GGTGGGCTATCATCCCGCTCAACTATGCGAATGAGATCTCTGCTTTCTGCAGCTATTATGAGATTTATGATTTAAGAGATGCCAAAAAAGCAAAAATAGAAGGCGAGTTTGAACAGGCGGAGATAAGATATCTAACTAATTCTTTATTAGAGAAAACAAAAGATAATTTTTTTATCCTGGATTTATCAGAAATAAAAGCTGAAACAAGATTCATCAGAGTCAAATTGCCAGAGAAAGCCACGCTTAAATACAGCTTAGAAGCAACCCAAACAGCCATTATCCCGAAAACAGAAAAAATAAGAACAGATGGAAAAAGAATTATCATTGAATGGGAGGAAGAAGACTTAACAGGAGAAGCAATTTTAATAATCTACAATTTGCCCAGAGAAAATAATAACAGAATAATAATCACATCCATCCTAATCCTCATCTTAATCGGAAGTCTATTCTATTATTATCAAAAGAAAAAAACCAAAAAACCAAAAAAACCAAAAAAAGAAAGAGAAAAAGAATTAACCAGAAACTTGTTTAAAGAAGAAAAGAAAATTGTGGAAGAGCTCTTAAAAGAGAAAGATAATGAAATATGGCAAAAACAATTGCAGTTAAAAAGTGGATTAAGCAAGGTTAAACTTTCCAGAAAACTGAGAAGTTTAGAAGAGAAAGGTTTAATTAAGAAAATTCCATACGGCAACACTAACAAAATCAGGTTAAAAAAAGATGAGGAAAAGAATAAGGAAAAATAAACAACCTCTCCTAAAGGTGAGGTACAGCAAAATCGGACAGATTTTGCGTACAAGAAATGCGTTAGCATTTCTTCGTATTTTATAAAAAAATGAGCGAGGTTGTTGCCCTCAAAAATTTAAGAATTTTTGGGGCATAAAAAAGCTAAGATTTCTAGTTATTTCAAGTTGTTTCAGAGATTAATTAAATACTAATTAGTATTTCTATTATTATAACCTTTTATCAGAACAAAAAAAGTGGCTGAAAGAAAATGCAAAGAAAAAGAGAAAAATAATTGAATTTATTTGAATTATAAATGAATAAAAATAAATTTAATCCGTGAACAGGAGGTTGAGAAAAATGAAAAAATTGATTGGATTTTTGATGGCAGTGCTTTTAGCACTAAGTTTGCCTTTAGTTGTGGCAGAAGAGAATGGAACAGAAGAGAAAGAAAATAGGGAGAAAGATGAAGCAGGAATAACACCTGATTCCCTATTCTACGGCTTAGACAGGGCCTTGGAAAGAATAAACCTGGCTTTAACTTTTAATAAAGCGGCTAAGACTGAAAAAGGCTTAAAAATAGCCAGAGAAAGGCTGATAGAAGCTAAAAAGATGGCAGAAGAAGGCAAGATAGAGGAAACAGAAAAGGCTCAGCGTGGGTATGAGGAAATAATAAACAAAACCCAAAGAACTATAGAAGGATTAGAAAGTGACAGTAAAGCAGAAAAAATAAGAGAATCAATGAGAATAATGGCTGAACTGCAGAATAGAACAGAAAGTCATTATGAACAAGTGAGTGAAATAAAAGACTTTATACTGGAAAGACAAAGAGAAATAATGAATGAAGAACAGATTAATCAGCTTCAAGCAATTTTTGAAAAAATCAAAGAGAAAGCTAATGAGATGGAAGGAAAAACAGAATTAAAAAGAGACCATATAAGATTCAAGTATATGGCCCTCCTAAACAAAACAGAAGAAGAAGTGACAGAAGAAGAAACAGAGATTGAAAAAGATATAGGCTTAGTTAAGGCAAGAAAAGAAAGAGCAGAAAGAGAGATACTTAGAGCAGAAAAGGCAGTAGGAGAAGCAATAAAAAAGATGAAAGAAAAAGAAGCAGAGGGAATAAACCTGACTGAAATTAAAGCACAATTAAACAACACTAAGGAACAATTGAAAGAAACAGAGAAATTGAAAGAAACAAAAAGCAAAGAAGCTCAGAAAATTGCTGAAGAAATCAAAGATTTTGGTAAAGAAATCAGTTCTCTAGCTATAAGTTTTGAAGCGGCAAAAAAAGAAGGAGAATTAGAGAAAGGATTGACAGAGATGAAAGAAAGAATTAGAGAAATGCACCAAATGCGCTTGGAACATCTGGAAGTGGTGCTAGAAAAGGTTTCTGAAGAAACTAAACATGACATAGAAAAAGTGATTGAAGTGCAAGAAGAAAAAATAATAACAGAAAAAATAAAGAAAGAGAAAACTCAGAGTGAAAAAGAAAAAGAAGATGAAGAAGGAAAGGAGGAAGGGCCAGTCTTAAACAACAAAAAGATAAACCAAGAACAAACTACAGGGATAACTCTTGGAGAAGATGAAGAAAAAGATGCGAAGAGCAACAATAATTAATCTTGATGTACCTCGCCTAAAGGCGAGGTTATTAATTTTTTTAATAAATACTCATTCATCTTTATAATAATTCAAAATTACTTCATCAACAACAGGAGTAGAAGTAGGAGTTACTGAAGGTTCTTTGGTTTTGTTTTTTTCAAGCCAGAAGGGGGCATGATTGCCATACCAGGAAGGATGATGATCATAAACAAAACAATGAGTCTTATAATAAACAAAACCTACTCCAGCCACAGCAAATAAATAAAGGGGAATTGTGGCAAGAAATATTTTATATTTATACCAATAAATTTTAAGAGGATCAAACCAAATATCCTCTAATGATTGTTTTCTTGATTTTTTCAAATCAGTTAAAATCTGTTCAGGATTAATCACCTCTTCTTCCATAAAAAAAGATAGGTGTTGAGTATTTTTATAATTTTATCTTCTGGAATACAATTATCTGTGTATAAGCTGAAGACTTTGAGGATTAGTAAGAAAACCCTCACGTTTGAGATCATTGATAATAAAAAAGACCTCTTTTTTATGCAACCTGAATCTTTCCTCAATCTGATCTATAAACCCCTCCAATGATCTCATATGCTGAAAAACTCCTTCCACCTGAAAATCAAAACCATTATTAATCCGATAAACATTATTAACATGGGGGTGATTAAGCAAAAAATTCTTCAATTCTGGCCTGTTCTCTCTGGAAGTGCCCATAAGAATATTAGCCTTGGTGTTAAAACCAACGAGATTAAAATCAATCAGGGTGGTGTGCTTTTGAATAAGGTTGTCCTGGTATTGTCTTAAACGATCATAAATAGTAGAAATAGGAACACGGGTTTGTTGACTGATCTTAGTCAGAGTCTGGCGAGAGTTATTTCTCAAAACAGTAAGGATGAGAAGGTCCTTTTTATTGATTTTCATAATTTCACCTCCAGTATGATAACAGAAAAAGAAAAGAGCTTTATAAATTTAAGTTGTGTAAGAAAAGACAACGGAAAAAAATTAAAACCAATAAAAAATTATTCAAGCTGGTTCTCAATCTTTTTTAAAACCTGGGTAAGTGAAATGAAAAGATTGTGGTCAGTGATCCGGGCTACTTTAGTGCTACCATTATCCTTAAGCCTGGCGTGAAGCTCGTAAGCACTGGTCTGCCCATGAATAGGCTTCATAGAAATCTCAAGACCCTGAAAATTAGAACACCTTTCAGAAATTTTTTTAGTGTGATTGCCCACCAATTTTTTAATAATAGTAAAAGACCCCTGATCAAGATTGGAAAATCCACTTAATTTAATATCACCGCCAAGCTGGAGGGTTTTTTCAGATTCAGAAAGAGAGTTATTCCCTGTGTTTTTTTCCATATTTCTTCACCTCACTAAATTTTATTAGACCAATTTTTTGATGAACATATTATTAATTAAAGAACTTATTTATAATCTTTATTGTAATAAAAGATTTAAGTTGGAAAGGGAGAAAGCTCTGGAAAACAATTTTAAGATGTCTTAATCTTTTAATGACTTTCTAAGGTTTTTAATGGCTTGTTCAAGAGTAAGAAGTCTTTCCTGGCCTGTTTTCATATCTTTTAGTTTAATCTTTTTTTGTTTTAACTCGTCTTCACCAATAAGGATAACAAAAGGAATTTGATACTGGTTAGCATAACTCAGATTTTTAGAAACACCCCTGTCAAGAAGATCAATCTCGGTGTTAAATTTAGCTGATCTTAATTGTTGGACAATGGAGAAGACTTTATTCAGTTGTTTTTCCAAACCAATAGGGATAACCAAAACCTGGGTGACCAGATTCTTGATTGGCTGCCCTTTTTCCTTCAAAGCTTCACAGATGATATCCAATCCAAAAGAAATGCCCACAGCTGGAATTAAATCTTTTGTTTCCAAAAAGTTGGCAATCAACCTATCATACCTGCCCCCGCCTGCAAGAGCTCTTTTTAATTCTGTTCTGCTCGTGAGATAAACTTCAAAAACAGTGCTGGTATAATAAGATAAACCGCGAGCCAAGCTTAATTCTAAGCGAAGATTTTTTAATTCCTTGGTTAAATCAAAGACTTGCTGCAATTCTTCAAGACCCTCAACTCCTTGTTTGGTGTTAATCATATCTTTTAATTCTTTGAGGATTTGCTGATTAGTTTTTTGATTTAAATCAAAAAAAGAAAAGAGTTTTTTAATTTGTTTATCTGTGATGATTGTTTTAAGTTCTTGTTTAACACCACCAGGACCAATCTTATCCATTTTGTCAATGCAAATAAGAACCTCAACAGCTTTTTTTGAGTTGATATCCGATTCTTCAATAATGGCGCTGAGAAGTTTTCGATTATTAATCCTGATCTCTGTCTTAAGCTTAAGCTGATCAAAAACAGAAGAGGTCAGAAAAATAATTTCTGCATCTGCTTTCATATTAGGACAACCAACAGTATCAACATCGCACTGAGTAAATTCACGATATCTTCCTTTAGTCAGGGGACCATCCCGCCAAGCCTTGCCAATTTCATAACGTTTAAAAGGCAGTTTGAGATTAGGATTTTGAGAGATTAATCTGGCTAAGGGAACAGTTAAATCATATCTTAACCCAAGTTCTCTCTTACCCTGATCTTGAAATTTGAAAGTTTCTTTGAGAATCTCTTCGCCACCAGCATATTTAGAAGAAAGAGTAGAAAATCTTTCAATGGCTGGTGTTTCCAGAGGATTAAAACCATAGGATTCAAAGGTTTTCTTTAGAATGGATATAACCTGCTCTCTTAGAATCTGTTTTTCTGGCAAATAATCCCTCGCACCTTTAGCTGATTCAACCATAAAAGAGAATTGGAGGGGTTATTTATTAATTTTACCAAAAACAAGATTTTAAATAGTGGTGAATTAAAAAAATCAAAGATGCTTAAACCAATACATATTAGACAAGGATTAAAATACTTTTTTTATTCCTGGAGAGGGAAACTGAGGGGAATAAAAGAATATAAAGGCAATGCTTCAGAGATTTGCCAGCAGATAGTTGAAGACTGCTGGAACGGAGATTATTTTCAGACATCAGCAGGCCATTTTAATGGTTTTTGGATGAGAGATTTTGGCTGGTGTGTTGAGTCATTGTTAAAATTAGGTTATAAAAAAAGAGTGGTGAGGAGTTTAGAATACGCTCTGGAGAAATTTAAGAAAAGAGACCAAGTGACAACCACTATAACAACATGGGGAAATGGGTTTGATTTCCCTTATTATGCCACTGATTCCTTGCCATTTCTTTTATATTCTTTGAGATTGGGTGGAGCTGTTGAGCTGGTTAAGGAGAATATTGACTTTTTGAACCAGGAGATTAAGAAGTATTATCAAAAAGTGATTGATAAAAAAAGTGGTTTGGTTAAGAGTGATAGAAATTTTTCTTCAATAAAAGATTATGCCAAAAGAAAAAGTTCCTGTTATAGTAATTGTATGGTAGGTATGCTAAAAAAAGAAATTTCAGAGTTAAATAAAAAATTAGGCAAGAGATTAGTAAATCCTTTTTCAAAATGGGATTATGAAAAAATTATTTTAGAAAATTTTTTTAATGGAGAATATTTTTATGATGATTTAAATAAAGTAGAAGTAGTGAGTGCTGATGCCAATCTTTTTCCCTTTTGGACTGGAGTGATTAAGAACAAGAAAATAATGAGAAAATGCTTGGCTGCCATACAAAAAGAAAAACTGGATGAACCTTTTCCAGTTAAGTTTTCTCAAGATTATCCAGAAGAGAAGATGATATTTCTTGAGTTCCTGGTTAAGGATTATGAAACAGACAGTGTCTGGACTCATTTGGGACCAATGCTTGTTCAACTAATGGATAAAATTGATAAGAAAAAAGCAAGAGCATACAAAAGACAATATAAAAAATTAATTGAGAATAACAGAAATTATTTAGAAGTTTTTAATGTCAGAGGAGAGAGATTCAAAAGACTTTTTTATATGAGTGATGAGGGAATGTTATGGGCAGTTAATTACCTGACCTTAGAAAGATGAATGCAGTAGAAGTCCTAAAAACAAAGAAGCGTTTTCAGTAATATTTCTTTAATACTCCATAAAATTCCCTAAAATTATGAATATTGCTAATTACTAATTCAGGAATGCTGCTTCCTACTGTATTTATAGTAATATTTCCATTATTAAACATTTTATTAAACATGCTCTGGCTCTGATTAATGTGGTCTATCTTATTAAAGACTATTGAAATTTGTTTTTTATACAATATCCCGGATTTAGCAATAACTCTGTAAGGTTGTATCAGATAAGATTTAACTTTAACCCGCCAAAGGATTAAAGGGATAGTTAGTGGCAATAAGATAACTAAAGGAAAAATAATCAAACTAATAATTATTAATCCAACTAATGAATTGGCTAAATCTGGTTTTGAGAGCAAGATAGGTTCTTGGAAATAATTCTGAATATTTTGTTCAATTTGTTTTATTCGCTGAATATCTGGTCTGTGGTAAAAGATCAGATCAATTAATTCATCTTTAATCTCAATATCATTAATATAATTAATTTTGAAATGATTTGACATCACGGACTGATTTTTTCCCTGGGTACTATGTTCTCCAGCAACATTAAATTTTATTGAACCTAATTTTGAAAAGGGATATTTGATAGTGGTTATATCTTTAACATTATTGTACAAGGTGTAATAAGATTCTACAAAAAACAGTCCGCGTCTAAAATAAATAAAATCTTTGTAAAAGGTTAGTTTTGATTTGTGGTAATAACTAAATTTATAAATTGCTATAATTAGGTATGAAAAAATAATAAATGCCATAGGAAGTAGAAATAGCAAATTGTAAATAATTGTTCCAACCAATGAACCCAGTAAAATAAGAGTGGATATGGTTGTAATGAATAATGTTGATTTAAACATTTCAGAAAGCTTAAAATTAGAATCCATCTGATAAAGAATATTTTGTTCTTTTATTCCAGACTTTGACAAAATTGATTTGTATAATCCAGAGGTCTTCTTAATATTGGTAAATTTAATATTTTCAGCAGAACCAATCGACCAGAAATGGATACTGCAAGTTTTAAACCATTTATCAATAAAGTTCTCTTTAAATACAACTGCCATAATCTTTTCATTGGAAAATCCGGTGTTCTTTTGAAAAATAAAATTATATCTTTGTTCCATACTGCTACTTTTGACCAAATATTTAGTAGAATTTATTCTAATAATTTGAACAACTAAAAAGATAATCCAAATGAGCATCAATGGAAATAAAATAAAACAAAAAGGCAACCAGATTAAGAAAGGCACAATTGTTCTCTCCCAATTCATTCGATATTCTGCTGTGAATGCTGTATCAATATTTAGTGATTTTGCTTTATAAGCTGCTTGTTTTTTAGCTTGGGTTTTTTTAAATTTTTGCTGCTTTTCTGTTCCAACAAGAGATTTTGTTTTAGCAACCAGTTTATCTATGTTTTCTTCGACTTTTGGTCCATTGACTATGTTCTTGAAATGAATTTCTTGCTTAGACCCCTGGCAACTAATCTTGACATCATATAATCCAAATATTTTATCAACAAGAGTTTGAGTTAAAGTTGAATCTGAAAGATTTTCCAGTGGTATGAATGAATAATTTTTTGATAAGAATCCCTCTTGATATGAGATTGTGTCTGAATAAATATCATAAACTCTGTTTTTTAAATCTAAAAAATTAAAGATGGATTTAAAAAGGAGGACAATAATTACCAAGATTCCAATTGAGAAAAAGAGAGGAGTGTTTGAGTTGAAAATGTTAATAAGATTTATCCCCGGCATTTCAATAAACCAAAAACTGATGATTAAAATAAAAAATATAGTTCCTAAAAATTTTTTAAAAACTTCAAAGAAAACTCCTGCATTACTTGGTTGTTCTTGCTGGAGAAGATTAGCTTTAGTAAGTTTAAACCCATTATTTCTCATTACTTTCTTAATATAATCATAAATCTGTTTGGGATCATCCAAACTTCTTAAGAAGACTTCTGTCGCACCAGTCCCTGCTGATTCAATACTAACCTCTCCTGTTTGAAATAATTTATTTTTTATAAAGGGTAAATGCATAGTTATATGAGTGATGTTTTTAACAATTAATTCAACCTCATAATCAGAAAATATCCCTCCTCCCTTGCGAATTATTTTATTTGGAAGAAAAATATATTTTTCTTTTTTATATTGGACTGTAAGAGAATAATAACTTAAAAGATTTAATAAGACAAAAACAGTTAAAAAGTATAAAACTGATAAAGAAAAAAATTGATTTATCAGAAAATATAAGAATGAAAAGAAGATCAAGGAATAAATAAATCTGACAGCAAATCTATAATCTACAAAGGCTGTTTTGTTTGGTCTTATTGCATCACTTTGGGGCATAAAATGATTTTTAAACAATCTTCTATTTAAACATTACTCTAATTAGTTTTAATCTGAAAAAGGAACAGGGTTGGGATGAATTAATAATAAGATTTAAATAAAAAAAGACTAAAAGATTAAAAAAGAGGCAAAATTGGTTCAAGAGATTATATCCCAAATTGTTCTAAGAATCTTAAAGATAATTCTGGTGCCTTATTATTACCAGGAAGTGTTATGGATAATTGCTCCCCTGATTTTTGCCTTGATTATGCTTCAGATGTATTTTGGCAAATACAAAACAGAACCTCTTGGCTGGAATACTGCCTTTGGCAATACCATCTCCTTGATGTGGGTAACAGTAATGATGGTAAGATATGCCCAGACCAATTATGGTTTAGGAGCAATGGTGGCTAATCCCAGTTTGAGAGGTTATTCAGTCATAATCCTCATTCTTGGAATGATAACCATCACATTAGCATTTATTAATTTTCACCATCTCCTGCCAAAAAAATTTGCGTTTATTATCTCTTCCTCGTTACCAGTTAATGGAATTGCTTATTTCACTGTGGTGATTGTTATGGGAGGGATTGTCTTGGACACAATAACCTTGATGGCAGTAATTGTCCTCTTTTTGTTTTTAGCTGCCCTATTTTATTTCTACCGAAAGATTATCACCCCGCCAAAAAGCGCCATACCTACCCTAAAAAAACATGAAGAGGAGAAGAGAAGGTTTAAGCAAAAAATAAAAAGAAAAATCAAGAAAGTTTTTGTCAAAGATGAAAAATTAGGCAAGAATAAGAAAAAGAAAACTTCAAATAAAGATAAAAAGCCAGAAACTAAACCATCTTATCTATAAGGACATATCAACTGAAAAAGAATCTCCCTGACTGAAAATCAACAACCTCTCCTAAGAGGATAATAATTCTTCTGGCCGCTGGTAAACCTGTTTATAATCATCAGGAGCATCTTTTAATCTGCCAAGATAACCCTGAGCAACATCAAGAATAAAAACTTCTCCAACCGAATTAACATATCTGCACCAGGTATGTCCACCAAGAAAACTGCAATTTCTATCAACACTGGCCTTACCATGAGTGATGCCTTCTCTTTTAAAAAGCTCAAGAACAATAGCACAAGCCAGAGCATCATGCCGACAAACACCAACACCCTCCTCAAGAAAAACATCCAAGGAAATCTTACCATCCCTTTCCACCCCACAACGGCGGATTATCTCTTTAACTGCTCGATAATCCTGAGTAGGCATGGCTTCAGCCACAGTATCATAAACTGCTCTTAAGAGAGTGTTTTTCATAATTACCCCATCCTGAGTAGCTCTGCTTTTAGCTCCATCATAAAGTTTTCTTATCAGGGGAGATTTGCTGGAGTCAACAACAATGGCCTCTCTCTGGCATTGACCAATACAAACACCACCATCAACAGGGGAGTCTCTGTGGATAATAAACCTGCCCTGATAAAGCTCTTCTTCAGAATTTTTAAGTCCTAATCTTTGAGCTGCACAGATAGTTTTATTCCAACTAGCCTTCTTATTAACCATTTAAGTAGTTACTATTAGGTAGTATATAAATTTTGTGTTTGTAATCAAAAGGTTTCAGGGTGGTTTTAGACAGAAAAATTTTTAAATTTTTTTGTGCCAGAAACATTTATATATTGTTGATTTTATATCTAATAGCATGCCCTATAATAAGTTAGCAAAAACATTAGGTACATTAGGTTCAAAAAATTAGCAGGGACTCTAATCAGTTTGATAAGTTTACTTAAAGATTATTAGGTATTAAAAATGAATCCAGATATATTTATAGAATTAAGCAAAATCTTAGCAATTACAGTTATAACCACAGGATTAGTTAAGCTTCTAAAACAACCAGCAATAATAGGTTATATTTTAAGCGGTATCATTGCAGGACCTGTGCTTTTTAATATTATCGACTCAACTGCAACTCTTACAACATTTTCTCAAATAGGAGTAGCGTTACTTTTGTTTTTTGTAGGATTAAACCTTAATCCTAAAGTTATCCAAGATGTGGGAAAAATCTCACTAATTACTGGATTAGGGCAAGTAATATTTACAACATCAATAGGATTTTTAATTTTAAAATTAATCGGATTTTCCAATATGATTTCTCTTTATGTTGCTATTGCTTTAGCTTTTAGCAGCACTATAGTTATAATGAAACTACTTTCTGATAAGAAGGATTTAGAATCACTGTATGGAAGAATAGCTATAGGTTTTCTAATTGTCCAAGATTTTATTGCGATATTTATTTTATTATTAGTATCTTCTATCAGTAATGGAGCTAATCTAGGTTCAATGGCTATTGAAACAATACTCAAAGGCATTGGAGGGATTATCCTATTATTTTTAATGACTATTTATATCCTCCCAAAACTAACAAAAGTGATTGCTAAATCGCAAGAATTTTTGTTATTATTCTCAATAAGTTGGTGTTTTTTAATTTCCGCTGTATTTTACTATCTAAATTTTTCAATTGAAGCTGGAGCATTACTTGCAGGAATAACTCTCTCAATGTCTCCATACCATTTTGAAATTAGCTCTAAGATGAAACCTTTAAGGGATTTTTTCTTAATATTATTCTTTATCATGCTTGGATCTCAAATGTTATTCTCAAATATCCTCCAATATATCTGGGTTATTTTAGGACTTTCATTTTTTGTATTGATTGGCAACCCAATTATAGTGATGATCTTAATGGGAGCATTAGGATACACTAAAAGAAATAGTTTTTTAGCAGGGCTTACAGTAGCTCAAATAAGTGAGTTTTCATTAATTGTTATAACGATGGGTGTTTCAGTAGGTCATCTCTCCCAAAATATTCTATCGATTGTTACTGCTGTGGGGTTGATTACATTTGCAGGTTCAACATATATGATACTTTATTCAAATAATCTTTATGCATATTTATCTAAATATCTGACTATATTTGAAAGAAAAGGGAAAAAAGTAGATGAACATAAATACCACAAGGATGGTGACCACGAAATAATTTTATTTGGCTACAATCGAATTGGGTTTGATATATTGAAGTCTCTAAAGAAAATAAAAAAAAGATTTCTAATTATTGATTTTGATCCTGAAATTATAACTAACCTTTCAAAAGAAGGGTATGATTGCAGATATGGTGATGCTAATGATTCTGAATTATTAAACGAAATTAATTTTAATAAAGCAAAAATGGTAATCTCAACCATTCCAATTATGGATACAAACCTATTAATCATAAGTAAGGTCAAAGAAAAAAACCCCAAAGCAGTTATTTCAGTAGTATCCCATCAAATCAATGAAGC
>CAZPDB010000003.1:26608-34021 GCA_964585285.1 uncultured Methanosarcinales archaeon
AAAGATTATACGAAGCTGGAGCAACATATGTTATCATGCCTCACTTTTTGGGCGGGAAGCATTTTTCAACTATGATAGAAAAAAATAAATTAAGCATGAGCAAATTCTTAAAAGAAAAGATATCTCATGTAGAACATTTAAAAGATAGGAAAAATATGGGGCATAAACATCCAATTCATGAGGATAAATAAAATCATTTGCTATCTCATAAAATTTCTAGTGTAATGAATCAATATGTGCATAGCGCTGGGGAGTTCTGTTCCTTAGAATGAGCGAATGCGATATCCTCAAAAAGTAAAACTTTTTGGGACACAAGAAATCTGAGATTTCTTAGTGCATCAAGAACAAGAATTAATACTTGGGCAAATATGAAATAATCTCATTCAAACAATCTTGCAAAGGTTTAGTTACATCAATCAAATTTCCATAATCAAATTCAGTAGATTTTTTATGGACAACCTTTGCAGCCATTTCTCCATGAGTTTTATTTCGCTTATTATCTCTCCCAATACAAACTTCTAAAGGTGCTTTTAGAGTGAATACATAATGTGGAAAATCTAATCTTTCAATTAAATCATCTACTTGAGATTTCCAATAAAAGTTTCCATCGAAAACAATAGGCTTGCCTTGTTTTAATATTGGAATTGCTTCTTCACATGCAATTTCATTAGCTTTTTTGAAACTTTTTTGGGAAACATAACCCTCTTCTTTATCTTCAAGTAGATTATGATTATCAAGAAATCTATCTATTGAGAAATGTTTTCCATTTATTCGTTTTGAGAGTTCTTCAGATATTGTGGATTTTCCGCATCCTAAAGGACCTCTAATAATTATGTAGTAACTCATGAAATTAAGATATTGAAGTTTGTATATAAAGTTTGCCCAAGCCCTTAGACTATTTTAGCCCAAAAGATTATTTCATTTAACATCGCGATAATCGCTATTAGTAGAATTTTTTCTGCAAGAAAAAATCGCGGAATGAAATGGAGCGACATTATCCACGCAGGACGATTTCGCAAATTATAAAAAGGAATAAGGAATAGTTAATATATGGAAAAGAAAATCCTCATCAAGAAATATATTGAATTTTTTGAGAAATTATTAGCTGAAAAAGATGTAGAAAAACAACAAGAAATTGCAAAAGAAATTGCAGATTTTTCAGGTAAAGTAAATAATGAAGTAGAAGAAAAATATTGGGATGAACCTATTCAAAAAATTCAGAATTCTTGTCTTCCAATGGAGCACTGGAAAGACGGCACAGGATATTGTGATTTGGAAGAAAAGAACATTAAGGATTTGCTTGAGAAACTAAAAAAAGAATTGAAATCATCCGAGTAATATTGTATATAACATCGGGGGCCCTGTTCTATTCTCCTGTTAGGGATTGGATTTTAATGCAATGTTCGGACGAAGTCCGAAAAATCCAAAGTTGCCGGTATTATTTTTATTTTCTTATGGGTTTGTCGTCGCTTTTTTGCTTCTCACAGAAATTGAAAATTTCTGGGATACAAGAAATCTTTGATTTCTTCGTGTTTTTTCTCAAAAAGAAGATTAAATTTTTTTGGGGTGGAGAGACTCGCTTCTTTTTCTAGAAGAATACGCAAATTTAATAAATGGTTTTTCTATTAAAATTGTATGGATAATAAATTTATTTTAGAGATATTTAATAAAAGGGGAATGAGTAATCCTGAACAAGGCATAAATATTTATCATTTATTGAATCAAATAATTGCCCTAAATATTGAAGGAGATGTTGTAGAATTAGGGTGTCATAATGGTGCAATTGCATCGATTATGGGAAAAATACTCGAAGAAAATGATTCAAAAAAAACTCTTTACCTCTATGACTCCTTTGAAGGCTTACCCAACAAAACTAATTATGATGGAAAAACTAGATTTGAAAAAGGGTGGTGCTCTACAACTAAGAAGGAGATTTTAGAATTTTTTAGGGAATTAAAATTAAAAAAACCAATTATTATTAAGGGATGGTTTAAAGATACCCTGCCTAATAAGCTCCCAAAGAAAATATCTTTTGCCCATTTAGATGGGGATTTCTATTCATCTATAAAAGAAAGTTTAGAAGCAATCTATCCACGTTTATCAAAAGGCTCGATTGTGATAATTGATGATTATTTTGATAAAAAGACTCATCCCAAGATTGAAAAATTGTTAAATAAAAACAAATATTCCATTAAAAGCGGAAGAAAGATTAAAATAAATAACATTTTACCAGGTGTTAAAAGTGCTTGTGATGAATTTTTCAAAAATAAAAAAGAAAACCTCATTATCTTAATTGCTGGAGAGGAAAGACATGCCTATTTTAGAAAAAGATAAATTTAAAAAACTTATTAATTAATTAGAAAGATGATAAAAAAATTAATAATTTTTGACTTGGATAATACTTTGTTTCAATCTAAAGAATCATATAAATACCTCTTGGCAGAAGTTATCTATCAAAAATGGAACATTAGCGAGAACATTTCTGTTAAAGCTTTTGATGAAACAGAAAAGAAAATGAATGATTCAAAAGAATACTCCTCCATTAAAGATTTCTATGCTGAATTCAATAAGATTTTTTTAAAAAAAATTTTGAATTTTGTTGGAGAGAAAGAAGTTGCTGAATTCAAAACAATATTAAAACAAATGAAAGCAATGATTCCTGTTCGATTAAAAACATACCCTTTTGTCAAAGAAATTTTAAAAGAGATTAAAGAAAAAGGTTACAAAATTGCTATTCTCACTGGAACTTGGGAAAAAAAGATTGAATCATTCCAGGATTCAGAATATGCCAAAGAAAAAAGAGATATTTTAGAAAAATTATTAAAAAATTCTGGACTGGATAAATTCATTGATAAACTCTTTATTACCTATGAATATGCCACTGTTAAACCAAATCCCCGGGCATTCAGAGTCGTTTTGGATTATTTTGGAGTAAAACCTATGGAAACAATAATGGTTGGGGATAAAGAGGTAGACATGTTAGCCTTAAAGATGGGAATTAGTCCAATTCTCTTTGATCCAAAGGAGAGATATTCGGGAAAAACAATCCCAGATCATAAAATAAAATCTTTTTTTGAATTGCCCAAACTAATTGAATCTTATAACTGATCTTTTATAAATTCTGAAATTGCCTCTTTTTTCCCCCTTACAAAATAAAAAGGGACTTTCTTAACAAATCTACATAGGTCTCTCATTCTTTTTCTTGCTAAATCTTTGGTATCTAAAGAGTCTAATGGATATGAAAAATTAAACATCCTCTTATTTACCCCTCTTATTCTAGAAGTGAACTCTGGATAAAGAAGCCACTCTGTTCCAACCAAATCTTTTTGATCCACAATAATCTCTGTTTGACCACTATCTATGCTTGGATAAACAATTCCTTTAATTATTGGTCTTTTATCCCCTAATTTTTCTAATCTTAGTTCGGTTTTCCCATTTAATTTTGGGAATGCTTTCCAATGATAAGGGGCTATGTCAAGCAAACTACATCCTCCAACAATCTTTTTTGCTTCTAAATCTATTAAAGTCCTCTCATTTGTCAAGAAATCCAAACCATGATTTTGACTAGCCTCTATAGAGATAACTGTTTTCCCAGATTTGCTTGCCCCATAAATTACTATACACAAATCTCCTTTTCCAACTGTAGAAGAATGTAAATTATATATTCCCTCTTCTTGCCTTACTCTTTCTAAAAGATAATCTGAAAGCGCAAGAACATCTCGGTAGTTCACTTCTGGACAAAACACTTCGAAGTTAGGATAATTTTCTCTAATTCTGTAATCATTCGATCTATAAACTCCCAATCTAATATCTCTTGAATTTGAAAGATATGTATCTATTCTTCCTCCTGGAATTTTTTTATCAACAAATTCTCTAGCTTCTTTCGAGGTTAACAACTTTTCCAATTCAGAAATATCCGTATCAATTTCACAAACCTTTTTAGAAGACGAGATATTAATTCTTCCCATTTTCTTCCCCTAATAATTTACTGTATAATTCCAATAACTCTTCTTTCTTCTTCTCAAGATTATATTCTTGCTTTGCCATTTTCTCCCCCATTTTAGCAATCTTCCCGGTCTTTTTTTTATTTAATAATGAATCTTTAATTGATTCTGCTAATTCCATTTCATTGTTCGGATTCACGAGGATCCCTGTTTTTCCAGGAATTATTATTTCAGGAATCCCTCCAACATTAGTAGAAATTACTGCACATCCCATAAACATCGCCTCAATAATTGATTTTGGGCATGGTTCCCGCTTCCTTGCAGGTAAAACAAATAACTTGGAACGGTTGAGTAAATTAATTGCTTCTTCTTTCTCAACAATACCTGCTAGCTTTATTTTATTATCTAAATTATATTCTTTAATCATTAATTTTAGTTTTTCTTCAATTTCTCCTGTCCCTGCTATTATACATTTTTTAAAATGATCCTTATTTTGGTTTAAAGATTGAATTAACAGATCCGCCCCCTTCCTTTCGGTTAATCTTCCAAGGTACAATATATCAATATCTCTTTTAATATCTCTTTTAATATATTCATCTGGATTTGGTCCAGAGTAAAAAATATTGCCGACATTTATCTTAAAGTTTATTTTCATTGTATCACAAACATGTTCACTATTTGCTACTAAAAAATCTGCTTTTGAAAATGAAATTGTATCTAACATTTTTTTCCTTGGGGGATATCCTTGAAGATGCAATATAGTTTTAGTATCTTTCTTGTTTAATGTGACTAAATCAGTAGAATAAAAAGTTACAATTATATCAAAATTTACACTATCTAGGAATTCTTTTGTTGATTCTCCGAAAAATAATCCTTCATAATCCCAACCATTTACCTCTTTTGCTTGAGGGTATTCTGTTGATTTAGGACATTCAAAATATTTAAATTTTATTTTTTTGAATCTATCTTCAAAATCGATAAAATTCTGAGTTTTTTTATTTGAAGAGGTAATTATTGTTACTTCGTGTTTTTCACTTAAGATTTTTGCAAATTCGATTGTTGTTATCTCACTTCCCCCAATAAAATAACTAATTCTAGGATTATAAATTGCTATTTTCATCTTATTTCCTCCATAACTTCTTTCTTATCATAACTCCAAATATTATCTAAATCTATTTTTCTCTTAATAATTCTATAAGAAAGAGATTCATATCTTCTCAAGATAAAAAAACACAATGCATAAAATTTTACTTTTAAGGGAAGGGTTTTTAGATATTTCCAATTTAATGTCATTATAACTTTACTATTAAACTTTTTAAACTTCGGATACTCTAAGTTTATTTCATCAATATCTTTCCTTATTCTATACCAAGATTTTAAATAACTTCTTATGGACATTAATGGTGCGCAATAAACTTTTGAATCAAATAATACTTTTATAGACCCCTTTCCATACTTATCCAATATAACTCTGCTCAAAAACGTATCATCTCCCCTAATTTTACTCTTTTTTCTAGGAAACTTATATAGTGATTTATTTCTAATTGCAAAAAATCTACCGTGAAAATAAATTCTAGATTTTTTATTAAACTCTTTATTGCTAGAATGATATATTGAAACATTATTTCTAGCAATCTCTATTTTTGGAAAAATTCTTTTTAAATTAAGGACATTGAAGATTAAATCTTTAAAGAAGGACAATTTTTCCTTTCTTAGGATATAAGGGTATGCAGAAACTATTTTTACATAATCATCATTTTCAAATTCCTCTCCCAAAGTAATTATTGCTTCTTTCGGGACCAATACATCAGCATCCATAAAGAAAACAATCTCCCTTTCATTTACAAATTCCAACATTTTTTTATGAGCTTTTAACTTTCCTTTTTTAGAACGGGTAAGTGTCAAAGGGTATTGAAATTTCTTTGAAATTTCTTTAACAATTTTTTTTGTTTTATCATTACACCCATTTAAACAAACAATTATTTTATTTTTTTTACTAAAATTTATTTTTAAAAGTTGATTTTCCAAATGTCTTAATGTTTTTCCAATATTTTTTTCCTCATTGTATGCAGCTATGCAAATTGAAACCATAATGTTTGAACAATAGCAAAATATATAAAATTAGTTATTATGTTTTTATTATATAATAAATGTATATAGATAAGATGAAAAGAAAAATTGTAAAATAAAGAGTCTCCACCTATATGATTAGCTTGCCAAAAAAATGGATTGATCAAAATAGTGTTCAAAAGGGGCAAGAGTTAGAGTTAATTCATTTAGGAATTGTTAGGAGAATTAGAAATTTCGTTAAACACATGGCCCTGTTAAATACGTTTTCCGTTACGAGCGAAGCGGAACACGGTGAGCAATCAAGAACAAGTATTAAAGGGCACACTCAAATTTTAGAGCATTTGTTGCAAATGCCTTTAACTTCAATCTGAAAGCTAGTTATAGATCCTGGAATCTTATCTTTAAGAAAATCCAACGAATTTATATTGAAATGTATTACTTTTCCAGTTTCCTTGCAAACAAAGTGACAATGACTTTTATTTTCTTTTGAATAGACCAATTTACCCTCGCAAGTATAGGAAAAAATATCTCCATCTTTTCTTAGTTTTTTTAAAAATCTATAAATTGTGGCAAGCCCAATATTTTTATCAACTGATGTGACTTTTTTATATAGGTCTTCAGCAGTAAAAAAAGTTTTGAATTTTTTAATTTCTTTATTTATAATCTCTTTTTGTTTAGTATTTCTTGTTTTCATTCTTATTGAGAATGAGAATCAGTAAAGTTTATAAAGATTTTGATTTATTTTCTTATAGGGTGATAATTATGTCTTTAAAAACAAAGTTTTTTAAGAACTTAGAAAATTCTAGAAATTTTCAAAGTAAAATCAAAACTTCATTAGCAGTAGGAATTCTTATATTAACATTATTTGTAGTTGGGTGTAGTCAGATTGCTCAAGAACAGAAAGATGACAAACTTGATGTGGTTGTGAGCATTCTTCCTCAAAAAGCATTTGTAAATGCAGTTGGAGGCAATTTGATGGATGTAAAAGAACTTATTCCACCAGGAGGAAGTCCTGCAACATACGAGCCAAAGCCAAGCGATTTAGCATTGATTGAAAAAGCAGATATATATTTTAGAATCGGGCATATACCTTTTGAAAAATCCCATATCGATAAGTTTGCTGGATTGAATCAGGATATGAGAATAGTTGATACTTCTGTTAATGTCCAATTGAGGTACTTTGGAGAAGATGAAGAACATAGTCATGAGCATGAAGGGGAAGTTGAAGAACATGAACATGAGGAAGAAGAACATACTCATGAAGGAGTTGATCCTCACATCTGGCTTTCTCCAATGCAGGTAAAAAAGCAGGTAGATGTTATTGCCCAAACACTTTCACAAGTTGATCCAGTTAATGCTGATACATATAACAGCAATGCTGAGAGATTCAAAAAAGATC
>CAZPDB010000004.1:0-2738 GCA_964585285.1 uncultured Methanosarcinales archaeon
TATTTCTGTGTGTGTATGAAAACTACAAAATAATAACAATAATAACAATAATAACAATAATATAACAATAATAACAATAATAACAATAATAATAAAAATACAAATAAAAATAAAAAAACAATAATACTAGACTAGTATAAAATAAAAAAATAAGGTAAGATAAGATAATATAAATCTATAACCTCTTCTAAAGGAGATGGTTTTCTTTTGGATTTTTATTAGGCACTATTTTTTTTCTTAGTTTTCTTTTTCCCTCCCTTTTTAGTTGGTCTCTTTTTAACCGTCTTTTTCTTAATTTTTTTCTTCACCTTTTTCTCTCCTTTTTCTTTTTTCACTGTTTTTGTTTCCCCTCCTAATATTTTCATCACTTTATCTAATTCCTTTTCTGCTTTTTTTCTCAGTGCTTTTTCGGTTTTCATTGCTTCCTTTCGCACATCCCCAACTAGTTTTTTAGCATCTTTTGATTTCACTTTTCCTTCTTTTTCCATTTTCTTCACTGCTCTCTCTGCTTCCTTCAATGTCAGTGAAGCTGCTCCCAACCCAATATGAGCTATTTTTTTCAGATTTTTTTTATTGATTGTTCTCTTGCCTATTCTCTTACCCATCTTCTTGCCTCTTTTTTTGATTTTTTGTCTTTTTGACATTATTTCACCTCCAGAAAAATAATCTTTTTATGCCTCGACTGATTCTTATAAAAAACCATAAGCTTATGATTGCTGCCAGTCCAAAACAAATGAATGAAATAAAGGTTATCCCATTTATTTTTGGTAGTGGAGCTTCTAAGGCCAATGACCCTCCTACTACTAAAGCAGCTATAAGTATCCCCAAAGCCAGATTTACAAAGGCCCTGTCCAGTCCAGCTTCAAATGATTCCAGTTCCTTGTAGACAAACCTGATATCTATTTTTCCTTTTTCTAGTAAATCCAACAGATGCTTTGTTCTTTTAGGCAGTTCTTCTATCATTTCTTTGTATTCCTCTGCATTTTTTAGTACTGCTTTCTTAACTCTTCCCACAGTTAATTTTTTGGCTGTTAATTTTTTCAGGTAAGGTTTGATATGGTCAAAGAAATTATAATCTGGGTCTAATTCCAGAGCTGTGCCTTCAATCACCATCACTGACCTGGCAAACAAGACCAGATCTGCTGGCAGTCTTATTCCGTATCTGGCACTGGTTCTGATAATCTTGTAAAAGGTCCTGCTTCCTTTAACCAATTTTATTGGCCGGTTAAAGAATTCATCCATTATTTCTGTCACTTCTTCTTTCAGGTCAAGCTGGTTAATATCTTCCTGGTCTGTTCCCATCTCCATTAATTCGTCAGTTATTATTTCCGGGTCATTTTGGATGGTTGCCATTAATAATTTGAATAGTTTTTCTCTCAGCTCTGGATTGAACTCCCCTGTTATGCCCAAATCCAGAAAGGAAATGCTCACTTTTTTCCTCTCATCTCGTTTTTTCTTTTTGGTTTTTCCTTTTTGTTTCCCTGCCCTGCTTTTCTCTACTTTAAATAGTATATTAGCTGGGTGAGGATCAGCGTGGAAAAAACCATCTTCAAAAACTTGTTTTAGGTATGCTTTTACTATGAGATCAGCAATTTTTTCTGTTTCTTTCTCATCCAGTTTATAACCACCTACCTCAAATTCTTTTTTCTTTGTCTGTTCAGTTATTTCTTTAGTTTGTTTTTGCCTCACCTCTATTAATCTTCTCAACTCCGTTCCTTCCAGGAAATCCATCACAATAATCTTTGGCGTTATATACTCCCAATAAATTTTAGGAAATTCTATATTTTTGCTTTGAGAAAAATTCTTTCTGAAAATATCTGCATTTCTTGCTTCATAGGTGAAATCAATCTCTTTTTCTGCCCAATCAGCAAATTCTTTGGCTATGCCCAAGGCTTTGTATTTTCTTGCTTCCTTAGAATGTTTATCCAAAAGATGAGCTAAAAAAAGAATAAGATGCATATCTTCTTCCACTATTTTTTTTACTTTAGGCCTTTGTATTTTAATGGCCACCTTTTTTCCCTTACTATTATTTTTTTTCTTCAGGTAGCCAACATGTACTTGGGAAAGCGATGCTGCCGATACTGGTTTTTTTTCAACACTCTGAAAAACTGCTTCTATTGGCCGGTTCAGTTCTTCCTCTATAATTTTTTTGGCCTGATTCCAGGAAAAAGGTGGGCAATCATCTTGCAGTTTGCTTAATTCCTCAACATATTCTTGGGGTAGGTAATCTGGTCTTAAACTTAGCATCTGACCCATTTTAATAAAGGTCGGACCCAATTCTTCCAAACACTCTCTCAATTCTTTTGGTCCAAAGGGTTTTTTCTTATAAAAAGGCAGTTTGAGTTTGTATTTCAGGCTGATTTTGCTGGCCAGAAAGTAAAATCCTTTGTCTGCAAAAACTTTTAGAATCTCTTTTAGTCTTTGATATTCCCCTCTTTTTAAAACCATCTCCCTTTTTTATTACCCTAAAGTTTTATAAACTTTCCTAAAAACCTCTTTTATCAACGACTAAAATGACTGAATTAATTATCGCTGAAAAACCGAGTGCTGCTAAAAGGATAGCCTTAGCTCTGGCTGATAAAAAGCCCCAATTAAAAAAGTTCAGGACAGTTGCTTATTATTCACTTAAGCATAAGGATAAGAATATCCTTGTTGGTGCTGCTGTTGGCCATCTTTTCCGCTTGGATGAAAAAAAGGATGATCAGAAAAATAAAAAAGAAGCTAAAAAAGAAGTTAAA
>CAZPDB010000004.1:2838-33195 GCA_964585285.1 uncultured Methanosarcinales archaeon
TAAAAAAGAAAAGGAGAAAAAGGGAAAAATTAAGTGGGAGTATCCTATTTTTAATGTTGAATGGGTTGAATCTTCTACTAAAAAAGGTTCTGCTTTTACTAAAAAGTATCTTAACACTCTTAAGAGCCTTTCTAAAAAAGCTCAGAATTTTACTATTGCTTGTGATTATGATATTGAGGGGGAGACTATTGGTTATAATATTGTCCGTTTTATCTGTCAGCAAAAGGATGCCCATCGTATGAAATTTTCCACTCTTACCAAATCAGATCTGGTTGAAGCTTATGAAAACAAATCCCCTCATCTTGACTGGGGCCAGGCTCATGCTGGCGAAACCAGGCATTTTCTTGATTTTTTTTATGGCATCAATCTCAGTCGTGCCTTGACTGCTGCTATTACCCAGGCTGGTTTTTTTAAGATTCTTAGTATTGGCCGTGTTCAGGGGCCGTCTCTTAAGATTGTTGTTGAGCGCGAACAGGAGATTAAGGCTTTTAAGCCAGAACCTTTTTGGCAGCTTGAATTAAAAGGCACTACCCAGGCAGGCCAGATTATTGCTTGGCACCAGAAAGATAAGTTTTGGAAAAAAGAAGAGGCTGAGGATGTTCTTAAAAAAACAACTAAAGACAACAAGATTAAATCTAAAAATTATCATCAGGCTGCAATAGAAAATATTGAAAAAAAGAGATTCAACCAATCTCCTCCTTTTCCATTTGATTTAACTTCTCTTCAAACAGAAGCTTACCGCTGTTTTGGTCTCTCACCCAAGAGAACTCTTCAACTGGCCCAGAACCTTTATACTGCTGGTTATATTTCTTATCCTAGAACTTCTTCTCAAAAACTACCTCCCAAGCTCGGTTATAAGAAAATTCTGGAAAAACTCAAGAAACAACCCATTTACAAAGAATTAGCAGAAAAACTTCTTCGGCAAAAAACCCTTGCCCCAAATGAAGGCAAAAAAACTGATCCAGCTCATCCTGCTATTTACCCCACTGGGATTGTTCCTAAATCTCTTGATTCCCAAAATAAAAAAATTTATGATTTGATAACCAAAAGATTTCTGGCTACTTTTGGCCCTCCTGCTAAAAGAGAAACTGCTGTTGTCAAAACCAATTGCCAGGATGAAATTTTTATTACTAAAGGAACCAGAACAATTGAACCTGGTTGGCATCTGCTTTACCAACCATATGTTAAACTTAAAGAAGAAGAACTTCCTAATTATCAGCAAGGTGACACAGTAAAAGTTAAAGATATTAAGATGCATCAAAAAGAGACTCAGCCCCCTAAGAGATATACTGAATCTTCTCTTATCAAGGAGCTTGAGAAAAAAAATCTTGGAACCAAAGCCACTCGTGCCCAGATCATTGATACTCTTTATCAGAGAAATTATATTAAGGATAAGAAGATTAAAGCCACTGATTTTGGTGTTAAGATTATTGAAACTTTGAAGAAACATTCTCCTTTGATTATTGATGAAAAACTGACCAAGCATTTTGAGGAGGCCTTAGAAAAGATCCGGGAACAAAAAGAAAAACCAGCCAAGGTTCTTGATGAAGCTAAAGAGATTATTCTCAAAATCTCTGATAAATTCAAAAAAGATGAAAAAGAAATTGGCCAGGCCCTTGTTGGAACTTATAAGGAAAGTGAGAGAAAAGCCTCCACTGTGAGTAAATGTCCTCATTGTGGTTCTGATCTTCGGGTCAGAAGAGGCAAGTTTGGCCAGTTCATTGCCTGTTCTAATTATCCAGATTGTAAGACTACTTTCTCCTTGCCAAAGGGATTAGTTAAATCAACTGATAAACTCTGTCCAGAATGTAACTGGCCCTTGATCCAAATCATCAGAAAAGGAAAAAGACCTCAGAATGTTTGTTTTAATCCTGACTGTCCCACTAAAAAATTAACCAAACAAGAAAAAAAGATGGAAAAGAAATGCCCTAAATGCAGTGCTCCTATGGTCCTCAGACAATCTGTTTATGGCAAGTTCTGGGGTTGTTCTAAATATCCCAAGTGTAAAACCATTGTTCCTTATGGAGATAAGGGAGATAAAAAAAGTAAGGGAAAAAATAATTGGAACAAGGGAAATAAGAAGAGTAGTTGGAAAAGTAAAAACAAGAAGGATAAAAAAAAGAAAAAGTAATAAACTAAGGAAGACTAAATTTGAGAACCTCCCCAAACTCTCTCAAACTCTTCCAAAAACTCCTTAGCAATCTTCTCATCAGAAATAATCACTATATTCTCATCATTTCTTTCATTGCCTGATTTAGTGGGATTATAACTTCCAGCCACCACTATTTCCCTGTCAATAATAAATACCTTGTGGTGCAGCATTTTGCTTGTCTTTTCCCATTTGACTTCTATGCCTGCTTTTTCCAGTCTTTTTTTCTGTTCATATTTGCTTGAGCCTTGCTTTTCAATCATTCCCCTTACTCTTATTCCCTTTTTGAATTTTTCAATCAGTTTCTTTCCTATCCCATAATCAGTTAATCTGTAGGTCATAAAAAGTATCTCCTCTTCAGCTAAACTTAACTCTTCCAATACTCTTTCTTGACAATCATCTTCTGGACAAAAATAATTTTTCACCAACATTCCGCTTAGATTAACTTTTGGATGCCTCACCTTTTTCCCTCCTCTAAATTTGCCCCTCCACATCTCTTCAAATTCATCTTCATAATTCTCAGCTAACAATCTTGACTTAATAAACAGCATGTGATCAAATTTTTTCTCCTCGCCTTTAAGGTTAGAACTGCCCGTCACCACTCTCTCCCCCTCAACACAAAATTTGTTATGCATCAACCCGCTTCTTCTCTCGCCACTTAATTTATATTCAATTTTGCCCTCAATCCAGTCAATCCTAACACCCTCAGTTAAACCATCTTTATTCCTTCCCTCTAAAACCAATCTTGCCCCATTATTTTCTGCCAAAGTCCTTCCAACTTTTCCTTCTAAAGCATAAAATGCACAATCCACTTCACCTTCTTTAATCATCTCAGCTACCAAAGGAGCACAATCACTGCCACAGAAGATTACTTCTATCTCTCCTTCATCATTCTCAATCTGCTCTGAAACAGATAAAACAGAACAACCACTAACAAACAACCCTGCTGAGACCAGCAAAACCACTAAAACATAAACAATCCTCCAACTAATAATTTTTTTCATAAAAAACTAATAGAATTTATTCTTTATTACTTTTCCTTCTTTTTTTCGGAGATTTTTCTAAATATCCCTCAATTTTCCGGATTGAACTCAGAATTGATTGTTTTGTCTCTGGATGTTCTTTTTGTAATTTCTCTATTCCCTCTCTGATCTTTTTTTCTTTTACTTTCCCTCTCTCTTTTCCTGTTTTCCTTTTTCTCTTAGTCTTTAACTTTTTTGCTAAATAATCAATCTCCTTTTCTGTTAAATCTTCTGTTAAAACTACCTCTTTATCTCTTCCTTTCCTTCCAGAGAAAATCCTTTTCAGCTCTGAAACAATCTCTTTTTCCAGATTTGTTGGTCTTATCAAAACTGCCTTTACTTTTTTTTTCGCAGTTTTCCCTCTCTTAATCTTAATTGTTGGATCTTTCACATTTCTCTTTAACAACAACTCCAAAATCTCTGCTTCCACACTCTCATCATCTACCACCACCAAATCTATTCCTTCCCTCAACAGATTTTTCTGTCTCAGATTTTTTCTGAACTTTTTTTCTAAGTCTTTTGTTTTCATTTTTGTTTATAATTTTTATTATTTTATAATAAATTTTTATTACTTCAGAATAGTTAAAAATCGAAAAGTTTAAATATAAGTTAATACTACTCTAAAGTAATCACTTTTTTATATTCACTATCACCTCTTTTTCCCGCCAAGGGCTTCGGCTCTTGGTGGGTTTTATACTCATTCTCTAAAAACATAATACAAAACCATCATTAAGATAATCCCTAATACCCATATTAATATCATTCTAATTGTCAAATTCAGTCCTTGTTTTCTTGCTTCAGGAAAATATTGGTCTAGGTTGCTTAACTCCAGGGCGTAACTGGCAAATAACAAGGCACTGGGAGAGTCCTCATCTCTCAGGCTTTGTGCATATTGGTAATAAGAATATCCTAATATTGGCAAACTTCCTTTCTGCTGCTGCTTTAATAATCCTTGTTTTGCTGCTTCTAATCTTTTTTCAATCATTGGCTGGATCTGTTCTTCTGTTAATCCTATCAAACTAATTATATTATCTGCTTTGGCTTTAGCCAGGCTGGAGTAATGCAAACACATCGCATAATCTATCTTCTTTCTGCTCTCCTCTGCCCTGTCAATCTCTTTTTTAACACTTTCCAGTTCTGGTACAAACATAAGCAGGTATTGATAAAGCTCGTCAGCTTCTGATTTTTTTTCCAGACAACTCTCCTTTAACCTCTCAGCTTCTAACTGCACTTCTTCCCCTTTTAATTCAAAGAACTTGCTCCAGACCTTGGCTGAATTTATTCTTTCTAATCCTTGTGCCAGTGCTTGTTGGCTTTCCCAACTTGTATTCCCACTACCTAATTCAACTTTTCTCAACAAATTCTCTGCTTCTTCTAATCGTTCTGTTACCACCAGGTATGTCTGCAAACTGGTCAGGGTTATTTTTTCTTTGAAAATAGCTTCTGCTCTGGATTTCAGCTCTCCTATTTCCAGTATTTTTTCTTTTCTTATCTTTTCTAAATCCTCAATTTTTCCTTTCTTTTTAACTGCATTAATTAGGAGAGTTTGATAGTTTATGTTGGCTTGGTAAAAGAATGAGGCTGCTGAATAATATTTCCCTTCTTCTAATGCTTTCTCTCCTTCTTCTTTGGCTTTTTCTGCTCTTTCATAATTTTGTTTTTTTCTTCTCTCTTCTAAAAATTTTCCCCATCTCTCTTCACTTATTCCTGTTTCATTCAAGAAGTTCTCTACACTTTTGCTTTCATTCCCTTCTTTCCACTGCCAAAAACTTTGGTTTACATCCTTAATCAGTTCTTCATCCACTACTAGTTCTATCCTGCCTAATCTCTTGGTTCTGTTAGCCAGCCTCATGGCAATCTGCCCCATCACTTGGTTATAAATTCCCATCTCCAGTTCCCCTTTTTTTCTCTCAACCCCTTTACCAGTCAGTTCCTTAACTACTTCTTCCAGCCATGAAACTCTGACTACTTTTATCCCCTTCTCTTTTCCATATTCTTCTATATCCAAAATTGTCCCACTTTCATTAGTTGCATTGTTCTTAGTCATATTGCTGTTATTAATTAATCCGGCTGATTTAATTGTTTCAAAATCTGGCACAATAACTTTGGTCAGTCCGCCCTGACTTGCTGCTTCTATTTTCTCTTTTAATCCGCCCACACTACCTACCATTCCTCCTGAGTTTATTGTCCCTGTTATAGCTGTTTTTTCTTCATAATTTTCATCTTCCAGCACAGCCATTGTCAAAGCAGCAATAGCTGCTCCTGCCGACGGTCCCCCTACAATGACTGAGTCTGACCTGATAGTGTAGAAGAAGTCATATTTTTGGCAGTCTTTTTTAGTTTGCTGGCAGGCTATTCTTTTGGCTCTTCTGGTAGAAACCTGCGTGTCTAGTTTAGTCAGGGGAAATGTGTCTAAGAAGACTCTTCCTTCCCCTGGCCTTATTTCCAGATAAAGATCAGCTAAACTTCCTTCCAGTTTCTCTCCTCCAATCTCTTTCACTGCTAATAGTTTTAATTCTCCTTTTCTGGGCAGGCTTTCTTGAAAAAGCTTAACTGTTAAGAAGATGATTATTATTATCACTACCAACCCCAGAATTCTCCTCCCTCCTCTTCTCGCTTTTTTTTGATTCCCTGTTTTTCTCTTTTTCTGGGTAGTTTTCTTTAATTTCTTGACCATTCTAAACCTAAATAGCATCAAATTTATATATTTTCAGGTTTGTTTCTTAATTATGCCTAAAAACATAAAAAATAATCAGCTTGGCATTAGACCTTCTAATTTTGCCTCTCTTTTCTACCCCTCCCAATCTTCTGCTCTCACTGCTCAGCTTCAGGCTATTTTCCAACACCAACTCGGACCAAAAAAACCTCCTCTGGAAGAATCAAAAAGAAACTCCTACAATCAATCTCTCATTGCAGGCATTGCCCCCCATGCTGGCATCTCATATTCAGGACCATGTGCTTCTCACTTTTATCAACTCCTCTCCCAATTCAATCCCCCTGACATCTTCATCATCCTTTCAACTAGTCACTCTTCCCCTCACTCTTATTATGATAACAGAAATTTCTCCACCCCTCTTGGATTAGCTAAAATCAATCAATCCTTTTTAAAAGCCTTTCAAAAAATTTCCTCTATTAATTCCTCTCTCAAACCAAATCATTTTTTCTCTGATCAGGAACACTCTGTTGAAGTCCAGCTTCCTTTTCTCCAACATCTTTACCAGGATAATTTTACTTTTTTCCCAATCATTATCAGCCAAGATCACCAACTTCAAAACCTTGCTCAGAATATTCTAAGAACAATTAAAAAAACTAAACTTTCTTTCTGTCTCATCTGCTCTGCTGACCTCACCCATTATGGCCCTAATTATGGTTTCACTCTGCCTGTAACTTATAACCAAAACAAAAATGATCAAAACAAGAACAAAAGAATCATTAAGGATATTGAAGAATTTGATCAGCAATCAATAAACCTCATTAAAAACCTTGATCCAAAATCATTTGACCACTTCTGCAGCAACACAGGTGCCACCCTCTGCGGCCACCATCCCATCATTGTGCTCCAGAACATCCTCAACCAACTTAATTCCCAACCAGGCAATCTCCTTTCCTATTATAACTCTTCCCAAATCTCTGGTGACTGCATCAACTCAGTTTCTTATGCTTCAATTGAGTTTAGAAAAAAGCAGATAAAAAGCAATAATAAAAAATAACAAAAAGCAGATAAAAAGCAATAATAAAAAATGGCCCTATCAAAACCCGCTCCACCATTAAAAACCTGCGCCACTCCTCTCTCCCAATCCATTGGTCTGATGTTTTCCAGAAAAAAGATTTGCCTTTTCATTCTTAAAAAACCAAAAAGAATTTCCTTACACAATTGGTTTGTCTTTTATCCCTTAACAATTTATTTTTTCAACAAAAACAAACAATTAATAGAAAAAAAAGAAAAATTCTTGCCTTTCTCCTTCTACACCTCTAAAAAACCAGCCCAGTATGTTCTTGAAATTCCTTTTTCTTGGAAAGATTTATACTCTCTTCAACAACTCAGACAATTCATCAAATAATTCTTATAGAAAATATTAAAGACTAAAAGATTTAATATGTTAAGCATATGGGGTACTAAAATTAAAATTAAAGTTAAAATTAAAGTTAAAATTAAAATTAAAATTAAACATGAGTGTATTATCTGCAACAGATGTAAAAAGGAAAGGATTGGCAGGCTCAGTCAAAGAATTGAAGATTTTACTAGCATAGTTTGGTGATTTCTTTTTCTATTTCAAAAAAAAACAAAAAACTTAATAAGTAAGTTGAGAATTCTTTTTTTATCCTATCAGTGGGGGCGTAGCATAACCTGGCAGTGCGGCCGGCTCCAGTTTTGGTGCGCTGAGCTCAATTATGAGCAATGATTTACACATTGGCGGCACCGGCTGATCTGAGTTCAAAACAGAAGCAATAAATCAATAGAAGATTTTTGTTTCTCTGAAACTCTCAGCGTCCCCACTTTTCATTTTCATTTTCAAAACCTTTTTATAGCAGCTTGAGTTTTTTTCTTTCTTATGAAAAAAAAGAGGGGGGCATTCTTTGAAGCCACCAGTACTATTATTGGCACTGTTATTGGTGCTGGAATTTTTGGCATTCCTTTTGTTGTTGCCCAGGCTGGTTATATCTCTGGTCTTTCCACTATCTTCATTGTTTGGGCTTTGATTCTTTGCACTTTTCTCTTGCTTGGCGAAATTGTTCTCAGAACTAAGGGAAAACATCAGTTAGCTGGTTATGCTCAGAAGTATTTGGGTAAAAAAGGCAAGACTCTTATGTATTTGGCTTTAATTATTGGTATTTATGGTGCTCTGATTGCTTATCTTATTGGTGAGGGCCAGACTATTTTTAACCTTTTCCAGCCACTTTTTGGAGGTTCTGTCTTTATCTATCAGTTGATCTTTTTTGTTTTTGGAGCGGGTATCATCAAGATTGGGCTTAAGGGTGTGAAGAAATCAGAATTTCTTCTTGTTTTTGCTCTGATTATTATTGTCTTGATTCTTTCTTTGCTTGCTCTTGCTTTTTTTCAACCATCTAATCTCCAGCAGTCTGAATTTACTCTTAAGAGTTTTTTCCTGCCTTATGGAGTTATTCTTTTTGCTTTTCTTGGTTTTGTAGCCATTCCTGAAGCTTCTCAAATTTTGAAAAAAAAGAAAAAACTTCTTTGTCCATCACTTTTTCTTGGCTCCTTGGTGCCTTTATTCATTTATGTTATTTTCACTACTGTTATAGTTGCTGCTACTGGCCAGCAAACCACTGAGATTGCTACTATGGGTTTGGGCCAACTTGATTTTTGGTTGAGAATATTTGGCAATCTCCTTGTTATGATCGCTATGGCTACTTCTTTTCTTGCTCTTGGTTTGGCTCTTAAGGAAACTTTTGTTTATGATTATAGTATGAATGAATGGCTTGCCTGGGCTCTCACTTGTTTTGTCCCCCTCTTTTTTGCTCTTTTCAAGTGGGTGGATTTTATCCAGGCTATGAGTATTGCCGGTTCTATTGCTGGAGGTCTTTCTGGTCTTTTGATTATTTTTATGTATCCTCAAGCTAAGAAGTTAGGCCAGAGAAAACCAGAGTATTCCCTCAATCTCCCTCACTGGCTTCTTTATCTTTTTGGAGCAGCTTATGTTATCGGTATTGTCTATATTATCCTGAATAATCTTCTTTAAAATTCTCTTTACTCAAAAAATAGTTAGGCTAAATATTATAGAAAGATTATATCATAGAAAGATTATTAATTCAATTAACTTAACAAGTTTTCTAAAGTACTTCTTTTTCTTTTTTTCTTGGATTTATATTTAACTATAACTATGGCTATCAAGCCAGTAAAAAGGATTAGCACAAAGAGCATTCCTAAAAGCAAGGGCAAGTTTTCTTTGTGTTTGAAGATTGCTTTTATTTTGTCCTTAACCATTTCTTTCCTGCTTGCTCTGTCTTTTACCTGCACTCTAAAACTTTCTTCCACTAAAGCTCCTTGTTTGTCTGTGACATAAACTGTGATTTCTTCTTCTCCAAACCAGTGCTGGCGAGGTATGATTACTAATTCATCTTGGTTAAGCTTTGCCCAGATGTGTTCTGTGCTGGTAGCTTCAAAATAAAGAGTGTCATTATCCGGGTCTTTGAAGTATTCAGAGAGATTCATCTTCACCCCAGTGTTCTTAAGCATTATCTGAGCTTCTATCTCTCCTGGAGTTAGTTCAGTTAACATATTATCCCTTATATCTAAAGGATAAGATAATCCTATAATCAGTGCTTCAATACCTAAACCTATTATTGCCAGACCTAATACTAGTATCACTGTCCACAATAAGGCCCAGTTTCTTTTTTTCTTAATTCTCAGTAATCTTTCCTTTTTTTTGGTTTTTTTCTTTTTTGATTTTTTTCTTTTGATTATTAATAAGCTTAACAGAATTATAACTAAAATAATAATTAAAAGAATAATTGCTGTCCATACCGGATGATTTTTTATTGGCCTTGATTTATTCTTAGTCCATACCCACCAAATTGGTTGTTCAAAAGAGGTTATTTTCACACTCAATGTTTGGCTGAAAAGAGCGTCTTTTCCTTCCCAATCTTTTACCTTGGCATAAATATCAACTGTGTAACTTCCTTTTTCTGCTTCTTTTCCATTAGTATAAAGATCTATTGTTTTTATCTCTTCTGAGTTTAATTCAATTTCAGTTTTGTTTAGGCTAACCCATTCTGGTCCTTCCAGTGATAGTTCTATCTCCACCTCCCGGCTGCCTTTATTTTCTACACTGACAGGGATAATGATATTGGACTTGTTAGTCACGATTTTTGGATTGTTCTCAGCTATACCTATATTATAATAATCATCTATCATTATTTTTTTGGTTAAGTTTTTGGCATAGAGACCTTTTTCTGCTACTCCTTCCAGAATCAGTTCATTTTCTCCCAGGTATTCTTCTGGCCAGTTCCATCCTTCTTCCCCTTTCCCTAATACTAATTGAACATATTCTTTTTCATAAGGTTCCAGCTCAACTTTTTTCTTTTCTAATTGAGCCATTTCGCTGATAGCACTGATAGAATCCGCGCTGCTTAATTCTAAACTGACAGTGTTAGTAACATTATATAAGTTGCTCACTTCTATCCAGTAAATCCTCTGTCCTTCTTCCTCTCCAAAACTTATTTCAGCTGATTCTTCAAAAACAAGGCTCACATTTTCCAGCTCTGTTCCATCCCCTGCACTTTCATTTAATCCATTTTCCTCTACCTCATTTTCATCTCCATTATTTTCATTATCTGTCTGATTTGCTCCACTTTCTTCTCCTGTTAATTCTTCTCTTAGCGTCCCAATCTTCAGCTCATAATCATAACAGGTTTGGTCTATTTCTAATTGAAAAGGAGTCTCTGTTTTCAGATTGCCATTCTGAGAAATAATTTCTAAGGTAAAATTTTGTTCTCCTGTTAATGAGCAGGGCAGGTCAAAATAGACATAAAGAGTCTTATTAGTTTCTCCTGGCATTATGCTGCTGGCTTCACTTAAAAGAATATGTTTGGTGAATGGTTTGACTGTGTAGCTAAATTCATCAGCGAATTTTTGTGTGTTTTGGATTATAAATGGATAGCTGGTCAAGGTGCATGGACAGGCTTTTGGTTCTTCTGGGGGCAGAGCAATAACATTAGGACACTTTTTAACTTCTATCTCCTGTTTTAACTGTTTTTTTAATCCTCCCAAAGTCTGAATATTAGTTATCAAGGAATATTTTTTTTCTTTATAATCGCACGGAATAGTTATAGTGTTGTAGATATAACCTGTTTCACCTTCATTTATAGTAATAATTGTTGGGGCTGTAGAAGTCAAAGCAGCCATATCTCCTTGAGTGCTTATTGTGTAAGTAGTTGGCCCTCCTTTTTTTTGAGTTAACCCACTTCCTCCTAGTTCATAAGTCACTATGTCTGAAGCAGTATTTGTCAGGGTTATTCTGCTCAGATAGGTTCCGCAGGCACAAACAGTTGGGCTGGCTTCTGCACTGGCTGTAAAATCTTCAGCTGCTGCTAATCCAGAGCTATTGATAAGAATTAAAAAGATTAAACTTAGAATAGAAAGAAGGAATATCTCCAGTGTCTTGCCTTTCTTAGCCTTAACCATTTTAGGATAAATAGGATAAACATTTTATATAATCATCACGTTTTTCACATCGCCATCTTTTTATTTAAAAATTTTAAAAAAAATAAAAAATTAGGGGATAGGAAGTTGGAAAGGAAACCTACTTAGTAGTAGGCTTGTCCTGAGATGTCTTCCTCTTCTTCTCCGCCTTTAAGTTTAGTGAACAACACTATCAGTCCAATTATCACTAACAAAGCGATAAGCACGTAGAGGGTTACTTCTAGTCCCTTGATCAGTCCTTTGTCTCCACTGCCAGCTTTGACATTAGCTGTCATAGTCACTGCATATTCTTGTTCTCCATCATTTAGTTTAACAGAGAACATTTTTGCTCCTTCTGCTGCCTCTTCACTTGGAGTCAGATAGACATAGATAGTTTGTGTTCCTTGTCCAGCAACTGAAATTGTATTAGATGGCTGTACTTGAACACTTGCCCATCCTTCTACTCCTTCAACACTCACCACAAAGTTTTTGCTTTGACTGGCTGGGTTGCTGATGGTTATTGGGAAAACAGCAGCTGTTCCTGCATTGACATCAGCAGACTGTGCTCCAACAGTAACACTTGGTTTAGCCTCAACATCAATAATTGGAATATCGCAGGACTCATCTTCTGTCACTAGGATATCATCTTCAACTTCATAACTCTCGTATCCCTCGTCGTATTCTACTTCTACTTCCACACTGTATCTTCCGCCTGGAGAACAGTCTGGGATTCTCAAGTAGATTGGTTCTGAGAGGGTGCTCTCATCATATTCTAATTCGTCAATATAAGTGGATTGTTCAACTCCGAGTTCTGGGATTCTTACTGTTACTTTGATTGCTTCCTCATCTTTTTCTCCCAAGTTCTTAACCCGAACATTAGCCACTAACAATCTGCCTGCTTGAACACTGTGGGCTGGAGTAAAAACAACATCTCTAATCTTAAGCTGATGTCTTTCCACATCAAGTTTGAGATTAAAGTTTTCAACTTCTTCATCTCCATATCTGTCAGCTACAACTACCCTTAATTTGTAGTCGTCTTCATCCACCTTGTCTGGCAGGTGCAATTTTAATTTCTTTACATACTTAACTCCTGATTCCATATCTGAGATGTGTTCAAAATCTGCAATTCTTTCATGGTCATTATACTCATAACCAAAGATGAATGCAGCAATTTCCACATCAGAAAGATTATCCTCAGCTACAATTTCAACTCTTACTTCAAAGTCTCCATCTCTTATTAAGTCAAGTCTGTTGACTCCATTTGGTTCAACCTCAGTGCCGTCAACCTGCACTTCGGTGATATTTACTGGCAGTGCCTGAGCAATTCCTACCAAAGCAAGTATGCTTACCAGGAACAACACTAAAACTCCTATTTTTCTTCCTTTCATTTTATCCTACCCCCTTCAAATTTTTTGAAGATATTGTTTCTTATTTTTTTAGGAACATAACTTCTTCTTTATCGTCAAGTAACTTCCACCAATATTTAAATCTTTCGCTTTTTTAGTATATTGGAGTAGTTACATAAGTTCACTATTCTTAAGTTGTTTTTGTCTGGTTAAGTCCTCTGAATACTCTTGGTTTTCTCTTATTCCACCTATTTTTAGAAGCTTTCTTAGAAGCTTTTTCCAAAAGACTTGCTGTTCTTTTGAATTTTTAAGTTTTCTTGTCTTCTAAAAAATACTTTGATTCATAACTTTTTTATGATACTATTCTATAATTTTCACTTCTTGCCAGAGGATTCTTCTTTGTTCTCCATCTTCATTAATAGTTATCATAACCGGATAAATTCCTGGTTTGGTTCCCGCTGGTATTCTCACTGCTCCCACTTTAGTCACTCTTTCATCATGTTCCAGTTTGAATGGACCGTATTGTCTGTACACCCCTAACTCTGGCAGGGCAATTAACACTTTTGTCTTTCCCATATCATAATAATCATTATTTCTGAAATTTACACTCACCAACAAATCTTCTCCTGGACGTACTTCCCCTCCGTTGATAAACTCTACAAGAGAGAGATAGATTTTTCTTCTTGGCAGATGCTCTTTAGGAGGTACCATCACCCTTATCGTGAATGATTGTCTGTCATTACTGGTATTCCCTCTTGTTCTAGCTTCAACTACTACTTTGTTGCTTCCTACTTGCTTCTTCTTTGGTGTCCAGACAATTAAACCATTTTTTTTATTAATGGTCATGCCCCCTGGCTTATCTACCAGTTCATAAATTATTTCTTCTCCGTCTGGATCTACTGCATCCACATCATATTTGTATACTGAGTCAAACTCATTAGGATCATCAATTAAAAAGTCAGTTATTGGGGTGGAAATAATTCTCACTCCCCTATCCATCTCTCTCACCCTTACTTCAACAACTTCTTCCACACTATGATTGCCATCACTCACCCTGACCACAAATTCATAGACTCCGCTATCTTCAAATCCAGTCTGCCATTCAAATCTATTTCCCACACCTTCTAAACTAACTTGTTTAAATCTAGTGTCATTAATTGAATAAATAAGTTCTTCCTTGGGAGTTTCTTCATCACTGGCATTGATAATAATGACTGCTGTCTCATTTTCCAGCACATCTAAAGAACCATAAATAGAATTTATTTCCGGAGCATCATTTTCAGGGTTAATAGTTAAAATAAATTCTGATTCAGCAGCCAAGTCCCACACCTTTGCTTCTATCTTAAGGCTGGTGTTGCCATAGACATTCTCATAACTATTACAATCAAGATAATGTTCATTAATAATTGAGCAGGAAACTACTCCTTCATTGCTTGTATTGGCTGAGAATTCCACCAAACTACTATCATAAAAAGTTAAATAATCCCAAAGGTTTATTTGCCAGTTGCCAAAGTCTTCACTCAAATTTACATTTGGCATCTCTTCTAAGATCAATGCTGGAGAACCAACATTGACAGGAATGATTTCTTCCACTCTTCTCTCATCCGCATCTATCACTCCCACTCTAATCTGGCCGTTTCCCGGAGCTTGAGACCTCACTCTTAGGCTTTTCTCACCCTCACTAACATTTACAGTCTCAACTTCAAATACGCCTTCACCACCTTCAGTTATTATTTCCATTTCAATTTCTCCTTCTATATCCCTGGCTCTCACAGTTACATTTTCTCCTTCTGGCAGTATTAAATTAACCTCATTAGGGCCTATTTCTATTTCTGGTGGATTGTTAAGAATTTCTAAATCCATTTCCCATGAATCTTCTAATGTATAAGGCATTGAAACAGGCATTGAAACCAGCCTATAACCAATCTTTAATTCACCCTCTCCAGTCTCTGCTGTTACTGGAAGGGTTATCATAGCTGAGAAAGTCTCTTCTTCAAGGATGATATCATTCTCATTAATACTGAATATTTCATTTCCTTGAGAATCATAGATTGTTAAGTTTAGTTCACCTTCTCTGTGATTAACATATTCTTCGTCAAGATGATTATATATCTTAAAATTAATTTCTTCTTCTCTACCCCTATAAATTTCTTCAGCTAAGGAGCCTATTTCCAAACTTAATCCTGTTTCAATCACTTCATAACTAATCTTGTCCATTATCTGGTAACCTTGGTATTCAAGAGTAAAGCTAATCTCGTGTTCTCCTACACCAGAAACTATCCACGAACCAGAACAGGTTCCATCCTTATCAGAAGAACATTCATCCTTTTCTACTCCATTATCATTAAAAGTAATTTCTGCTCCTTCAGCTGGATTATTATCATAATCTATTATAATCTCGCAGGTTTGTCTTTCTCCTTCAACCAGCCTGTCAAAAAGGCAAGTAGCAGAATAATTTATTTTCTCTGGGTCAAAAGATTCAATAACTTCAACTTCAAATTCAGTTTGAGCACATTCTTGGTCTAAATCACAGACTTCCACACTTATTTTAATCTCTCCTTCTGCTAAAGCTTCTATGATTAGAACTTCTTCTTCAATCCTTGCTCCTACTATCTCATTATCCTCTACATCAATAACTTTCCATTCCAGAATTTCTTGATCTTCAACATCAACTGCCTTTCCTTCTAAATTAATTTCTCTTCTTTCTTCAATTTCTAATTCCAACTCTTCAAATTCTCCAACAACCTCTGGAGGATTGTTCATGACCATGATAGTTACTTCTCTTTGTCCGCTGGTTTCATCTTCAAAATTAACTGCAAATGTTTTTAACAAAGTTTCGTCAATAAAATCATGATTAGCCGGAATCACTCCTTCAAACCTATAATAATCACCAACCAATCCCTCAGCATCCAACTTCAACTCTCCGCCAGCACTACTTCTTAAAACTGCGCTGGTCACAATGCTTTCATCACTCACCAACACATTCCCCTCATTCAAATCACGAACCCTAAAACTAACATAAATATCTCTGCTCCGATAAAACTCATCACTCTCCACACTATAACCACTATCATTATACACTCCCAAATCAGTAATGTTATACCTGGAACTAAACACACTATAACCAAAACTAGGCTCATCATCCAAATCAGGCACAAACTCAGGGAACAACTGAGCAGTAGCATAAACCTCATAATCTCCCAGCTCCTCCTCTGTCCAGCTCGCACTACAACCACCACTCAACTCATCAGTCAAACACTCACCAACCCAAACATCATCATCCCTAACTCCAACCATACCATCCTTCTGATAAAAATTAACTTCCACCCCTCCCACAGATGTTTCTCCTGCATTAACCATCACATTACAAGTCTGCCTTTCATCAACTGTCACAATCTCATCACAATCAATACTCTCCACTTCCAACTCATTACCCCTAACACTAACCCCAACAATTTCTTCATCAAAATCCCCATCAAGATCAACCAGATGCAAAACAACATCAGCTTCACCAACACTCTCCCCAACCAAACTCAAAATCTTTCCTCCTCCAAGATTAACCCCAACCACATCTTCATCAAAATCAACCAACTCCCAACTCAAATTCTCCCCACTATCCTCCAAATCAAACTCATACTCCTCCAAATTAAACAATCTCTCCTCACCCACTCTTAAATCAATCTCACCTAAATCCCAACCAACAACCTCTGGAGGATTGTTCATGACCATGATAGTTACTTCTCTTTGTCCGCTGGTTTCATCTTCAAAATTAACTGCAAATGTTTTTAACAAAGTTTCGTCAATAAAATCATGATTAGCCGGAATCACTCCTTCAAACCTATAATAATCACCAACCAATCCCTCAGCATCCAACTTCAACTCTCCGCCAGCACTACTTCTTAAAACTGCGCTGGTCACAATGCTTTCATCACTCACCAACACATTCCCCTCATTCAAATCACGAACCCTAAAACTAACATAAATATCTCTGCTCCGATAAAACTCATCACTCTCCACACTATAACCACTATCATTATACACTCCCAAATCAGTAATGTTATACCTGGAACTAAACACACTATAACCAAAACTAGGCTCATCATCCAAATCAGGCACAAACTCAGGGAACAACTGAGCAGTAGCATAAACCTCATAATCTCCCAGCTCCTCCTCTGTCCAGCTCGCACTACAACCACCACTCAACTCATCAGTCAAACACTCACCAACCCAAACATCATCATCCCTAACTCCAACCATACCATCCTTCTGATAAAAATTAACTTCCACCCCTCCCACAGATGTTTCTCCTGCATTAACCATCACATTACAAGTCTGCCTTTCATCAACTGTCACAATCTCATCACAATCAATACTCTCCACTTCCAACTCATTACCCCTAACACTAACCCCAACAATTTCTTCATCAAAATCCCCATCAAGATCAACCAGATGCAAAACAACATCAGCTTCACCAACACTCTCCCCAACCAAACTCAAAATCTTTCCTCCTCCAAGATTAACCCCAACCACATCTTCATCAAAATCAACCAACTCCCAACTCAAATTCTCCCCACTATCCTCCAAATCAAACTCATACTCCTCCAAATTAAACAATCTCTCCTCACCCACTCTTAAATCAATCTCACCTAAATCCCAACCAACAACCTCTGGAGGATTGTTGAGTATCATCACTTCAACATCTCTTTGCCCGCTTGATTTGTCTGTATAATTGATGACCAGACTTGTTAAGATACTTTCATCAATAAAATCATGGGTTAATGGGATTCGGGCTTCATAATGGTACCAGCTGTCAGAGAATCCTTTCTTATCAAATTCAAGCACTCCTCCTGCTGCCGGGCTGCTTAGTCTTACTTCGCTCACTACTTCATTCTCAATTAGTTCCCCTGTAAATATCTCTTCTACTTGGAATCTGACATAAGCCCACTCTCCTCTGTAAAAAGTTTCATCTTTAGTGCTGAAATCAGCATTTTTTGAGATTTCCAGATTAGTGATATTATATTTTGAACTATAGACTTCAAAGCTGGCTGTTGGTTCTTTTAATTCCCAATCTTTAAACCCATCTTTTTCAGCTCCAGCATAAACAGTCCATTCTCCCAGCCTTCCCGGACTAAAAACTACTCCGCAAGCTCCAGTAATCTCATTTGTTGAACAACTACCTAAGCTTTCATCATTATCATAATTATAAAGTTCAACTTCTACCTCTCCAATCATTCTACTATCAGCCTCTATCTTAGCATTGCATATCTGAGTGTTATCAACAGTCATTATAGGGTGAGCACAGTTAAGAGAAACAATAACTAATTGATTATCAAGCACCTCCACTCTAAAGATTCTGGCTTCCATTCCTTGGTCACTATCTACCACAGTCACAGTTATCTGGCTTGTTCCCTTAGCTTTTCCTTCTATCACCAATTCTTCGCCCAACACTTCTACTCCTACTATGTCCTGAGCAGAACTTTCTGCAGTGATAATTAATTGGCCATACTCATCTTCCAAATCACTAATTTTCTCTCTCAGGTTTATTCTTTTTTCTTCTCCAGTGTATAATTCAATATCAGAAATGTCTCCTATCTCTGGTTCGTTGTTCCAGAGATAAATCTCTTTGCTTCCTTGACCAGCAGTATTATCAATAAAATTAAAGGCAAAACTAAAGACCTTGCCTGGCTGGTTCTCATCTGTTGTTAAATAATCATCTGTTAATGGGATTGCTTCCAGATAGTATCTATAATATAATTGTTCTGCTGATATTTGGGCTAAGGCTGGAGAACTTAAAGTTGAAGCATCTTTATAACTTTCTACTTGTCTTACAAACATCCCGCTTCCTACTGGTTCTAACCCAATAAAATCAAAATAAAGTGGCTCAGCATTTTTCATTCTCAAGAAAACTTCTGTCACTACTTCCTCATTCACAAACTCTCCACTGAATTTGTCTTTAACTTGGAATTGAACAAAGACCTGATCTCCTCTGTAAAATTCATTTACGCGATTAACAAAATCACTCTCATTATAAGTGTCCAGATTAATTATTTGATATTGTTCTGCCCAGACTTTGAATTCTTTTTCTGTACTGCTCCTTGCTGATTCATATCCTTCTTTCTCAGCTTCAACATAATAACTGTAATTTGCTGGTTCAAGATTAATCACTGGTTCAATTATGACATAACCATAATCATCTGTTTCTCCACTACCAATACTTGTGCCATCTCCTAGTTTGAATCCAACCTCTGCCCCGGTAACCATATATTCTTCATCATCACTAGTGCTCACTCCAACCCTAGCTGTGCAGTATTGTTCTTTTCCCTGAACCACATTCGGATTACAGCCAAATTCTTTTATTTCCAGTTCTGCTCGAACAGTTATTGGTTTAGTGATTTCATCACTTAATCCTCCCTTATCAGTCACTTCTAAAATAACATCATAAACACCCGGCTCTTCATAAACATGACTCACTCCCACCCCTTCACCATCTGAACCATCACCAAAATCCCATTCATAACCAACAATATCCTCACAATTTCTCCCTTCACAATCAGGGTCAGCGCTTTCTGAAGTAAAAACCACCTCTTCAAAAACAAGTGGTTCTAAAGGTTCATAAACAAAATCAGCTTCAGGCCTATCATTAACATTAACCACCCTAACCAAAACATCCTCACTCACAACCCCACCATCAGTATCATTAACAACAAAACTTATTATCTCTTCATCATCAACAAATCCTTCTAAAGGAATAATAGTTGCCACCCTATTAATTATCTGCACCCCGACATTTTCACTCCCAGAAGCACTCCATAACAATTCCTCATCTGGTGTTTCCACATCTTCAACATAATCATCTAAAACCAAATTCTCTACCTCATATTCACCAATCCTTACCACTTCAGGTAAACTCACACTTGGCAGATTATTATAGACTCTCACACCCAAATCTTCCTGACCAGCTGTGCCATCTTCCAGATTAAAAACAAAACTAAACACCTTGCCCTCTCCCAAAAAGTCATCAGTCAATGGTATTGACTCCAAATAATAACGATAATAAACAGGTCCCTGACCAGCACTATTAACCTCAGAATATTGTTCTCCAATCATCACATAAGCACCTACCTCTTCCAAATATTCTTCAAAATAAAGAGGTTCATCATTATTCACCCTTAAGAAAACCTCCTTTAACAAACCCGGATCATCAACATAATCACCTGAAAACAAATCAACAATCTGGAATTGAGCATAAACAGAATTACCCCTATAAAACTCCCTAGAAGATGTAATAAACTCATCTGAATAAACATCAAAATTAGTAATATTATACTGGTGTTCCCAAACCCTAAACTCAAACAGCTCTGATTCTCCAGCTTCATAACCTTCCTTTCCAGCTCTAACATAAACTCTCTCTAACCCCGGCTCCCTCTCAATCACTGGATTAATATGACCATAACCTTTGAAGTTTGTCTCTACCCTACCCAATTCTTCTCCATCCTCATAAAAGAATATCAACTCTGCTCCCTCAACCGCAAACTCCCTATCAACCAATTCAACTTTTGCACTGCAATGCTGAATCTCACCCCGAACCACGTTAGGATTGCAGCCAAACTCTTCTAATTTCAAAGCCCCACTTACCTGCACACTCTTAACTATCTCATCACTTAATCCTCTCTTATCAGTCACTTCTAAAATAACATCATAAACACCCGGCTCTTCATAAACATGACTCACTCCCACCCCTTCACCATCTGAACCATCACCAAAATCCCATTCATAACCAACAATATCCTCACAGTTTCTTCCTTCACAGTCTTGGTCATGAGAAATTGATCTAAAATTAACTTCATCCAAAACTACTGGGTTGAGTGGTAAATAAGCAAAATTAGCTTCAGGCCTATCATTAACTGGTTTAATAATAATCTTAAACCCTTGAGTGACAATATTTTTACCATCAGAAACAATTAAGTCAACATTGCAAATCCCATTAAAATTAATTTCTGGGTGGATATCTAGATAATTTCTTTCATCAACCATTGCTCCGCATCTTTCGTCATCTTGTTCAAGGGAATATTCCAGGTTTCGGCTTGGTGTCTCTGCATCAATAACATAATCTGGGAAATAAAGAAGGTCATTTTTTTGTTCATCCTCATCCATAAAAATATCTTCAATCTCTTCAATCACTGGAGCATCATTAACCCAATCAACTGTTACTTGGACTGGCTCAGAATAAGCAAAAGCTCCTTCTGGATCAACCACCTTAAAAACCAGTTCTTCTCTTCCATCCCAATTGGTTTCCGGTTCTATTCTTATTAAGTGTTCTTCACTATTTGGGATAACATCCACAGTTAGATGCCTGTGCTCGCCAGTTTCCTCTACTTCCAGTGCAGAGTCAGCATCATCTTCATCATTTATGTAAGGATCAATATCAAATTCGTAAACTTCATCTTCCTGCATATTGATATCTGGGATCTTTGTAAACATTGGCGCTAGATTATTTTTTCTCATTGAAACATAAATATAATAATCAGCAAATCCTAAGTCAAATTCTCCTGAGTTTTTGGTATAGTCTGGATGGACAATTTCATAGATATATTTTCCAGGTTCAAGATTAATTCTTGCCTCTCCCTGTTCATCACTGACTGCATTCCAAATATCAGATCTAGACTCCGTGTTTATTACTTCAACTGAAGCTCCTTCAATTGCATTGTTCGTATCAATCTCCTTAATCAAGAAATTCACATCATAGGTTGGGACTGGCTGAACATAGATTTCTTCTTCCAGAGTCTCTTCAAAATTATTTAATCCCTCACAAAGATTGCTCTCTCCCAGACCTCTAACTCGGATAATATACCGGCCAGTTTCTTCAGGAGTCCAGCTAAAACTTATCTCTGTTGGCTCATAAGCATCCGCATTCTCTTCCACTACCAAATCGTTTTCAAAAACAATCTCTCCTGTTTCTTTTTTAACAATCTCATAATTAACCCTGGTTGGGATTGGTGTGTATTGATCAAGATTATCCATATAATTGCTTGTCTTTTTATAATATATAGTTAGTTCATCTCCAACAATTGGGAACTGTTCATCTGTTCTTAGATTATTCAGCAAAGTATAACATTGTCCCACTGGCCTGGCTGGCAGCACATTGAAATTTTTATTAGTGCTTTCTGTTTCAGCACTCAAACACTGACAATCAGTCACTTCTGATTCTAAGACTGCTTTATAATTTTCTCCAGCTATAGTTGGTGTCCACATAAACCTTATTGTTTCATGTGTGTCCATGTAGATATTTAATTCCCTGCTATCCTCATAAACCATTTCTCCTTCTGGATTATAAATCTTTAAACGAACAATTGTCTCTGCGCTGTAAAACTCTTCTTTATACTCTTCAGGGATGTAATGTGGTGCTCTTCCAGAGGAATGGAAAGCTGAATAAGTTTCTGCATCCAGTCTGGCATCTACTTCCACTACTAATGGTTCATTTTCGTGAACAGTATTAATAATAGAAAAATCTTCAATTGGCGCGTGGCAATTTTCTGCTTTACCTAAGTAATGGTCATAATAATAACTCATCCCTCCCCCCCAATTATTAGGTATTACTCCTCTCATTGGAGCATAGCATTCTTTGAATAAATAAATAGCATAATCTCTTGGTTCAGAAGTGTAAGGATAAACTATTGTTACAGAGTTTTCTTCTCCAGAATTATCATTAAAGATGGGTGGTTCTTTTACTGCCCAGCACTGTTCCAGATTGTCTTCACATTCATGAACAATCATTTGCACCCCATTTAATGGTTCTCTACTGTATTGGTCATAAAAAGAATCCACTTCTCTGTTGCCGTCAGCTAAAACTATTGGTAAAAAAATCAGAACCCCAGTTAAGATAATTAAAAATAAAATATTTTTTTTGAGTGGGTTTGTTTTCATTTTAGTTTTCACCATCATAATCTTCACCATTATAAATTAATTTTTGAGAGATTTTTATTTAAAACTTATTCTCTTCAAGCTCGCCTCTACCTCCACTTACCCCTCCTCCACCAATGCTTTGTTCAGCAGTTGCTCCAATGAATATAATATAGTTTGTTCCTAATCTTACTATGCTTTTCCAGGCTTCTGTTTGGCGGGTTTTAAATTCTTCCAGATCAAAGGTAGCGTTGTCAAGATTGGTGGTGAATCTGCCCTGCCCATTTTTAAAAGCTACTGCCACTAAATTATCTTTATCATCAACCAACATCATCGGTATTTCTTTGTAATCAGCAAGCATTGTTTCAAAAGCTTCTTTGGTTATACTTTCTGGTTCAAGATAATCTTTTTCCACTATTTTCTTTTCTCTAAAGCCATTTCTCACTCCAAAAAAACCATTTTTTCTTGCTTCTTCTATCTCTCTTCTGTCAGTTAAACGAGATGGATGTACTTTCTCCAATACTGCTCTTGTCCTTCCTTCTTTTGCCGCTTCTTGTTTTGGGATAATTTCTATCTGAGCATCACCTACAGAAGGATTAGCTAAATCTCTGGACATGCCTTTTCCATAGATGTTAATTTGGTGTCCTGGTTCAAACATTACTAATTGGTATTTTGTGCCTGCTGGTGCGCCACTAATTTCTTTTTCATAAATAGGCAGTCTCTCGTCTTCCACAGATTTAAGGATCTCTCCCAGATCTTCTTTAACTGCTTCTCTTGCTGCATCATAAGCTTCTTTGGTTGTTCCTCCCCTAAACAAGATTTGAGCCAGAGCTGTTGGCAATCTTCCTTCCTTCATATATTCACCTGCTTTAATTATGTCTCCAGGCAGATTAAGGCCGTCAAGAATCACTTCTGCTGGTTTGCCTCCTGCTTTTCTCACAGCTCTTCCAGGTAAACTAATAATTTTACCTGCTTTTCCAGCTCCTTTTTTTAAAGCTTTGATTGGATTAGAACCTTCTCCACCACTTTCCTCAACCACTCTGCTTTCTCCTCCTTCATTCCACTTTTCAAAATAAGTTGGGAGTGGGTTATTAACTACACCTTCCAGGTATCCTTGTCTCACTTTTTCTCTCTCACTTTCTGGCGCAAAATTCCTTGCCCAGATATCTGCTCCCTGCCTTAAATATTCTCTTAACCAAGGCTCTGCTTCTTCTAACTCTCCTTGTCCTTCAGCAGTCTTGTACATTTCACAGAAAGTTTCCATAAATCTCTCTTCAGCAGATGATCCAAATAAATTTTTAAAGAATTGGACAGCTGTTTTTGAATTTGGTTTTTTTCCCTGCACTATCCTTTCCAAATCCTCTTCAGAATAACTTGGTGAATAATCATCCAGAGCAGCAAAAATATCTTCTTTCTGTTTTTTCCTAATTTGTTTTTCTTCCTGCTGCGTTGACAAGCTTATTTTTTCTGGTTGGTCTTCTTTTACTTCTTTTGATAGGATTGGGGTAGTTATTTCTTGTTCTGGTTCAAAACTTTCTAAATATCTTCCTAAATTTTCTCCCTCTAATTCTATCTCTGCTCCAGCTTTAACTCTCTGAGCTAATTCCTGGCCTCTTTCCTTGGCTTCTAAAACCTCTTTCTCTGAGCCAAAGCTTCCCAGATAATCCATTAAGCAATCATTATTCTCTTTTTCCCAGCATTCTTTGCCTTCCAAAACTGTCAGCAACCAGAGATTTTGCAGGGCTGTTCCCTCGTATTTTTCTCCAAGATTTTCCCTAACCATAGGATCTTCATTCTTAGTTTCTTGTTGCAGTACTGCTTTATACAATTCTTTTCTTGATTCAAAATCAGAGGAGAGATTTTTTGATTTAAGATAATCAACTATTGAATTTTTATTGATTCCATCAATTCTTCCTTGTTCATCCTGAGTTTGTTCCTGCTGAATTTGCTCCACTCTTATGTTTTCACTCTTATTTTCATTTTCTGCACACACCTGACTTAGAGGTAATAAAGAGCTGGAAATTAATAATCCCGCAGCCACTAAACCAGCAGCTGCTTGCCCCCAACCTTCTCTTGCATATCTGTTTATTCTCTTCAGTAAACTTGATTCATCTTTTCCTTTATCATAATTTGCTTGAGTGTGGCTTGCTTGAGTGCGGGTTTTACCAACAGCATCATCAATAGAAATACCAGTATAGGTTGCCTCTGGTTCTCCAACAGAACCTTCAACAGAGGATTCTAATTCTCCCGGTTCAATCAATTCCAGAGAATTTGCTGGTAAAAGATATTCTTTTAAATTTGATCTGGTTCTGTCAGCCATACTCCTTAATCGGGTATGGACATTTTTCTTGTTTCTTTTTAAATAATTGTTAGAATTAACTTCATTGGTTAAGAGCTCATTAACAACTGCCAGGTCTTCTCTCACTTCTTCATTTATTTCTTCTGGAGCCAATTGAGTTAAGTAATCATCTAGACCTTCTAGTTTCTCATTAAGATATTTTTCCCTCTCTGTCCATTTCCATGCTCTTTTGCCGTCAGCCCGGTAATTTCCTGAAAGAATTTGAGCAACATCATCAATATATCCTCTTAAATTTTCTCTGGCTAAAGAATTTGATTCATAATTAGCTGTGTAATCATCTAAAATTGAATTCCTTGTAGCAATAATCCCCATTTTCTACCCCCATATATTAACTGTTAACCTTAAAGTTTAATGCCTTAATTAATACTCAGGCATACAAATTTAACACAAGCATAAAAATATACACTTATAATAGAATCACCATCTTTTTCAATAAGCTTTTCAAAGCAAAGTTTTTAGAACGAAGCCCTTATATTTAAATCTTTCGCTATTTTACTATCCTAAAATGACAAAGAAGTTTAATCACTCACATAATATATTTTATTGAAGGCAAATAATTAAAAACTTTTGTTCAACACTAAGAGAATATGGTTTTCATTATTGGTGGTGGTCCAGCAGGTCTTTATGCAGCCCATCTCTTAGCCAAAAAAGGCTTTGAGGTCACGCTTTTTGAAGAGCATCAAGAGATAGGAAAACCAATCCAATGCACAGGCATCACTACCTCTTCACTTAAAAAATATCTTCCCAGATTAGAACAGGAAAAAGAAAAAAAAGAATATTTTAAAAATAATTCAGTTGAAAGTGCTAATATTAATCCTGTCATTAACAAAATCTTCTCAGCTCAGGTTTTCTCTCCCCACCACCAGGTTGAATTTAATTTCCATCAACCCAATCTTATCCTCAACCGCCACATTTTTGATAATTACCTGGCTCAGCTTGCCCATCAGTCTGGGGCAAAAATTTTCACCTGCCATCGTTTTCTCCAGATCAAAGACAATCACCTTTTAATCAAAGATTTCAAAAACAAAAAGATAAAAAGATTCCCTTTCACTTCTCAAACAGCAGTCATTGGCGCTGATGGGCCTAACTCCAAGATTTCTTCTCTTATCAATTCTAAAAGCAATTCCCAGTTTAACAATACCCATCTTAGACCACAATTTTGGTCTGGTGCCCAAGTCCGTCTCAAACTTAAAAATGCTAACCAAGTCAAATTCTATCCTTTTCTCGGCGCTATGGCCTGGCTTGTTCCTGAAAATAATGATATTGCTCGTTTTGGAGTCTTAACCAGACAAAATCAATCCTCTTATTTTTTGCTTCAGCATTTACTCAAATCGCATTTACTCAAATCTTATCTTAAACATTCCTCTCCATCCTTTCCTGCTGAGAAAAAACCCAAAATTCTTGGATATCAGGGAGGTCTTGTGCCAATTTTTCAACCAAAACTTAAATTACAAAAAGATAATCTTTTTCTTCTTGGTGATGCTGCCACCCTTGTCAAAGCCACAACTGCCGGCGGCATTGTCCAGTCTCTTGAAAGCGCCCGCCTTCTAACCAAAAGTCTTTCTCAAAAAAAAGATTTTTCCACATTAATAAAACCACTCAAAAAAGAACTCTTCCTTCACCTTTTAGCCAGAAGAACTATTAACAAATTCTCTGCTCAGGACTGGGATAATCTCCTCCAGTTGGTTAATCAAAAGAAAACCAAAAATTTGTTAGAAAGTTTTGACCGGGATCACTTTTCATCCTTTGCTCTGCGCTTACTTATCCATCAACCCAGGTTTATCTCATTTGCTAAATATTTATTTCCTTTGCCTAATCTCTACCATCAATCGCAGGAGAACACAGGAGAACAACAATCTTTATAAATAAACTTTTTTTCTTCTCTTCTGATCATGGTTGAAAAAGAAACTTCTCCAGAAAAAAAAGGAAAAAAAGAAGTCAGAGAAGAATCAGAAACAGGAAAAGAAAAAGAAGAGATTAAAAAAGAATCAGCAGAGAAACCAGCAGATGAGTCAACAGGAGAATCAAAAGAAGAAGCCAATGTAGAGGAAGAAATCACCCTTGATTTTTCCAGAGTAAAGAACATTTTTCGCCGGAGAAAAAAAAAGGATGAAAAGCTTAAACAAGAACTGGAGGATGTTGAAGAGGAAGTTAAGGATGAGGAAGAATCGCTTCAAGAGGAGATTGAACAAGGAGAAGAATTAATTGGAGAAGCCAAGCAAAAAATTTCTGAAGATAAAAAAAGAATCCGACAGCTTAAAAAAGAAGAGGAAAAGATTGGAAAAGCTGAAAAAGAGATTGAAGAACAGACTGAAGAGGATTTTGAAACTGCTCTTGATTTTTCTAAACTCAAAAAATGGTTCAGCCATTTAAAAAAAGATGAGGAAAAAGCGCCTGGTGAAGCAGGAAAAGAAGAAAAAGAAGCTGAAGAATTATCTCTGGATCTTAAAAGCACAGCCCGATTCTTCACCCAACCTAAAGTGTATATCCCTCTTTTGATTATTATTGCTATGTTCTTTGCTGTTTTTTTTAGAGTCCAGTCTGCTTATCTTCCTGTTACTGATGATTGGGCTAAGAGCACTGTTGAGAATTATTTTAAATCTCAATTAATGGGGCAGATTAATCAGCAAAATCCTCATCTGCCTCAGGAAAACAAGCAGATTCTTCTCCAGCAAAAATGGACAGAATATAAGAATCAGAATAAGAAGATTATTAATGAGCAGATTTCTCTTCTTTCTCAGCAGTACAAAGAGGTTTTTCAGGATGACCAAACCGGGCACACTTATCTTTTAGCTATTGACCCTTATTATTATTTAAGGCATGTTCAGCATTATTTGGAGAATGGTCAGGCCGGCACTACTTATATTGGCGGCGATTATGGGGTTAGTGATGATATTAAGTTATATTTTACTGGCCGGGATAAGGAGTTTGATTTCAGCCGAGCTCTTGATTGGGATGGACAGCGAATGGCACCTATTGGTTCTCCTTCTAAGATGAATCTGCACACTTATTTTGAAGCTTATTTATACAAGTTTGTTCATTTTTTTAATCGTGATCTGCCTCTAACCACTTTAATTTTTTATATCCCTGTTATCATTTCTTCTTTAGCTGTCATTCCTGCTTTTTTTCTGGGCAGAAAGATGGGAGGTAATGTTGGCGGTTTGTTTGCTGGAGTGATGATTGCTGTTCATTCTGCTTTTATTAACCGAACTGCTGGTGGTTTTGCTGATACTGATGCTTATAATGTCTTTTTTCCCTTGCTTATTGTCTGGATCTTCTTAGAAGCTTTTGAAACAACTAATCTTAAGAAAAAATTTGGTCTAACCATTCTAGCTGGTTTCTTCACTGGCTTGTTTGCTTTTGCCTGGTCAGGTTGGTGGTATATTTTTGATTTTATTCTTGGCGCCATGGTCATTTATTTGCTTTATGATATTTTTATTTATAGGAAAGAGATTAAAAGAGGTTTGAGGAATTATCTCACTCAGACTACCATTAAAAACACTCTTTTAATTTTTATTGCTTTTATTTTATTTGCTGGTTTGTTTGTGACTTTGTTTAAAGATTCCAGTAATTTTATCCAAGCTCCTTTCCAACCTATCATCAGAGCAAAAACTCTCAAGACTGTGGGCGTAGTTACTATCTGGCCTAATATTAAAACCACTGTGGCTGAGCTTAATCCTGCTTCATTAAAAGCTATTATTAATCAGATGGGAGGCAAGTTTTTATTTTTGGTTGGTTGTTTAGGCGTTCTTTTGTCTTTTATTAAAAAAGATAGGTTTGGCAAGACAGATATCAAATATGCTATTATTATTTTAATTTGGTTTATTAACACTATTTATATGAGCACTCAGGGTGTCAGATTCACTTTATTGCTTGTGCCTGCTTTTTCAGTTGCTTTTGGTGTTGCTGTCGGAATTATTTTCAACTACTCCTCCAAATGGGTTTCTAAAGAGCTTAATATGAACAAGGTTCTTGTCTCAATAGTACTTTTTGTTTTGCTCTGTCTCTTGTTTATTAAACCAATGAAGATGGCGCAGGCCACTGCTCAACAAGAGATTCCCAGTATGAATGATGCCTGGCATACTGCCTTAACTAACATCAAGACCAATTCCAGTCAGGATGCTATCATTAACAGCTGGTGGGATTTTGGTCACTGGTTTATCACTCTTGCAGATAGAAGGGTAACTTTTGACGGTGGGGGCCAGGATAAGCACATGGCTCATTGGGTAGGAAAAAGTTTGTTAACTAATACAGAGGAGAAAACTATCGGAATTTTAAGAATGGTTGATTGCGGTAATAATAACGCTTTTTGGGCTCTTAATAGCCTTATTAATGATACAGTCACTTCTATTGATGTCCTCAATGAGATTATTGTTCTGGATAAAGAAGAGGCCACAACAACTCTTGCTCAATACATTCCTCAGGAAAAAATAGATCATGTTTTGCAGTATACTCACTGCCCACCCCCTGAAAATTATTATATCACTTCAGATGATATGGTTGGTAAGGCTGGTGTTTGGGCTCATTTTGGCAGTTGGGATTTCAAACGGGCTCTAATTTATCATACTCTTAAAAAGAAAGCGTATAAAAATAATCAGGCTAAAAGTGTTGAATTTCTTAAGAACAAGTTTAATTACTCCCAACAAAAAGCAGAAAATTTGTTTTATGAGGTTCAATCTATTGGTTCTAATAAAGAGGCTAATTCTTGGATTGCTCCTTGGCCTAGTTATCGCGGTCAGTCTAATTGTCAGGAAACAAAAGAGGGTATTTTTGAATGTAATAACGTCCGGGTCAACTGGCATAATCTTACTGCTACTTTAACTACTCAGCAGGGTTGGGTTAAACCAGCTTCCCTTGTTTATCCTACTGCTCAAGGTGTTGAGGAGAAGAAGTTTGATTCAGATGTTCCTTATTCAGTCATCTTCATCAAAAAGAGGAATTCTGCTCAGGTTGTTCTCTCTGATCCAGCTCTGGCTGCCAGCACTTTCACTAAACTTTATTTCTTTGAAGGCCATGGTTCTAAGTTCTTTGATTTATTTGACTTGCAGACAGCGCCTACTGGCACCAGAATTTATGTTTGGCAGGTTGATTGGCAAGGCCTGGGCAAGTATCTTAATCCTGCCTTTTTACCTTTAAAAGAAGTGGAAATTGAACACTTGCTTCTTTGCCATAATGAATCTGTTATGCCTTGCCCTCTTAATTTAACCAAGCAGCAAGCACAAGAACAGGCTGAGGAGATTTTAGAAGAGCTTCCTCAATACAATTATTCTTTCCAGGATTATAAACAAGAACATAATCAGAGTGTTATCTATGAATATTTGGGTTTCATCAGTCAAGAATCTCCTTTAGATCCTCATTTTCTTGAGGCTGCCTTGCCCCTTTCTGCTCAGGAGATTTCCAGTATTGTTGAGACCCAGTTTGGTTTTCATCTTATCAAA
>CAZPDB010000005.1:0-21252 GCA_964585285.1 uncultured Methanosarcinales archaeon
AGAAAACGAAGATGGAGAAAAGGAAGAAGTTAAGAAAGAAAAAGTGATAGGAAGAGAAAGAGAATAAGGCAATAAAAAAAGAGCAAATAACAAAAAAAGAAGAGGAAAAAAGAAAGAAGAACAAGAAGAGAAAAGGAGCAGAAGAAAAAGAAGATGGAGAAAAGGAAGCAGTTAAGAAAGAAAAAGAGACAGGAAGAAAGTGAAACAGAAAAAAAGGAAGAAGAACAAGCAGAGAAAAAAGAAGAGGGGGAGGAAATAGAAGAGAAAGAAGAAAAGGAACAAGAAAGTGAAACAGAAGAAAACGAAGATGGAGAAAAGGAAGAAGTTAAGAAAGAAAAAGTGATAGGAAGAAAGAAAAAGAGACCTCCTTATTTAAAGAAATTAAAACAAATAACCATAGGTTTTCTTAATGTTATAAATCCAGACAATGAAAAAAGTGAGAGTGGCCAGATTAAGAAGGATCAAGCTAAAAATAATATAATCAGTCTTGGTTAAATTGCTGAAAAGTTTATGGAAAAAACTAACCAGACCAGCTTTGATATCTCCAAAAGTTTTGATAGCTGAGCCAGTGATTTTGTTAAGACCAGCAAGTATTCCTTGTTTTTGGCCACCTTCCTGGTCATCATCTCCACCATCCTGGTCTTGTTCACCATCCTGTTGTCCATCCTCCTGGTCATCATCTCCACCATCCTGGTCTTGTTCACCATCCTGATCCCTATCATCTTCTGGTTCCTGTTCAGAATCTTGATCAGGTTCAGCAGGCATAGAACAGGATTTTTCCATCAAAGGCTTATATTCTTCTGTTTCACATCCATTAACTTCCTCACAAACCCTTGTTTTTGTGCTGTTAGTGCAGTTAGACCAGGGCTGACAAACCCATCTTTCCTGACAAGCATTGTATTCATCATCGTCATTACGAGTAGCACAACCAGGATCATAAGGGTAATCAATTAAGCCATCTCCATCATCATCAATTCCATTAGAGCAAGCATAATCTCTATCATTATCACTGCTTCCGCCCGGATTCTTGCCTCCAGACTTCTTTTTCTTAATAGTTAAATTAAATTCCTGGGAATCAGTCAAACCAGTACTGTCAACAGCAGTGATCATGACTAAATATGTTCCTGGGTTATTATAAGTATGACTGGTCTGCGCAGTCTCTTCTGGACTGCCCTGACTAGTAAGAAGGACAGTAGTGTTGCTATTATCACCAAAATCAAAAACAACCTCAATGCTTTCATTATAAACAGTTGAGTTAAGATTCAAGTCATAAACCTGGGCATTGAAATTAATATTATTATCTTCTTTATATTGCTGAGAACCATCAGGATTAACAGAAGTGATGTTAGGAGCAAAATCATTGCAGTCCTGATTAGGATGGTAAAGTATAGTTACATTCTGAGCATAACTGTCTGACTGCCCAAGATTATCAGTGATATCCAAGGTGATAGTGTAATTTCCAGGAGCAGGATAGACATAAGTGAAATTCTCCTGATTATCACTGTGGCCATTACCTAAATCCCAAAGACGAGTATCAATGCCATGAAGACTGGCAGTATAATCAACCAGGGTTATATCACTGCCATTGCAGTCAGCAGTGCCTGGGCAGGTGTAATAAAATCTGGGAGTAAGATCTGTGATAAGGACATCAAAGATAGGAAAAATGTCAATAGTACCATTAAAGATATTTATGGTTGAATTAGCATCTTCAATAGTTGAGGTTCCCCAATAATTCTTGCCTAAGTTTCTTTGAACATAACTGGAATTAATCAGAGTGAAGATATTATCATTATTATCATAAAAATTATTGAATTGAATGGCTAATTGGTTCATATCAGGGTGGTCAAGATCAACACCTTGAGGATAAAAACCAATTTTATTGTCATAGATTTGATTAAATTCAAAAGTAGTATTTTGAGCTTCAAGACCAGGAGAAAAATACTGGACTATTCCTTGTTTGTTGTCTCTGATGATATTCTCCCTGATTAAAGAATTATCAATGTTCATAAGATGCAACCCAGTTCCATTGGTGTTGTTCTCAAGCAAGTTAGAGACAAAAGTAATATTATCCAGTCCGAGCAAGCCTCCTCCTCCAAGATTAACCAATGTTCCCTTACCAATAAAGGTGTTATTCTCTATGGTTATATCCTGAGTGCCAAAAGAGCCAGTATAAACATAAAAAGGATTAATAGTTTCTGAACTGCCAAAATCATTATCAGTAATCTGCCCGTTCTCAACATCATTGAGCTCAGCTTTTTGAATAAGATTATCATTTATATTAAAGGTATTAGTCCAGGTAAGAGAAAAACTGGTGATAATGTTGTTAGTTATGGTTGAATCATCTGCCTGAGTCAGACTAAGCTCCTGAAAAGTATTATTATTAAGAGCAAGATAGGGAGTGTCCTGAAATTGGGCAGAGTTATCAATAGTGTTTTTTTCAAAAACAAGGCTGTCAATGCCTGTGAGAGCAAGGGATTTGTTATCAACAAGGCCAGTGTTTAAAAGGGTGTTATTGCTAATAACCGCTCCTTCAACATTAGAGATGTGAAAAGCAAAATAATCAGTCTGGCTGATTTGGTTATTTTCTATGACAAGATCATTGCCTCCATTGATATTAACAGCATAGCTTGAGATATCAGTGATATTATTATGCTGAAGAGTAAGATTATGGCACTGGCTTGATTTTATACCAGTTTTAAAATCAGATACATGACAATCTTTAATAGTAATATTATTATGTTCTCCTCCTGATATCTCTATGCCAAAACCATTGCTTTGATTACCACTAATCTTATTTCCTTGACAATCAAGAACAAGGTTATCTTGTCTGATGATTAAACCATTAGCATTGCAGTTTTGGAGACTCTGATTTAAAAATGTATCAGTGTGGAGAATATCTCCGCATTGAGCAGCTGAGACAAGGGATGCTGAAATAAATAAAAAAAACACTAAAACTAGCAAAAAGGGGGCAGAAAGGATCTTAACCACTAGTTTAGTTGCCATTTAATAGTTACAATAAGTCTTTATTTATAAACCTTTTGGTTTTGTAGCTACTTATAGGTTGTGAAATAACAATTATTGAAAATTCAACTAAATGGAGAAATTTTCCCAGAGGTATAATACTCAGACCTTCAGGTCGAAATTTTTAATTCTTAAAACTTTCCAACTATATTTGAGACCAGTAATACTCCAACCTTTAGGTCGGAGATAGGTGAACATATATAATATTGGAAAGATAATATTGGAAAGTTTTAGTTATTTATAAGGTATATGATAAATCTAATAAAGCCTTTACAAAAACAAAGACTTTAAATAAATAAGAAGAGCATTCACTGTTCAAATTTAGTGTTTAATCATCTATGCCAGCGTGGCAGAATGGTAATGCGCTCGCCTCGAATAAGCAGTTGAGAGCTGGAAACAAGAGAGCGAGTGTCCTCTGGACATACAGGTTCGAATGCGAGGGACTACAACTACAAATATACTTTATGTAATCTCTGATCGAAAGTCCTGTCGCTGGCGTAACTTTATGACTTCTTTCTTTACTATTTTTTTACTATTCTTTTACTATTTTAATCACTATTTTAGTTTTAGCTTTGCTTAACTGCCCTTATTTAAAATGTAAAACAGTTTCAGGATAACAAACTAGGTCTCCAGTATAGAAAATAATAAATATAAACAATCCACTCTTTTTTTATGCGAGCAGAGGAATCTATAACACAAAGAATCAATCTTTATGGGCAGGAATTAGCCACTGAGATCTTAATCATTGATAGAACCCTTGATGGAACTATTGATGAAACTATTGATGGAACCATTGATGAAACTATAAAAGAGCAACAAGGAAGGGATGGAGGAGAAGCAAGACCTAATATGATTGACTTATCAATAGCAGTGTTTGAACAAATTTTTGAGCCAGGATCAAGAGTGAGTTTTGTGCTTGAAGATAATACTCAGGGAAGGGAAAAAAGATTCTATTTTGGCTTGTCAGCAGAAATTCATTATCAAGGCAATCAATCAGTGCCAATTAGACTAACTTTAGGCACAAATTATAGAAGAGAAGATATAGAACCTGATTTAACAGCCTTAAAAGAATTGCAGAAAAATGAGGCAGGCCAGTATGCTTTTGTTATATCCCAACGGATTAACCACAACCAAAGCTAAGCGTTAAGTTTAAATACCAACTTTTCTATTAAAGGCATTATTAAATAATCAAAATTAAATAATCAAAAGTTAGTCTGAGTAAAAAAAACAAAAAATAAAAAAAGAGGTTGATGATGGATAGGTTAAGCAAAAACGCCAAGATAATTCTAAAAGCAAGATATTTGAAAAAAGATAAAAAAAATAGAGTAGTGGAAAAAGCAGAAGACCTTTTTAGACGAGTAGCTAAAAATATCTCTTATGGTGACTGCAAATACAAATTTGCTGATAAAGTCAATGAATTAAAAGATAGGTATTCGGGCAAAGAGTTCTGGGAAATTGCCAGAACGACTGAATTCTTAGAGCTGGCTGAACCAGATAAGGAAAGGAAGATAACTGAAGAAAAATTTTTTGAATTAATGAACAATCTTGATTTCCTGCCCAACTCCCCAACATTGTTTAATGCTGGCAGAGAATTGCAGCAGCTGGCTGCTTGTTTTGCGCTGCCAATTGAGGACAGCCTTGATTCAATCTTTACTGCTCTTCACCAGACAGCTAAAATTCACCAAAGCGGGGGAGGGACTGGATTTAATTTTTCCAGCATAAGACCAATGGGGTCAATTATCAGGACAACACAGGGAGAGGCATCCGGACCAGTTAGTTTTATGAAAATCTTTGATGAGGCAACAGAACAAATCAAGCAAGGAGGCAAAAGAAGAGGAGCAAACATGGGAATACTTAATGTTGAGCATCAGGATATTGAAGAGTTTGTACTGGTCAAAAAACAGGAGGCGATGATGAGAAATTTTAATCTTTCAGTGGCAGTTGATGATGATTTTATGAGAAAAGTGAAAAGAGGAGAGAAAAAAGCTAAGAAATTATTTAGGTTGATTTGTCAAACATCCTGGGAAACTGGAGATCCAGGAATGATTTTCTTGGGGACTATCAATAAATATAATCCAACCCCCCACCTCGGCCAGATTGAAGCCACTAATCCCTGTTCTGAAGTGCCCCTGCTTCCATACGAAGCCTGTAATCTGGGATCAATTAACTTAGCAAATCATGTCAAGATTAAGAATGTTAAGGAATATAAAAAATCTAAGAAAAAAAATAGCAGAAAAAAGAGGGAAAAGAAAGTTGGAGTTGATTGGAAAAAGTTAAAAAAAACAGTCCATGCAGGGATCCATCTTCTAGAAAACATTATTGACATGAACCATTATCCACTGCCAGAAATCAAAGAGATGTGCGAGGCAAACAGAAAGATTGGATTAGGTGTGATGGGCTGGGCAGAGATGCTCTTCCAATTAGAGATCCCATATGATAGTGAGCAAGCTTTGGAATTAGCAAAAAAAGTAATGGGATTTATTAATTCAGAAGCAAAAAAAGAAAGCCAGGATTTAGCCAGGTTAAGAGGGGTTTTTCCTAATTTTTCTGGCAGTGCCTATGATAATGGTAAGGAAGAAGACAGAGTAAGGAATGCCACCAGAACAGCTATTGCACCAACAGGAACACTTTCCATTATTGCTGGCTGCTCAAGCGGGATAGAACCAGTTTTTGCTCTGGCTAAAACCCGCAAATTCTTAGAAGGCAAAAAATTGTTTTCTCTAAATCCTTATTTTGTTCAAGCGGTTAAAAAAGAAGGAGTTTATTCAAAGAAGCTAATAAAAGATATCAAGAAAAAAGGAACCTGGCAAGGAGCAAAAGGGAAAGGGACAAGAACAAAAGAGATAAAAGTACCAGCTAAGATTAAAAAGGTGTTTGTGACAGCAACAGAGATAAAACCAGAATGGCATTTAAAAATGCAGGCTGCTTTTCAAAAACAGACAGACAATGCAGTCAGCAAAACCATTAATCTGCCTTCAGAAGCAAAAATAAGTGAAGTGAGAAAAATTTATCTCAAAGCCTATGAACTAGGGTGTAAAGGAATAACCATTTACAGGCAGGAAAGCAAGTCAGGCCAAGTGCTGAGTTTTGGTGAAACAGAAATCAGAAACAAAGAAGAAAGCAGGAAAGAGAAAAAGAAAAGAAGAGCCAGGGAAAAAGTGAGGGAGAAAGGAAAAGAAAAAAATTTATATCCAGAATGTCTGGTTTAAAAAGAATCAGTTCAAAATAAAAAACAAAGATTAAAGACCCTTCTGGTTAACTTTATCAATAAACTCCTCTATTTTTAATCTAAACTCTTTCAACTCCTCTTGTTCTATGCTGCCAGCAAGAACAGATTCCAAGATTTTTTTGACATTAACACACTCATAATCAATCTGGAAATTTTCTTTTAAATAGATTATTCTTTCACCGCAAACATAACTAAGACAAAGAGGGGGTTTATGGTCTTTTAACAAACAACCATCAGAAGTGTGATAACGACAGGGACTAATTTTCAAACCCTCCTGCCAAAACTCCTTTTTAGGAGGCAGCCCATACTTAGCTAGTCTTTTCTCTACTAACAAACTGATCTCCTCATCAGTCAAAGATCCTTTCTTATCATAATTATCCACAGTACAGCAGCCAAAAACACCCTTATAACAATGACTGCACAGATCAACCTGGTGAAAAAATCGGTTCAACAAAGATTCACACTGAAGATAAAGCTGAAGACGTTTTTGTTTTTCTTCTTGAGGAATGTACTCTAAGTCCATCTTTTTACTGCAAAAGAAGAGCTGATGTTATATAAATCTATTTACCAAAAAAAGAAGCCTGATAAAAAACAAAACAACAAAACAACAAAACAAAAAGAATAAATTTTATATAGGCAAAAAATATGAACTAATGATTGAAATGGTTAAAAAAAAGCAAAGAACAAAGAAAAAGGGAAAAAAACAAGAAAGCAAAAAAAAGAGCAAAGAAGAAAGCAGGAAAGAGAAAAAGAAAAAAAGAAAGAAAGCAAAGAAGAAAGCAAGAAAAGAAACAAAAAAGAAAGTGAGAAAGAGAAAGGAAAAGAAGAGCTAGGGAAAAAAACAAGAAAAGAAACAAAAAAGAAAGTGAGAAAGAGAAAGCAAAAAAAAGAGCAAAGAAGAAAGCAGGAAAGAGAAAAAGAGGAAGACCAGAATGGAAAAAAACAAGAAAGCGCCAGTCTATTTATGGACAGGCAATGGCTGGGGAAAAACAACCTCTGCTTTGGGAGCAGCTTTGCGAGTTCTTGGACAAGGTTATGCTGTCAGTGTGGTGCAGTTTATGAAAGGCAGAAAGGAGATTGGAGAATATAAGCTAATAAAACAATTAAAGAAAAAAGGCTACCAGATTGAGATTAAACAATTTGGCAGGAAAGGATGGGTTAATCTAAAAAAGCCAAGCCAAACAGATAAAAAAAGAGCTCAACAGGGACTAGAATATGCCTATCAAAAATTACAGCAAAAACCATTTCTTCTTATTCTGGATGAAATCAACATAGCTGTGGCAACCGGATTACTAAAAGGAAAAGAGGTCTTAACTTTTCTTGACCAAGCACCTCTAGAAGTTCATCTTTATTTAACTGGCAGGTATGCTCCAAAAACACTGATTAAAAGGGCGGATTATGTTAATGAAGTGATAATGCGAAAAGGACCAAAGAAATTAAAAGGAGAAAAAGGGATTGATTATTGACAGTTAAACCTTTATTAACCAAACACATCCTTCTTCTAATCAGAAGAAACTTTGATAAACCCTATTATACAAGACCTCCACTCTAATAGAAAAATACTATCTCACCTTAATTGGCTTATCTTTTAAGAGGTTCTTAGCAAAGTTAAGCTTGGTTTTACTCTGAGCATAAATAGTTAAAAGCGGTTCACCCTGAACAACTTTTTCTTTTTCGTGCTTATAAAGATAAACACCTGCTCCTTTATCCAAAGGAGCACCAGCAAATTTGGCAATCCTGGAAGTCAAGCGATTGTCAATATCAACAAGAGTGCCTCGGCGAGGAGCTTTGAGAGTATAAGAATATTTACCCAGCTTCAAGTCCTGGGGCAGAACATGAGGATTGCCTTTTTGGGCTTTGATGATTTTTTTAAACTGCTCATAGGCCTGACCAGAATCAAGAATAGCCCGGGCTTTTTCTTTTCCCTTTTTCAAACCTTTCTTTTCCACTAAATCAAAAAGATGGCCAGCCATAAAAATAACCTTTTTCTCCAAATCAAGGGGGCGGTCAGGCTCTTTTCTCAAAACCTTAAGAATATCCCGAGCTTCAAGAATAGGACCAATACCATAACCAATAGGCTCATTACCATTAGTCAAAATAACCCTAATTTTCATACCCAATCTTTTCCCCAAAGCAATAAACCTCTTTTTCAATCTTTGCGCTCTCCGCCGACTGGTAATCTTAGTTTCTTTGCCCAAAGCAATATCAATAAGGACATGAGTTGAGCTGACAGAACCCTTTTTAGCCAGAATAGAAGCAAGAAGCTGGCCTTCAGCATCAATGCTTAAAGGAGCCTCAACACGAAGAATACTGTCATCAGAAGGAGCAAGATTAAGGGAGCCTCCCCAAACAATACAGCCATTTGTTTTTTTGACAATTCTCTTAATATCATTAATACCAAAATCCACAGATGAAAGCACCTCAATAGTATCAGCAGTTCCAGCAGGGCTGGTAATAGCACGGGAAGAGGTCTTAGGCATGATATAACCAGCAGCAGTCATAATAGGAACAATAAGCGGAGTGGTGCGATTACCAGCTACTCCTCCAGTACAGTGCTTGTCCACAATAATCTTTTGAGGCAGATTGAGCTTGTCACCATTCTCAATCATGGCCTTGGTCAGAAAATAAGTCTCCTTGTCATCAAGACCAAAAATATAAGAACTAGCAATAAAATAACCAACCTCAACATCAGTTAATTCATTCTCAGAAATAGCCCTGATAATCTCATTAAGCTCATTCTTTTTTAACCTCTGACCATTAAGTTTTTGCTTGATATACTTGACAGAGAGAGGTTTTTCCTTAATAGCTATGTCAACTTTGTCTCCTTGTTCAGCCCTGAGAATATCAAGAACCTCTTCAAACATACCAATCTGGCCGGGCTTAACAAATTTTTCTGATTCAGCAATGTCAAGAACAGCAGTCGTCTTTCTTTGCCCTTTTTTTATATTTAATCTATCCTTATGATGCAAATCAAGAGTGAGAGCATCTTCTTCATTAAGTAAAACAACCTGAACTCCGCCAGTGGCAATATCCATATCCTTTATTTTAAATTCCATCTTTTTCAAACTCCCCTCTCTGTATTGAGATTTTGATTAAAGCGTTTTCTCTTTTTCATAAATATAAGCTAATTCCACAATTAAAAGGAGGATAATCGGACCAACAATAACACCAATAATGCCGAAAGCAGTCAGACCTCCAAGAATGCCCAGAAGGATGATAACTGGATGCACCTTTGCCCTAGCACCGACAATAAAGGGCTTGATGATGTTATCAATATATGTCGCCAAAATTCCCACAACAACCATAATTATCCCCTTTATAATCAGACTGGAAGAATCACCAGCAAAACCATCAATAAGCAGATAAGCAGCCACAGGAATCCAAACAAGAGGAACGCCAACAAAAGGAAGCAAAGCAAGAAAGAAAGAAAGCAAGCCAAGAAGCAAAGGAGCCTTTATGCCCAGGAAGACAAAAGCAAGAGTTAAAATAAGCGCCTGAACAAAAGAAGCAAAAATATGACCATAAATCAAAGCTGAAAGAGTTCTTTTTACCCTGTTAAAAAGCAGCTGCTTATTTTTTTTGCTAAAAGGAGCAAGTTCCAATAAGTGATCAAGGAGATTATCTTTTTCCAAAAAAAGAAAATAAGAAAGAAAAAACATGACAAAAATGTTAATGATAACCAAAGGTATACTGGTGACTAGCTTGGAAAGAGCAGAGGAAAGTAAAGGTATGGTTTGTTTAACTGTTGTGGTGAGAAAATTATTAACAGCTTCCTGCTCAAAAAAAGGAAGATACTCATTTAAAAAAAAGCCTGAGCTCCCTGCGTTAACTGAAAAATAATCATAAAGAGCAAGAGCCTCTTTAAATGTAGCTGTTATAACATAAAATGTGAGCAGGGAAAATAACAAGACAACTAAAAAAAGAAGGGCAATAGCAAGAAATTTCTGATGGCCAATTTTTTCCCTGAGAAGATTGTAAACCGGATTAAAAAGATAAACAATAAGTATACTGCCAACAATAGCTGGGATAAAAGGCTTAACAATAACAAAAGAAAGATAAATCAGGGCAAGAAGGATTATCAAGAAAAAATATTTTTGAAAATTCCAATTTGAATTCTTCATCTGACAACCTCTTTTTTTAACTTTTTATTAGTTTTAATTAATTTTAAACAATCTTTTAATTTTGTTTTTGTATTGTTTAAATGAATGAACTTGATGGGCCTGCCCGGGATCGAACCGGGGACCTCCTCGATTTTAAAACAGTCATTGACGATAACTAAGGTATTAATGACAAGGTTCGTCAACGAGACGTCATACCACTAGACCACAGGCCCACAAATCAGCATCTTTTTATTACAGGAAAAAGTCTTTTCATTTTTGTCTATTTCTTTTCGTGGTGATAACTCTCTGAATCCCTGACACCAGCAATCCTTACTCCTGTCAAAACCTCTTTTTGCGGTGAAATCAAGACTGGCCGGCCTTGTTGGTGGGTGATTAAAAGCAAACCCTGACTTTCTATGCCTCCAATAGTGATAGGATCAATATTATCAAGATAAATTACCTGCCTGCCAATCAACTCTTCTTTTTTGTAAGCTTGGTCAAGATCAGCCACAATCTGCATATCCTGCTCTGCCTGTCCCAAATCTATTAACAAGATATAATCTCTTGTTTTAGGATGATCCTTAACAGCTTTGATCTTACCCACTCTTAAATCCAGTTTTTCAAAATCTTTAATACCTGCCTTTTCCATACTTCTCTGTTTTTATTTTTTATTATTTAAAGGTTTCTTTTTGAACAGGCAGTGTGTTCTGTTCCTAAAAGCAGATTGCTTTGCTAAGCAGACTGCCTGGCTGGGCTTCACCAAGTTTAGATATACATATAAGTCTAGATATACAAGCCCAGATATACAAATCAAGAAAACAGAACATAAAAGAAATTTGAAAAGAATGAAAATTTTCTGAAAATTATTGGCAAGTCATCATGTAGGAGGAAGGAATGATAAAGAAACATTTTTATATTCGTAGTATCAGAAGAGAGGTATGATTAAATTTCACTGGCACCACTTACACCATTTGAAAGAAGGGCTTTTCCTGCTGGCCTTAATTAGTTTGATTTTCTTTTTAGGCACAGAGGAATTTATTTCCCTGGAATATTTTCACCAGGTGATCTCAACTTATGGAGTCTACGGCCCATTAGTGTTAATCCTTTTGCAATTCATTGGGGTGGTAGCAATAATCTTTCCTCATTATCTTATTTCTGTTACTGGAGGATTTTTATTCGGACCACTCTGGGGGACTGTTTACTCAGTGATGGGTGTGATGCTGGCTTCAGGAGTAATCTTTGGCTTGTCCAGAAAAAAAGTTAAAATAAAAAGATTCCTGGTTAGCTTTGTAGGCAAAAAAGAGTTTAAACATTTTGATGTGCTCTTTAAAAAACACAAATCAGCAGTGCTTCTCTTTTCCCGTCTCATTCCCATCTTTCCTGAAGAAATCATCAGCGTGGCTGCAGCTTCAGCCACAAAAATCAAAATCAAGGATTACCTGATTTTAACCCTATTTGGTATGCTGCCAATGATGTTCCTGCTAAACCTTTTTGGTTATAAATTAGCCGGCGGAAAATTCACTTTTACTCTGATAGTGTTATTTGCGGGCATGATACTTTTTGCCCTGATTTACACATTCCGAAATTATATCAAAGCTTGCATCTTTAAGGAAGTGCAATTAGTAGAAAAAGAATTGGAAAAGGAGCAGAAAAAATTAAAAAAGGAGATGAAAATAATATAAACAGATATGGAAAAAATAGAAAAGAAAGAAGAAAAAATAAGATAGATTAAAAGAGCAAAATATTTAAAAAAAACTAAAAAAGAAAGTCAACAAGCAACTAAAAGAGGTGTAATAATGACTTTAAAAAAACCAACTTCAATGAAAGAACTGGTTTATTTTACCCGCAGAACACTGAGAGGAGGCAAAGGCAGTGTTATGGTCTGGGTTTTCAGGGAAAACTGCCCTAAATGCAACAAAGGATTAATGGGCAAGCCAATAAATGAAAAAACAGGCAAGGTAAAAACCAGAGCCAAGGAATATATCTGCCCTGAGTGCGGTTATACTGTAGAAAAACAAGAATACGAAGACAGCTTAACTGCCAACATAAAATATACTTGTCCTCACTGTGGATTTGCAGGAGAAAAACAAATACCCTTCAAAAGAAAAAAAGTGACTATTATAGATTCAGTAAGCCAAAAAAAGAAAAGAGTTGAGGCCTTAGTTTTTGAATGCGAAAAGTGTAAGGAAAAAATTGAGATAACTAAAAAAATGAAAGGGGAATAAAACTGAGAAGAGAAAACGAAAAGAGAATGATAAAGATAAAAGTTAATCATCAAGGAATTTTATTAAGAAATTAATCTTATTAAGTGATTTTATTTAATATTATTAAGAGATCAATCCAGTGCATCTCCAGTTAATCTCTGCTGTTTTATTAATAACATCAATCACACAAGCAGGAGCACACCCTTCTTTCTCAATATCTAAATCAATCCACCAGGTTCCAGTAACTTCATTACAGAAATGAGTTTGTTCAAGCTGGCCCTGATTAAGACACTCACTAGCCTGAGCGATTTGAATGGCTTGGGCAAGGCTTAATTTCTCATCAGTTCCCTCTTTTACACAAACCTCATCAGCTACTTGAGTTTGAGTACAACCAACTAAAAATAAAAAAACTAAAACAAAGAACAAATAACCAAAAAGATAATTGATTTTCATTTGAATAATTTAAAAGATAAGAGTATATAAATGTTTTGATTTAAATCTCATTCTCCTCTCTCTGTTTTTTTATTATTCAATTTCTTTTCAACTAAAATTTCTAATTTTTGAGTTATCTGTTTAAAAAAATTCTCATTTCTATATAAAAAAGAAGGATTAATAGAAAAGCCATCATAAGAAACTCTATTCCTTAAAATTCTTAAATCATCTAAAAGGGAAATCTCGTGCGAACTAAAGTCTGAATATCTCTCTTTAAGATAAATGATTAAATCTTTATGACTCAAAGTTTTATACCCATCCAGTAAAAGAATAGAGGTGATAAGTTCTTTGGCCATCTCATAATAATCAACAATTATTAGGGCAGCCATTTTTTCTTTATCCTGAGTTTTTATTCTCTCTTTTAATAAAGAACTCATCTTTAACATATTCCTGGCTTTTTCACTGTCTGGAGTAATTTTTATTAAATCCATCTTTAAAAAACTTTAATATAACCCCTTAAAATAATCCCATTTAAGAGATTGTTTTTAAGTTCAGGACTGAGAGTAGAAAAATTCTCTTCAAAAAAAAGAGTTATCCTCCTTTTGAGTGAGTTCTCATATTTTTTAAGATTTAATTTTTTTTTCGGAGCTTGAATAAACAAATCAATATCACTCTCTTTGATATCCTCACCTTTTGAAGCAGAACCAAAAAAGATGATTGCATCAGGCAGACAAGAATCGTAGATGTGATTAATAAGCCCTGATTGATGCATCCGTAAGATTAGATTCATTCTTTTGTGTATTTTGAAAAGTTCATTATCTCTGTTAGCTCTGAAAGTAGGGTAAATCCCTTTTTTTTCTTTAACTATCAGCTTTTCTTTTACTAAGACTTTTAAATGATTAATCACCGAAGGTTGTGAAATTTTTGTCCTTCTAGAAACCTCTCGCATCTGAAAATTTTCCCTAGGAAAATCAAAAAACTCCTGCAAAATCCTATATCTGCTATATTTTTGTAGCATCTGCAATAAAAATATTGCAGTAACTATATAAATGTTTTGATTTAAATCTCATTCTCCTCTCTCTGCTCTCTGTATCTCTCATCATCATTCCTGCCATCAGAAGTGCGGCCGCTTTCTTCAGGAGTGTAAGCAGTGGGTTCTCCCTCATACTCATTGATATCATCACAAATCTTATCTACTTCCTTAAACATATAATCCCTGGGCTTTTCACTGCTAAAAACAACACAAATCTCATCATAGCTGGTATCAGAATAACGAACAATAGTTTTCCTCTTAGTCCTGTCCCAAGTCTTACCCTGCTTAACCTTCTGAGGATTGTTATAAAGCCAAACATCTCTTTGCCCTGACAAGCGAACATTAAAATCAATTTCAGGAAGTTCAACACCCCTATCCTCCTCACCACCAACCTTGCCCAAACCCAAGAAAGTCTTTTTATCAGCTTTAGGGTTATTAATAAAATAAGAGAATTTATAGACATAAGTAGTGCCATTAGGACCAACAATGGCTGTTTTTTCACCCTTAACATTAGCCACAATCTCATTGAGACCATAACTGGGAGCATAAAGAGAAGACTTAGACTCTTTCTTAATATCACTCTGACAAATATGACTAACCCAGCTGTCAACACCAAGAAACATGTTAGCAAAAATCTCATCTACTTTTTCCCTCCACTCCCTTAAAGTGTCCTCACTCAAAAACAAAGAAGAAAGAACATCCCAACCCATAGCGCTCTGAAGAGAATAATCAATAGTTTCAAACATAGTATGCCTGGCCATAACATCATGTGTCTGTTGATGCTCATCAGTGCAATATCCCTCACAGTTTCCTGCCTTGTCATAAACAGAACATCCATCCCCATCACAAACCTTGTAATTAAAATCTTTCTCTTCCTGATTATAACCACGAGCCTCAGTAATTCTTTGACCATCAACATAAGAATATTCTTCATCCCACTGAGTTACCAGCTTTCCCTCATCATATTCATTAGTAAAACCCCTAATTGGCCTTAATTCTCCATCTACTGTTTCCCAAGCAGTATATCTAGTATAAGACTCTACACCGCCCTCACCATTATAACTAACTGAACCCTGAAATAAAATCTCCTTATCATCTTCTTTGCCCTTAGAAGCAGTAACAACCCACTGACCATCAACTTCCTGAGCATCCCAATCTGTGTGTCTTCCATGATACTTCTCAAAAACAGAAAGAGGTATTTTGCCATTATCATTATCACCAGTACTAACTAAAGGATTGCCATTATCAAAAGTAAGAGGATAATTTTGTTCATCCCCATTATAATCAGTGCGGTGATACATTGTTTTCTCATAAAGTTTATCCTCATCACCTATCTTTGTGTAAACGCTTCCTTTTTTCCACCAGTAATCACCAGCCTCATCCTGATAAAGCTTGTCTCCACCACTATTTCGCCAATCCTTAAAAGCATCAACCCTTTCTGGATTTTCTGGTTTATTGTTGCCACCACCACTATCATCAGCAAGAACAACTGTTCCACTAACACTAATTACTAATAAGCAGGATAAAAAGCAAACTAGTAAAGTCACAATGATTTTCAAAGTTTTTGGGATTGGTTTTGAGTGAGTCATTTTGATTATCTTTTATAATAATCTAAAAAGATTTTAATAATGGGGTTAATGCTTCCATAAAGGATGTGTTTTTTAAGTATCTCTTTAGCCAGAGCTTTTTTTTGGTGAAATGATTTTTTGAGATCACTTAAACTGATAAATTCTACATGGATATTCTGAGGATATTTTAAAACAATTTTACTGATCTCAGTTTTATTTGCTTTGCCAACGACTACTAAATCAATATCTGAGCTTTTGGTTTCACTAAAATCAGCATAAGAACCAAATAAGATTAGGCCCTCACTATGTTGAAGTAAATCTTCAATAATAACTAATAGTTCTTTTTTCTCTAATCTTAAATAAGCTTTATAGTTCTCAGCTATTTCTATGAAAAGCAGTGTTTTAAGATCATCGAGATTTAAATAATAATTTTTATTTCTTCCTTCTTTTTTAAATTTTAATATTCCTTCCTTAGTCAAGTTGTTAAGGTGATTTAAAGCAGTCTGGTGATTTACAGCTATCTGCTTGGCAATAGTTCTACCATTGATGACTTTGGTATAATCGCTTAAGTAAAGCAAGATTATATCTATTTTTTTAGACATATGTCTACTTTTTTTCATAATGCTTCACTCTTTATTTTTTCTTTTATTTTATCAAGATCTAGACTTTTCAAGATCTGCTTACATTTTAAAATAAACAATTTAACTTTTTCTTCTTGTTGAGATGAGATCTCCTTTTCTTTCAAGTAGTACTGAACATCAATTCTTTCCCTCTTTAAAGAGTTTAAAAATAAATAATCTTCTTTATCAAAACTGTCAATGTAATTCATCAATTCAAGACTGCAATCATGTATTTCTGATTTTATTCCGATCTTCATAAGAATTGCATAGAGAGCGTTGTAACAAGCATAATAAGCTGTTATGACTTTCCATTTACCTTTATTAATCAGCATAGCTTCTAGAGTATTGTCTGCTTCTTTAATATACTCCTGACTAAGATTATTATTTGGCTCGATAAATTTAATTCCCTTAACTTGTTTAAAACACCAACTTAGTTTTGGTTTAGTCATTTTTTTATTTGTTTATATTTTCAGACATATGTCTGATTTTCTCTTTTTCAGTTTCAGTTATTTTTTCAAATGTTTTTTTCATCTTTTAAACCACCAAAGTGCTTTTAGTGAGTTGTTTTTTTACTTACTTTTACCATTCCATTTTTATCTAATCAATCTTCTTGCAAAAGTCTCCCTCTGTTTTCCAATCAGTGATAATAGAGGAAACCTCTTTAAACACCAGGAAAGCAGAGTTCAAAACTTCAGTAATACGGCACAAGCTCCAGGATTCAGGGTTGCCAGCGCTAATCTCAGGATAACAAGTATAGGAAAGAGTAAAACCAACCAAGCGCATAGGATCAGACAAAATTTCCCTGAAATAATTAATATAATAATCAAAAAAAGCAACAATAGGAATAGCCCTGAAAATAGCACCAAGAATATACTTGCAACTGGCATAACTCTTCTGAGCTTCGCAAGCAGAAATAGGTACGCCATGTTTAACACTAGCTTCCTGCAGACAATAAGCATAAACACACTGTATCTGCCGATACTTTTCCAGATTAAAAATAATACCAGGGATGCAAAGCTGAAGCATAGCCACAATAATATTATCATGAGCATTCATATACTCCTCTGGATTTTTACCAGAAAAGTCCTTAACCCAATCTGAACCAAACATCTTGTTAAGGTCCATACCACCAGCACCGCCAAGAAGACCGCCAGTTTTTTCCAGCCAGCCAGTCTGCTCAGTCCAACCATCTTTTTGACTGGGATCATACTTGCAATTAATAAAATCACAAAACTTAGACAAGCTTTGCTCCAAACCTTTTCTGGCTGTTAATTGGGACTCAGCACTGGTCTCAGCAGCCAAGCGAGCTGCCTCAATCGGAGGCTCAGCCGGAGTACCCATAGCAGCAACCTCTGACTTTCTGAGAGGCAGGTCAAGACTTTCAAAAAGCTCACCCATCATCCTAAACAAATTCATAGTTCGGCAGATAGAATTAGCAATCTTCAAAATCTTATTAAGCGTGCCAATCCACTTGCCCCATCCATCAACCCAAACATCCTTGACACTATCAATCTCATCAGCCACTTTATCACTGTATTCGCCAAGAGGATAATTATAAAATTGGATAGAAAGATTAATTTTTTCTATTTCCTGATTAACCAGAATCTCATTGCCAACCTGAGTAGTAATAAGTAAAGGACAGCTGATATTCTCATAACTGGTAACATCAATCTCCCTTTCATCCAAAACAAAATAAAGAAAAGGGTTTCTTGAACCAAGACCATTAACAACCTCTTCATCATCAAGATAACGAGCATCATCGCCCTCACACCCATCAATCTCAACTGAAATTGGAGTGAGATTAAAAGCAGAGGTGGTGGGGTGAAGCTGGACAGCACAATAAACCTTCTGCTCAATCAACTCAGCCACCTGCCGGTCAACTAATCTGGGAGAACAAGTATAAGTAGAAGTCCAATAATTAGGATCTGGTTCATCACGAAGACCAAGAACAACAATCTCCTGAGGCCAAACCTCCTCATTACCAACAGCATCAACAAAAGTCAAATAAACATAATCACTAATAAAACCGCTCTTATCAATCGCTTTAGTAGTCCATTCACATTCCCACATATCAGTCTCTTCCCCCCCAACTTTAACTCTTTTACAGCTTCCTCTATCTTCTGCTCCCCGTCCAGTAATAATAACAGAAAGATTAGCCACCGCACTTAACTCAGAAGGCTCAGTGACATTAGCAAAAATTTCAACCTTATCACCAGTCTTGATTAACTGAGGAGTATCTGATCTTCGAGAATTAAGAGAAACAGACTCAACCTGAGGAGGAGTCAAGTCAAGAACAATAACCTGCTCCATAACTGAATTAGCAGTATCCACAGGATTGCCAATACTGTCCTGAGTCTGGGGAGAGACACGCAAGATTTGTTCACCCTCCTCAGTTGCAGTGATATTATAAAAAAAACAGTCATTCCTGTCACAGCTATCAGCTGCTTTTTCTCCCAGAGAAGGGTTAAGAGCAGAAAAATCAAGCACAATATCAGAAGCATTAAAACCAGCGCCTTTATCATCAACCTCAACAACATAAGTGGTAACCTGACCAGCACCATACTTATCATCTTTTAATCTAAAAGGAGTCTCAATCTTCTTAATTTCCGGCCCCTGTTGATCAATCTCAAGGTCAAAGCTTTCCTCAGCCAGATTAAAATTACCCAACTCATCACTGGCATTAACCTCAATATCAATATCAATCCTGTGCTCGTCAGAAGGCAGAACAACTCTAAAATCCCAAGAACAAGACTTTAGAGTTCCTACTGTTCGGCAAACAGCTGGACCGGTTTTAATAACATTATCATCCTGAATAATAATTCCCTCAACCAACTGGGCATCAGCTGAAACCTCAACATTCAAAGAAGCAGGAGAATCCTGACGAATGAACTCACTTTCCTGACCACTGACCAAGAGCTGAAAACTCTCCTCATCAATACTAGGACCAATGCTGTCGATAGTAACAGCTTCAGTCTGGTGAGAAACCTGATTAAAATTATCATAAACAATAAGATAAAGAACAACCTCCTCCCTGTCTTCACTGCTGATATCATCTCCAGAAAGAGAAAACTGGCCATCAACCGAATCCTTGTTAAGAGCAGGATCCCAGACCTGTTCAGCCAAAAGATCTCCTCCAAGACCTCCAGCTCTTAACTCCACTCTATTCAAGCCAGCGCCATCAACAGTACCAAAAGCATAATCTTTAAGCTGATAATCAATCTTTAAAATCTGGCTGCCACTCAACAAATTCTTGTCAAGAGAAAAAGAATCAATCAGAGGAGGCTTATTATCAACAACAAATTTTTCTGGAAAAGGAGAAGATGAAACTAACTGATTAGATTCATCATAGAGCTCAACGCGGTAAGAATAAGAACCAGTGCCCCTGGGCTTGGGAAACTGAAGAGTGCAACTGGTGCCAGAGCAACTCTGAAAAGGCATAGATTTTGAGCCAACAACCACCTTTAAAAGAGAAGGGTCATCGATGGGCTCTGTTAGGTAGGTGGTAAAAACAAGAACATCCTCAACCCTAACAAAACCATCAATCCCATCCTCACCAACAACCTCTGTATCAAGAACATGATTGGTGACAGCTGAAACTGGCTGAGCAGAAAGAGAAGTGAAAAAAGGAAAAGTAAGAACTAGGAAAATCATCAGGATTGACTTAAGATAATTGCTTTTTTGTTCCATCTTTTTCCTAACCTCTTTTTAGTCCTCTCCTTTTAGTTTTCTTGTTTTAATTTGCTCTTTTTATTTTTCTCATCTTAATCTTTTATGCTTATAATCTTTTATATGCTTAAATTCATATTTCATCATATGTGTTGTTATGTGTTATTGTTATGTGTTATTGTTACGTGTTGTTATGTGTTGTTTTCATACCCCATCGTGTTCATATCTTATCATTTCCATTCTCCTCGTGTTCATATCTCTTCCTCACCTGTTCCTCCCTGACCTGCTTCCTCTCCAGAACCACCTGGACTGGGAGTTGAAGAAATAACAGGCGTGTCCTCCAAAGCCTGATTTAATTCCTGCTGAAGCCCATTCTTGTTTACCCATTTAGGATAAAGAGAAGACCAATAACTCCTGGAATTCTCCTCAATACTGCTCATCTGTTCTAAATCCTCAATCCTTCTCTGAGATTCGGGAATGCCGGTCAAATCAAAATCAAGAAGATAAATCACCAATGATTTATTGCTGAGAAGATCATTTTTCTTGACCTTAAAATAAGCGCTCTCATTCTTAAAAGCCAGACCGCCAGTATAAAGAGTGCCATTAATCTCCACTTCAGGAATAGTGTAAGTCTCCTCACCACCAAAAAGGTCAGACCAGAAACCACCATCAGCTTCTTCCTCTCTTTCTGGAATGCGATAATAAACATCCCTGAGCAAGAGATAAATCTCAACCTCATACCAGCCCTGAGCAAACTCCTGCTCAACCTGATTAATCAAGGGCAGGGAAGTTTCTTCAGCCAGACCAACCTCATCTTGAGTCAAAGCAATCGAACCAGATTCAGTAGTGTTGCCAAACTGGCTGACCTGAGTATGATCATCAGCCACAATCCAGTCATCAGGAACCCTTTTGAAAATAGCTATAACCCTTTCATTGTTTCTTAGATAATATGTCTGGTCGTCAAAAGACCAGCTTCTTTCTCCAGAACCAGTCTTGACTAATTTCTTTTTTAAGAGAGTAACATTTTTGACTATTTTAGGATTAAGAGTTATTTCTATTTCTAGTTCATCATCACCAGCATCAAGGAAAGTGCCATTAGCCAAATAATCAAGATGATTAGCAGTGACCAAACCATTTAGGGTGCCAGTGGGAAATTTAGAGATAAGGGTGCCATTGGTATCAGTCTCTCCAATAAAACAGTGCTCCTGACCAACACTGTATTCAACCATAGATTCAGGAACCGGCTCTTCAGTGAGGGAATCAGTAACAGTCAAGGTAATATTAGCGCTGTTCCATTTTTCCTGATCGCAAAGCATAGAAGAATGAATACCATGCTCAAAAAAGAACTCAGAAAAATTTGAAGTTAAGGGTTTGTTGCT
>CAZPDB010000005.1:21262-29520 GCA_964585285.1 uncultured Methanosarcinales archaeon
TGTTGCTGCGATAATTGCCTTCAAGAGCAAAATAAAAATGATAACCTTCCTTGTTCAAGGCATCAGGCTCGTAAATGTCAACCATAACAGGAAAGGAAAGGTCATAGATAGCATTATATCTTTGAAAACCAAAAGGGAGAATGATAAGATTAATGATTGACTCTGACTGGATAATCTCACCCCTGCTATTAATATTAAAATAAATAGGCCACCAGTCAAGATAAAGAAATCTGGCTTCCAGATCCTGGTAGTTCTTGCGAATGGGCAGAATCATATCATTATAAATCTTCTGCCGGGTAGCATAATATGATTCCTCAGGAACATCAACAAACTCAAAATTAGAAGTGTTTAAAACCTGAAGAGCCTGAACATAAACACTGAGCATTTCCTGAACCCTCTGCTCTACTTCTGTCTTAATCCAGAACTGACCAGGGCCAACCTCAAAAGTGAACTCGTGCATCGGCGGAAGACTGTTTTCTCCAAGACCGCCAAATCCAGTCAAAAGATTATCCACATTATTACCAAGAAAAGTGTAATTAGCTTCAGCAGCAGCAATGTCAGATGCTAACTGATAAACCTTGTTAAGATTAACAGGGATAAGAGTCTTAAAACTTTCAAATTCTCTGGTCTCTGCTTCACCTTCTCCCACCTTCTCAGGAAGCTGGGCAGTAAAAGGATAATTAATCATAAAAAAAACACCATTCTCAGTAATAGTAGTAGTGGTAGAAAGATTAGACTTAATAGTGAAATTAAATTGTTTTTTTAAAGGCTCAAAATCCTGAAGACAATCATTAAGATGAACATTAACATAACGATCAAGCTGAGCCTCAACAGACTTGTCATTAGGAGGTCTTTGGTCTCCCTGCTCATAAGAGCTTTTCAAAGGAGGCCTTTGCGTGCTAAACTGGCAATTGCCAGAACAAAAATTACTGGAAGAAAGATAATGCCAATAAGGAACAACAATATCTGATTGGGGGGCAAATTCCAAACCATTAGCCTCTGTTGGCTGAACAGGATTAGGCGTGATACCAAACTCCTCTGGATTAACATAACCACCGTGAAGACCTAACTCTAATAATCCCTGTTTGGCTGTCTCTCCCAAACAATAAACAACATAAGCATTAACTGATTCAAAAGCCTGGGGAACCTTGGTAATAAGCTCCCTGCCTGGAGTGGGCCTGAAAGTGGCCCGGAGATAGAAAAAGGAAGCGATGAGAGCAAGAATTATCAGACCAATAATAATAAAAATAGTTACTTGAGCTTTTTTCCCCTTTTTTTCCATAACCATCCCCTTTTGCATAAGATAATAAAGACACATATAAATAAAGATAAACTGCCTATAAAATAAATTTTTGGCTTTGTTCTTTAAAAAGCTTTTGGTTGTTTTGAAGAGGATAGGTGAAAAGTGTCAGCAAATAGTGAATTCTGCAATAAAGATTTCAAACTTCTTAGAATGAGATACAATCATTTTAGACCTCATAGCAGTCTTGATAACAAGACACCATCACAAATATATTTTGCCTTCCACAAACTATTTTAATACTAGTGACATATGTCACTACAGCATACAAATGCAACTGGATAGAAACTTTTTTAAACCATAAGCATCTAAATGAGAGCAGAGTAATAAAAAAAGCAAAAAGGGGGTATGGATGGTTAAAAAAGAGCTCAAAGATTTTATCAAAGAGAACTTGGAGAGAGGATATTCTAAAGAACATATAAAAAGATACTTGATAAAAGCAGGTTATCCAACCAAAGAAGTTGAGAAGGCCTTGAGATACAGCAATTCTCCTGCTCAGCTTATTCTGGTCATTGGAGTGTTAGTGGTAATTTTTGTTGTGGCTATCATACTAATGTTCCAATTTTTGAAAACAGCTCCGGAAAAACCAGAAGCAGAAATTTCTGTGGCAGCAGTAGGCAAAACAACTGTTATGCCCGGAGATGCCTTGACTACACTGATCAGCCTGACTAATGTGGGAACAGCCAAGCTCTTTGAGGTGATGCTGACCTTTGCCCTTGTTGATGAGCAGGGAAGAGTGGTTGAAGAGGCAGGGAAGAAAAATGTGACTGTAGCCACAGTTGCCACTCTGCCCCAAAGCGTGGAAGTTCCAGAAGAGCCAGGCAATTATACCCTGAGAGTGGGAGCAGAATATGCTGGTGATTACAAAATTTCAGAAATAACATTTATGGTGGTAGCTCCAACAGAAACAGAGATAAAATGCCCTCCAACATGTGAAGACTTTGATGTTTGCACTAGTGATTATTGTATTGAGGAAGAAGGAATTTGCGCTCACGAGATTATCCAACCCTGCTGTGGTAATTTGATTTGTGAAGCAGGAGAAAGCTATGAAACCTGCAGTTTTGACTGCCCCAAACCAATAGGCGATCTTAGTCCAGAAGAAATAACTGGTTTTGATATCAACAGCCTGACTAAGAGAAAACTGCTGGAATTCATCAAGAATGAATCACTAAAAAACCCAGCCAACCCAGTAAGAGCAGCCCGCTACTGCAATGCAATTGAGAAAACTGACTTAAAAGACAGCTGTTTTTACCAGATTGCTGGAGTGACCAACCAGAGCAGGTACTGCGGTTATGTTAGTGATGTGGTCAGCAAAGACAATTGTTATATGAATTATGTTATTAATAAAAGAGATTTTGAAGTCTGCTCAAAAATAATAGATAATTTTAAAAAAGAAACCTGTCAAACATTAAAAGAGCTGAATCAATAATAAAAATGGCCAAGAAAACAATAAAAAAAGAAGGAAAAAAGGAGAGAGAGTTAACAAAAGAAAAAAAGTTTTCTTCAGACAAGATTAAAAAAGAACTGTCCTTATTAAAAAAAAGCCTTAACAGCCAGTTTCTAAGAGTGCTTCTTTTTGACCTGCTGTTTTATGCTGGAGCAGGGATATTCTCAATACTTTGGCTAAGCTCTCTCTATAAACAAACAAAAAAGCTATTTAGTTTTTCCACTTCAACACAAATGCTCTCAGAAGTGACTATGGCTAATTATAGATGGATGAACATAATATTTTATCTTGGTTTAATCTTATTTATTTTAATCTGGTTCTTTTTCAAGTATTTGGTTTGGTTAACTGTCTTTGAACAAGGATTTAACTGGAAAAGATTCAGTCGTTTTTTTGGTCTGAACATTATCTGGCATATTTTCTGGACTCCAATATTCCTATTCTTCTTATTTTTCCTGGCTTTGCTGACCAAAACAACAGATCCTGGAGTGATACCAGAAGTGATAATGAGAATTCTTTTCCTGTTCTTGATTGCCTACATATTATATAAACATTTTTCCTATCTGCTTTACTGGAATTTTTTCAAGAAAAACAATATTTTTGATTCAATTGCTCAAGCATTAAGAATCGGCATAATAAGGATAATTTATTTGATTGTGCCTTATTTTTTTGTTTTTGTGGTTTTTGCTTTGATCTGGCTGACAGGAGTAGTATTAATGCAGGTGAATTCTTCTCTAGCATTAGGAGTGATGGGAATTCTCTATCTAATTGCCTTTAGCTGGGTTAAAATTTATACTAAAGAAGTATATGAAAAAGTTACCCTTTAATTTTAATTGTAAAAGGTAAAACTTTAACAGTCATCACAACAAACACTAAAAGAACTGATTGCTTCTTTCTCACCATCAGAAATAGAAAACTGAACCAATTTCATACCAGAAAATTCTTGCTTAATAGTTATGGCCATAACTAAACCCTGGAAGCTAACACTAATCTCACCAGGGGAAGAAGTCTCGGTAATAGATAAAGCTGAGTTGGGATTGTCAATATCCTCAACAAAGTTGTTAAGATTAATAACTGTCTGCTCATCTTTGGGTAAATTGAGACAAGGAAAGAAAAGAGTCATAGGCAGGTCAACCACAGGAGCATCATTAACAGGATTAACAACAACAGTAATCTGAGTAGAATCAGAAAGAGAACCGTCACTGACAGTCAAAACAACACCCTCTTCTCCAAACCAATTTTCCTTTGGCTCAAGAACAAGAGAATTGCCACTAATTCTACAATTAATATTAGCAGAAGACTGGCAAGAATAACTAAGAGAAGGACTGTCACGATCAGAAGCAAATGAACTGATATCAACAGTTTTAATCTCATCCTCATCCATTTCAATATTATCTATTTGGTCTAATTGAGGAGGATCATTAAAAGCAACAATGTTAAGTAAAACACTGGCCTCATCAGAATATTCATCATCTGCAAGAATAAGATTAAGACTGGCATTGCCAACATAATCATTGCTGGGAGTGATAGTAATGGTTTGATCAGTGACTGAAGCAGTAACCACATCTTCCCTATTAGTATTAGCCTGAAGCTGGGCATCACCCTCTAAATCAACAACATACTGGGAAACATCCCACTGAGCCGGAGTATCTTCCTGAAGAGTCCTGGAAAAAGGAAGGTTTCTAAACCTGGGAGCAGAATTCTCAAGAGCCAAAGAAATACAATTAATACGTTTTAAAGGGTTTCCTAAAGGAATAGAGGTTTCAACACAAAGCTGTTCATAATTACTGGTAGTATAATGAGTGTCAACCTTAACAATATCATCACCAGCCTCTACCAACCTGCCACTATCTAACTCAAACTGTCCATCAGTACCATTAAGAAAAGCACTCCAGACCAGATTATTTTGGTGAGTGTAAAGAGCAAAGCCATAAACATAAGCAAACCTATTACTGTCAGAATCATAAGATTTCAAACCCGGATTAAGATGAACAAAAGAATAGTTAAGCAAAGGTGGACTGCAAAGAAGCTCACCAGTCTGAATTATTTCCACACAAATCTGCTTAGCTCTCTGACAACTCTCATTAAAAAAATACTCTCCTCCTTCACTCAGACTGGCTCCTATATCAGCCTGACCAGTAGTGATATCATAACAATCACCATTATCATCACAAACCTGCGTAGTGTTTGCAGACTGATTAATACCAGACTGGCCAGTGCTTAAATACACTTGTCGACCAGCCTGACAACGCAAATAAACCTGATAATGATAAGTGTCATAACTATTATCACAGAAAGTCATTTGATAACTCCAACGAACACTCTGATTAAGATTACTAATCTCAGCATGAAGAATGTTATTAGTTTGACTGCCACAATTATCCTCAATCGGATCACCACCAATAATATCAGTCTCACCAGGCTCTGGATCAGAACTTTCTGTATCTTCTTTACACTTATCTGAGATTTTCTCATAAAGACCTTCTAAGAACAACTTTTCTAACAAGAACCAAGTAGCTCTGTAAAGAGCTTTTTGAACCTGAGCATCAAGCCAGGCATTGAACATAGCAGAATGTTCAAGAGCCTCTTTAATCTTGGCATTATTTTTATCTCCCTTAGCAATAATATTCCCCTCATCATCAATGATGTAATACTGACCAGAAGCATCCTGATAAATAACATTACCCTCAGCATCATGCCCAACAGAATTAACCAAACCCCTATCAACAAGTTGAGCTAAATCATTCGGATTAATATTATCCTCATTTTGTAAGTTATAAAGATTTTTCAAATTCTCAAATAACCTTGGCTTTTCTTTCATAAAGTTCGCTATTTGGTCCTCATCAAATGTTTCCCCATTTTTTAAATATCTTGGCTCTCCATTCTCATAACCAAAAGCATAAACATCACCATCACTAACAACACCATAACCAGTAGTAGTAGGGATATAAGTATCACCACCATAAGCAGAAATAGGGCCGTTTATCTCACCTATGTGTGCTTCAAAATCTTCAGGTGAAATAACAAAATAAGCATCACCCATATCAGGACTCTGCCTAATCTGAAGACTACCATCAGACATAACAATATAACGATTATCATGCTCATCTACATAATAACCATCTCCCCAAGCCTGACAATTAGGGATAGTTACATCACCAACTGACAATTCTCCATTATCTTCATCATAAGTTACTTGGGGGCTAGTTGATGAGGCTTCTTCTGAAAAGTCTGCTGGCAATTCATAATTAAATTCTCTTGAATCAACGATGTTTTTTGCCAGATCACTACTTCTTACAGTTATCCCCACATCCAATCCATTTCCACTTTCTTCAGACCAACCATCAAGTGTTCTAGTATAAGTAATTCCATCAACAGTTATTTGAGTGCCAATAGGCAAACCCTCAAGAACCTCTTCTTTGAAAAAAGCTTTTTTAAAATCAAGCTGTGGCTGAAAAGGTTCTTCAGTTGACGTTTCTTCACTTGCTGATTCAGTGTCAGTATTGTCTACCTCAGGAGGGCCCCCTGAATCTTCTGGCATATAGCGAGTGATATCATCAGGCACATTCTCTACATAATGGATAACACCATCATCATCAAAATAATAAACTTGTTCTCCATGTTTGTATAATGTCTGACCATTATAAGTCCATTGGTTTTCATTAAAAAAGGCACCAACATAATTTTCTGTAGCTGCAGGCAATATTCTAGATCTAGTTTTTTGAGAATTAGATCTAGCCTTAACCTCCTTAGATTGTGATTGTTGTTCTGTTTCTGCAACTACCTCACCTTCCTTATTTAATGGTTTATTATTTTCATTTAAGAGATACCACACATCATTAACTTTAACTGCTCTACCATAAGGGAAAGTTAAAAAATCATCGCTCTTATAATTAATATCAAGTTCCAACCCCCAACTAGTTTTAACTTTATCCCCCTCCACAGTGAGTGTATCAATCTCTCCAAGGTTATACTCATCAAGATAAGATTCTCCCTCACTAGTACAAGTAGTACTTGAAGAGGGAGGAGTGGGTGTGGGAGTAGTAGAGGGACTAGGTGTTTGACCCAGAACAGAGACAGAACTCATAACTATTAAAAAGATAACAAACAATGTTGATATGAGTTTTGTTGTTTTAATCATTTTTTGCCTTATTGTTTTAGTTTAGTTATTTGTTCTAGCTCTTCTTTATTTATTATTTAGCAGAACTACCACTGCCTGCTGGTGGCGAAGTTGATTGTCCTGTTGTGTGATAATCAGTGGAACTAGGAGGGTCTCTAAGCCAAGGCTTACGCACATCCTCATAATCATCAGGGTCAAGGCCAAGGTTATCTTCAAGCAATTCAGAGCAGTCAGGATCATCAAAAGTCTTCATAGCCATTTCCATAGCATTGCCCAGAGCTTCTAATTCCTGTGGAATAAAAAGCAGATTAATACGAGCAATCCAGCATTTTAAGGGAATATTTGCCTGTATCAGCAACTCCATCAATTTATTAACAAGGAAATCAACTAAAAAGCCAGCTAACAACTTAACAATAGCCATATACAGAGAGCCTTCCCAAAACATACAAGTGGCTTGAGACAAATAATTATCACAGGCTTCAATACTAATTCCTTGTTCACAAGCAGCATCAACACAACAATTATAGGTTTTGTAAATAGTCTGCAATTTTCTTAGATTATAAAGGATACCAGGAGGGCATAAACAAAACATTGCTTCATAAATACTAGCATAAGGATCAAGTTTGCTTCCAACAGAAGCAAAAGCTCCACTATAAGCAGGAATACCAAAACAGTCTCCTGCTCCTTCGGGAATATCAGCAAAATAAGATCTAGGACTGCCACCTCCACCACACCAACTACAATTAGCAATACAACAAAGACCAGAGATAAAAGTTCCTTTGTAAATATATTCCCAGGCAGTGTACATAGCAGTAAAAGCCTCACAAACAGGATGCAAGATAACAGGCAAGATACAACAATCATCATTTAATATAGTTCCCAGAGCACTGAGAATAGAATCAATAGAGCTAAAGATAGTGCAGATCATGTGCATCAGAGTAAAAATCTTCTCTAACATCGAAATAATAGAATTATCCATTAACTTAGCAATGCCTGGATCCTCTTTTTTCTCTTCACAAGCCTGGCCCGGCTCTGGAACAGGCTGGGCCTGAGCAAAAACAGTGCTAACATAAAAAGGAATAGTTAGCACTAACATAATCATAAAAACAGCTATAAACCTTTGCCAATTCTTTCCCTTCATTTTTTAACCTTTTAGTTTTTAATTATATAAGTATTGGGGTAATATAATCATTATATTCAGCTCTAGGAATACTAACGCGGATATCATACCAGGAAGGCTCCCAATCAGGAAGTGGAAACATGCCAGGTCGTTCTTGAGCCACAATAGTAACATAAGAATTATTATAAAGCTCATCTGCATCAACCCTGAACTCAAGCACTAAAGAACCATCATCCTGAAGAATTTTCTCTGTCTGAATATTCGGCCACTTAAT
>CAZPDB010000005.1:29530-30186 GCA_964585285.1 uncultured Methanosarcinales archaeon
CACACCCTCATTAGCAAACAAAATAAAAACAACTGCCTCAGCATCATAAAAAGTTCCATTAAAAGGAATATCCCACTTAAGAGTATCCAAACTGTCACGCGGATACTGAGGAATAAACTTGCCATCAATACAATACTCTTCATCATCCTCTTCTTCACAATGCTTTAAAGCATTCAAATCACGAGTAGTACTATAAGAAAAAACATAAGATCCAGGACCAAAAGTTCTCTCATCAACATAACCAAAAGGAGGAGTGTAATCAACACTGCCAGTGGCCCAAGGAATATTAAACCTTTGCATACCAGTTACATCACCCATATCCCCCACACTAGCATTAGAGTAATCAGCCGTATGCTTGGGAAAAGCAATACTCAAGCCAGGAGCTCCCTTAGGAACCAAATCAAAATTAATCAAAGTGGTCTCACCAATATCAGGTTTAATTGTTCTCCAAAGATCACTCACAGTATAATTAGTAAAATTACTATAATAAATCTGCTTAACATACTCTCCAGCATTAACCATAACCAGAGTAGTGTTCAAGCTTTTCAACGGCCAAATATCAATATCAAGATCCTTATTATCAAAACTATCAACAGTAAGCTTCTGCCAGTAATCAAGATAATCCTCTCTTTGAATATAAAACAAGCCATTCAAAC
>CAZPDB010000005.1:30196-31763 GCA_964585285.1 uncultured Methanosarcinales archaeon
TGCCATTGTCATCAGTGATATCAATAAAACAATTAGTCTGGGGACCGCAATAATAAATAAGATTAGCTGCCTCAACAGGAGTATTGTTCCAGGCATCCCTAACACTAACATCAAAAACTCCTGATTTTTTCTGGTCAGAATCACAAAACATAGTCTCAATCAAATCCTGGCCTGACTGATTAACATCAGTCCTGGGACGGTAAGTTCTCCACTGATTACCATAAATAGCCAGCCAAAGAGGAAAATAAAAAGTATAATTAGCTTTTTCCTTAAAAGTATCTCCCTGCGGGTCAATCTTAGCAGACTGATGATGATTAATACTAACCAGCATTGGATACTGAAGATCATACTTGAACTTATAGCGATAAGAACAAATATCAAGAAATCCAAGCAAATCAGAACTGGCCTTGCTGGGCCTGACAGTCCTTTCATCACTACTTCCTCCGCGAACATCAAAATTAAAGAAATCCCACTGGTCAGGATCATAATCAAACTTTACCCTGACATCAGAATAATCCTGATTAAAATTCCAATCATAAATAAAACCATCAATAGCTCCAACCTGCCTTTTCTCATCCCCAGTGCTTTGAGGCATATTTTGAGTGTAATTAATATAATCAGTATTACTAACCCGAAGATACTTGATATTATGCCTGATAATATCCTTTAACCTTGACTCAACCTCTTGTTTAGACCAGGTGACTTCACTGCAATCAGGCGAACTCTTGCTGGTAGGAGGAAGCCAGGGCCAGTCATTATTAATCTGGCCATAAAGATTAATCAACTGGGTGGTAAAAAATTCTAACTGAGCATAACGATTCTCTCTCTGGGTTATGTCCCGAGCCATTCTGTAAATAAGGCCCATATCAATAGGCACACTATAACCAAAATCCTCCCTTTCAATTATCCTGCCGCTGATGTTCTCAGTCAAAGTGATAGGTAAATTAACCTCAACATTAACAGCGTGATGAAAATAAACCTTAGTCTCAACCTCTCCTCTTTTCACAGCAAAACCTTTTTCAACAAAGGGCTGGAGACTGGCAACACAAGCATCAACTTCCTCAGCCACATACTGGGCTAATTCAGTTTCCAAGAAATAAAGACTGGGAACAATAATCTGCTTTTCAGTCAGCCAATAAGGAACCTTATTAACACCACTAGGATCAATAACTACCTTCAAACGACCATCAACATACTTGACTACTTTATCCTCTGGATCCTCAACCAAAAGATATTCTGCATTCTCAGGAATCCAGATATAACCCCCCTGCAGTCTCTGAATTTCTAAGCCTTCCAGAGTGGCCAAGCGAATACAGTTCTGAACATAATTATAAAGTTCTCTTTGTTCAGGAGGAACCCTTTCCAAACGGACTTCATCTTCAGGCATTTCCTTTTGCTGATAATAAAAATAGCCACCAATACCTGCCAAGACAAGAATAATCAACCCAATGAGTATGAACAAAGTAACCTGAGCTTTTTTTTTCACAACAAATCCCTCTTTTTCTATTATACTTAAAAAAGCAGAATACTAAGAAATGATTTTATCATTTCTTGTACAAGAAATCCT
>CAZPDB010000006.1:0-26796 GCA_964585285.1 uncultured Methanosarcinales archaeon
AAGGTCTTGTTTTGCAATTCCCGTTGATCCTGCGGGAGCTTGCTGCTATCGAGATTCGACTAAGCCATGCAAGTTAGGCCAGCTTCGGCTGACCAGCGAAAGGCTCAGCAACACGTCGATAATCTGCCCTTAGGCCAGGGATAACCTTGGGAAACTGAGGATAATACCTGATAGGAAAAAAGCACTGGAAGGTGCCTTTTCCCAAAGCCACGGCGCCTAAGGATGAGTCGGCGACGGATTAGGTTGTTGGTGGTGTAATGTAGCGGTAAAGTTTTATCTGATATGATTAAGCTTGTCGCTTTATAGGACCACCAAGCCTTGGATCCGTAGGGGCTCTGAGAGGAGTCGCCCCGAGAAGGACACTGAGATACTGGTCCTAGCCCTAAGGGGTGCAGCAGGCGCGAATTTTTTACAATGCGCGAAAGCGTGATAAAGGGATCTCGAGTGCCAATGCATTGCATTGGCTTTTGCCAAAGGTAAAAACTTTGGCGAATAAGTGGTGGGTAAGACTGGTGCCAGCCGCCGCGGTAATACCAGCGCCACAAGTAGCAACCATATTATTGGGCCTAAAGCGTTCGTAGCCGGTTTAGCAAGTCTTCTGTGAAATTGCTGTTTAAAGCAGCAACGTGCAGAAGATACTACTAGACTAGAGACCAGGAGGAGCCAGGGGAATTTCTAGGGTAGCGGTAAAATGTTATCATCCTAGGAGGACCACCGGTGGCGAAGGCGTCTGGCTAGAATGGTTCTGACGGTGAGGAACGAAAGCTAGGGGAGCGATCCGGATTAGATACCCGCGTAGTCCTAGCTGTAAACGCTGCGAGCCAGATGTTGCTTGTTCTATGGGAACAGGCAGTGTCGAAACGAAGGTGTTAAGCTCGCCGCCTGGGAAGTACAGTTGCAAGGCCGAAACTTAAAGGAATTGGCGGGGGAGCACACAAGCGGTGAGGCGTGCGGTTTAATTGAATTCCAGACCGGAAATCTCACCAGGAGCGACGGCAGGATGAAGGTCAGATTGAAGGTCTTACCTAACAAGCCGAGAGGTATTGCATGGCCGTCGTCAGCTCGTGCCGTGAGGTGTCCTCTTAAGTGAGGTAACGAGCGAGACCTGTGCTCATAGTTGCCACCGAACTTTGTGATCGAGCACACTATGAGGACTGCCCTGGAAACAGGGAGGAAGGTGCAGGCGACGGTAGGTCTGTATGGTCCGAATCTCCTGGGCTACACGCGCGCAACAATGGTCAGGACAATGGGATGCGACTCCGAGAGGAGGAGCTAAGCCTCTAAACCTGGTCTTAGTTCGAATCGAGCATTGTAACTTGTGCTCGTGACGCCGGAATCGCTAGTAATCGGAATTTAGCATATCCCGGTGAATACGTCCCTGCTCCTTGCACACACCGCCCGTCAAATCAACCGAGCTGGGTCTAGGTGAGGTTGGTCTTTTTGGACTTATCGAACCTAGGCTTAGTGAGGTGGGTTAAGTCGTCACAAGGTAGCCGTAGGGGAACCTGCGGCTGGATCACCTCCTTTATTTTTTTAAATAATCTGTCAGATTTTTATTTGTTAATAGTCGCAAAACATGCGGCTGCGCGTAAAAATCGCAGATTGTTTTAATCTCCTCCAACAACTTACCTTTCATTTTCATATTGACTGGGCCCGTAGCTCAATGGTAGAGCGCTGCCCTTGCACTGCCTGCTTTGTTTCAAGCAAAGTTACAGGACAGGCAGAGGCTTCGGGTTCGAAACTTACTTACCTTTTTGGTTTTAAGTGAACTTCCCGACGGGTCCACTCATTTTAGAGAAAAATCACAAAACAAATTATTTTAAATTCATTAAATTTTCATTTGTAGCAATCCCTTACTTTAGTATTGGATTGTTGGTTGAATGATGGGTTTATTTTCATTTATCCCATTGATGAGACCAATCATAGGCAAGTCAAAAAAGACGCTAACAGGTGGAAGACTTGGCTTGAGAGACTGATGAAGGGCGTGACCAGCTACGATATTCCCTGGCGAATAGCATGTATATGTTGAACCAGGGGTGCCTTAATTGGACTTCCACTGTTCTGCTTCGGTAGAACAGATTCCGTAAGGAAAGGGAACGCAGGGAATTGAAACATCTTAGTACCTGCAGGAAAAGAAACCAATTGGAATGCCGTTATTAACAGCGAGTGAAAGCGGTACAAAGCAAACTGAATCCTTTACTGAAAAGCTAAAGGAAATGTGGTGTTATAGGACTCTCTTTTAATCTTCCTCTGCTCATCTGAACATAGCTGGAAAGCTGGACCTTAGAAGGTGATAGTCCTTTAGGAGAAGGCAGGGATGATGTGGGAGTCTCCTGAGTATTGCCTGCTGGAAACCAGGTAAGAATTTGGGAGCAATCAACTTCCAACTTTAAACATTTCTCAAGACCGATAGTGCACTAGTACCGTGAGGGAAAGTTGAAAAGAACCCTTGACCGGGAGTGAAAAGACTCTGAAACCTGTTAGTTATCGATAGATAAAGCTCTTCGGAGTTTTATCGTACGTTTCGAATAACGTGCCAGGGAGTGTGTTTTAGTGGCAAGATTAATCCTTTCTCAAGGAGGTATCGTAGGGAAACCAATAACCTCGCAATTGCTTGCAATCAGGAGGTAGGTATGAAAGTGCCTTGAGTCACTGGAGCACGACCTGAAGCCGGGTGATCTAATCCTGGGTAGGATGAAGTGGGAGCAATCTCATGGAGGTCCGCAGAGGTGCTGTGGACAAGCGTTCTTATGACCTGGGATTAGGAGTGAAATGCCCATCGAACCCGGCGATAGCAGGTTCCTGCCGAAATTGGCCGTAGTCAAGTCTCCAAGGAGATGGCTGCCTGGGTAAAGATACGGATTGGAAATTTAGGCTTCTTCGGATGTCGGTTTCTTGTCCAACTCAGAATCAGGTAGCATCATAGATTTGGGGAAAAAGGGTGTCCGGGATAAGCTTGACACCCAAGAGGGGAACAACCCAGCCCAAAGTTAAGGTCCCTAAATATCAACTAAGTGTTAACGGGTAAAGAGTGTCTGCAACCAGAGACAGCAGGGAGGTTGGCTTAGAAGCAGCCACCCTATAATAAGTGCGTAACAGCTTACCTTTCGAGGTTGTGGGCCTCTAAAATGGACGGGGCTAAGTTGATTACCGATACTTTGGTCAACCCAAAAGGTTTGAGGTAGGCAGGCGTTTTGTCTGGGCAAAACTTTTTTCGTAAGAGAAGGGGAACCGGACAAAAATGAGAATCCTGGTGATAGTAGGAATATAGCAGAGTAAGAATCTCTGCCGCCGAAAGGGCAAGGGTTCCTTGACAATGTCGTTCAGTCAAGGGGTAGTCAGTCCTAACCGCATTCGGAAATCGTTTTGCGGGAAAGGGAAGCCAGTTAATATTCTGGCACTACTAAAGTACGCGTGGCAACACAGGTTTGGCATCTGACATTGCAGGATAGGCTGACTTAAATCATCGTTTAAGTCAATCAGAATAGACTGAGGGAGTATCTTCATGATGAGAACTTAGTTAAGTTGAGATGAGCATTCTATGAATGTTTAGCTGATTCCTGGAATTCGAAAAAAGGTTGTCAAAAAGGATCTTTAGTATCTGTACCCAAAACCAGCACAGGTGCCCCTAGGTGAGTAGCCTCAGGTGTGAGGTGGTAATTCGGTTGAGGGAATTCGGCAAATTAGCCTCGTCTCTTCGGTATATGAGGTCCCTGCTGTTGTGATTATATGATTGCGATGGCAGGGTGCAATAACAAGGACGGTCCGACTGTTTAACAAAAACTTAGCTTTCCGCTAAGCCGCAAGGCCATGTATGGAAAGCGATATCTGCCCAGTGCCAGTATCTAAAACCCTTTTTCAAGGGGGCTAAGGACTGGTAAACGGCGGGAGTAACTATAACTCTCTTAAGGTAGCAAAATACCTTGTCGCTTAAATGACGACGTGCATGAATGGTATAACGAGATCGTCACTGTCCCCAACCGGAAGCCTCCGAATACTCCATTCTGGTGCAAAGGCCAGAGATTCCTAGTGGGAAGCGAAGACCCCGTGAAACTTTACTGTAGCTTGTTGCTGCGGTGTGAGTCCTGGTGTAGAGCGTAAGTGGGAGTCGATAAAACTTGGACGCCAGTTCAGGTGGAGACAACAATGTAACACCACTCTTCAGAACTCGCATTGCTAACTCACTTTAAGTGAGGACACCAGTAGGTAGACAGTTTGGCTGGGGCGGCACCCCGCTGAAAGGATATCAGCGGGGCCCAATGGTCGGCTCAGACGGGTCAGAAATCCGTCAGAGAGTGCAAGGGCATAAGCCGGCCTGATTGAATTCGCAATAAGAACGAATTCAAACAAGAAATTGTGGCCTAGCGATCCTCTGATTCTCATTGATGGGGGTCAGAGGTGACCAAAAAGTTACTCCGGGGATAATTGAGTTGTCTAGCCCGAGAGTTCACATCGACGGCTAGGCTTGCTTCTCCGATGTCGGCCCTTCCTATCCTGGCCGTGCAGAATTATAATCTTGCTGAGTAAACAGCTCAGTGATTTTTTAACTGTATGCGGCCAAGGGTGGGGGTGTTCACCCATTAAAAGGGATCGCGAGCTGGGTTCAGAACGTTGTGAGACAGTTTGTTTGATATCTACTAGGAATGTTGATGTCTGAGAGGAAGGGTCCCCTAGTACGAGAGGAACGGGGACTCGGAGCCACTGGTCAACCAGTCATCCGATAGGGTGTAAAGCTGGGCAGCTACGCTCTAAGAGATAAGAGCTGAAAGCATCTAAGCTCGAAACTCGCCTCGAAAAGAGACATCTTAGAGCTCCTCTAAAACAGAGGTTTGATGGAGCTGGTGTGTAAGCACAAAGCTTCGGCGATGTGTTCAGCATGCAGCCCCCAATCGCTCATTTTTTGACTTGTCTATGTTTGGTCTTTTCTTTTTTATTTACTTTGTATTCTTTATTTTTTGTATTCTTTGTTCTTTGTATTCTTTGTATTCTTTGTCTCCCCCTTTACCTCTTTATTTTCCACTAGAAGTTCAAACCCTGTGTGGTCTTTTGTCTTTAGATTTTTATAGCATTAGATAATTAGATAATATTTGATTCAAAGTTAGAAGATATTTAATATGGCTTTTATTCTGAAATGGGCACTGAGTAACATTCTCTCTTCCCATCTTTTGTTTTAAAGACAAACCCTGCTTTGGCGATTTTAGATATGGGAATCCAAAACCAGGTTTTAAAATGATATCTCTCACTTGATATTACACACCAGGATTGGAGATTAAATATCCTTTGTAAATTCAGATATCTCTCTACCCCTTTGGCGCCTAAAAAGAATTTCTCATATTTTCTGGCTGCTTCTGTGTTCTTAACATCAACCAGAACAAAACCAAAATTAGGTAGGAGAATTAAAAAATCCGGCCTTTTCACCAGATAATCTTTTAAAGCTTGAGAAAAAGAAGGCATGTCCTGTTGAATATACCAATAAGGTATCCCATGTCTCTCTAACCACTTTTTAAATTCTCCTTCTGCAATGTCACCAGCAATTTTACTAAATTCTTTAGGTTTCGTAATTGATGCAGTCCCCATATTTATTCTCTTAAAAAGATTATTCTTTAAATACCTTTTTGAGTTTAATCCGAATTTTTAACGAACATTTCGTAAATCTTTCACTTCTTCAGAAATACCATTTCTTTTGAGTTTTTTCAATTTTCTTTTAGATTCGGTGTGAGAAGCAGGCATTGTCAGATCAGGCAACAATTTGCCTGGCTGAGCCTCGGGATCGGGAAGAGGGGAGAGAAGAAAGGAGGGAAAAATAATTATCCAGACCACAAATGGTTAAAATAACTCTTCAATGCTTCAGCAATCTTTTTATTTTTAATAATAATAATAATAATAATAATAATAATAACAATAACAACAACAACAACAATAATAACAATAACAATAATAATAATAATAATAATAATAACAACAACAATAACAATAATAATTAAAAAAAAAATCAACAACCTCACCTAAAGGTCGCCTAAAGGTGAGATACAACAAAATCAGACAGATTTTGCGTACAAGAAATGCCAAACAATTTCTTTGTATTTTTTTCATGTAATAAAAAAAGTAAAAAAAGTCAAATAAACCTCCTGCTTCTCTTGCTTTTTCATTCATCTTATTTTTCGTAACTTTTAAATAGTGTCAATTCTTTCTTTTTATAATGAGATATGCAATTTGGGGGGATATGCATGGAAAAGATTTGGGCAGTTTAGATCAGGCTCTGGAAGATATTGATCCAGATGTTCTTATCTGCTTGGGGGATTTCGACCAAGTAAAAGTTATCCAACAGTTTATGGATCTCCAAAAAAAATATCAATCCATAGGAAAAGAAGTTATAGTTGTTCCGGGGAACCATGATCATGCTATCCTTGTTAATCTTGATATCTATTCTGGGACTATTACTGCTCAAGGAAAATCATCTCAACAATTACATGACGAACTAATGGATTCTCCTTTAGAAGATAAATTTTTAGAAAAGCTTGTTTTTAATTCTGAAAGTTCTAATTCTGAACATCTTAAAAGAACTTTTGCTTTAGATCCAGAAAAATTTGATTCAAGATATCCAACAATAGTTGTTCATGGTGCTCTAGCTGGCAATTCTTCTTCTTATCTCTTTTGTCCTAAAAACTTTAAACCTTTATGGTTTAGGCTTAGATCAAAAAGCAATCTTAAAGCTAATTTTGCTGCAATGAAAAATAAAAATTTTAAGGTCATGATTCGCGGTCATGATCACCAACATCTTTATGTATATGATGATCCACAAAAAGGAATTGTAACTTACGAGCCCAGACTTGACTCTGAATATAGATTATTCCAACATAGAAGCCATGTCATTAATCCTGGAGCTTATTTTGATGGTTACTTTGCTCACATTGATACTTCTGGAAATGTTCCTGTTTTAAGATATTTTAAAGTAGATACAAAATTTGTTGAATAAAAACAATAAACTTTTATATTCCTTTTTCTAACTTTATTTTTATGTACACCACTTTTGCTCACGAGGCAGATATTGGAATTGTTGGTAAAGGAAAGACACTGGAAGAGGCATTTGAGGAAGGTGCTAAGGCTCTTTTTGATGTTCAGGTTGAGATTGAGAAGGTTGAGCCAAAAAAAGCAATTAAAATAGAAGTTGAAGCAGACAATAAAGAGGAGTTATTTGTTGAGTGGCTCAATCGTTTGATTACTGAAGCAGAGATTAACACCATGGTTTTCTCTGAGTTTAATGTTAAGATCAAAGATAATAAATTAATTGGTACTGCAAAAGGAGAGCTTTTTAATGAGAAAAAACATACAGCTAAGGATCATGTCAAGGCTGCTACTTATTCTGAATTAGGAATAAAAAAAGAAAAAGATCTTTTTGTTGTTAAGTGTGTGGTTGATGTTTAAGCAGCAATAATCCCTTCTCTTAAATAATAATCTCCGTTAGGATCCTTCCTGGCTACATTGATCATTTCTTCTTTGATTGCCTCAATTACTCCCTCAACATAAGTGACTTCTAATCTCTCCAAAACTTTTTTCCAGCGATAGCCAAATCCTCCTTTTTCTCTGTGGTTGTTGAACCTATGTTTTAGAAAATCTTTTCTGCTCTTATATCTGGTTTTAAGTCGGTTAAATTCTTCTCTTATTCCCTGATAATAATATTGGCTGATAGTTCTCAGGTCTTCATCATTAATTTTTTTTAAAAAAGCCTTGTCAATTATTCTGACCAGATGTTCAGCATAAGCTCTGGATTGGGTTGTAATTGGTCTTTCATAATCTTCAAAAGAGATGGTAGTGTCTGCCATTACAATCCGTCTTATTTTTCTTTTCTTTTCATCATTTTCATTCCAAAACTGAACAATTTCGTCTCCATCATCAAAAAGAATCTCTCCTGTTTCATGGTGTCTCCTGCCCAGAATCATATTAGCTGCTGCTGCTTTGCCTAACTGGTAAGACAGATCTTTAACAAAATCTGGATTAGCAAAATATTCTTTTGGTATTTTGTTACTTGCAACTCCTTGAACATATTGCCTGTCAACATAGTCGCGAGGAATTTTTTTCTTTTTCCCCCTTATTTCAGATTTAACTTCGATGGTTATTAAACTGAATCTCGGCCTTAATATTCCCAGAAGTTTTATGGCTTCAAGTCTTTTCTGGACATAAGAAGTATATTCATCAGAGAGCCATTTAGCTTCTTCCCAGCTTTTGCCTTGTTGGAGGTGGTATTCTATACCCCATTTTTTTCTTCTCAACACTCTTATCTCTTCTTTTGTTGCCTCTACTTCACTCTTTATCCAATCTTTCTGATTTCTTTCTTGTTTTAAACTTTCTTGTTTTATGTTAACCACATATACTCCTCTCATCCCACTGTCCCCTTTTCTTTCTGATCTTGGTTCAATCACTTCTCCCAGGTTAAAATACTCTAGTTTGCCAATTCTTTTCCTGTATTCTCTGGTTATTCCCCCAACTATCTCTTTTTGTTCTCGATTATCAAAGTTTTCTGCTTCTTCGTCTCTTCCTGGCAGCCATTTAATGTGCAGGAAAAATTCTGGACTGATTTTCAGATCTTCTTCTTCAGCTGGGATCAATTCTCTCAGTCGTTCATAGACAGTTTCAACACAGAACTTGTTTTCATAATCAACATTTCTTAAAACAAATCCCACCTTTGTTTCTAATTCATCTTTAAATCTCTCAATCAATTTATTTACTCTTGTTGTTCTTCTTTTCTTAATCCAATTAACCAAATAATTTTTTTCTGTTAAGTTTCTTATTTTTTTACGAACCTGCTGGTGAAAATAAGGCCTGAGAATATATTTAATCAGATTAATCATTCTTTTTTGCGCTGACCACCCATTGCCTAATTCCAAAATTTTTTCCAGGGTGGAAATATCAACTGAATCATCTTCATTATCAGTGAGAAATCTTAATTCTTTCATACCTCTCTTGTTGTAGCTTTTTAATAAGTGGAGAACTTCTCCGATCCTTTTTGTTAGTAGTCCTAAGTCCTGACAGTCTTTAGTCCGAGAGAAAAAATCTTCATAAGTTAAGAACCTCTCTCCAGTTTCTCTGTTGTAATAGACTGGTATTCCTGTTCTGATTTCTGTCCGGCAGTTTTCTACAAATGTTTTGATTTCTTCATCGCTATGTGGCTGGGGATTAAATCTCCAGCATTCTCCTCTTTTTTTTAATGCATCTCTGACTTTTTTATCTTTGAGATGAGAGAATTTAATCTGTTTTTTGGGGATTAACCTTTGCAGTTGATTATCAGCCAGAAAACCACGGTCCAGGTAATCCATCCTGACCAAAACAGTGTTTTCTCCTTCTTGTTGAAACTGGACACAGGAAACACCCAAATTAAGTATTCCATCTTCTTCTTTTTCTCCATATTCAGCTAACCCATTTCTTTTTCTGCTTTCCTGGATAACCTCTATCATTTTGAAAGCCAGCAAGCCGTGAGGTATTTTTCCCATCACTATTGCCTCCAATTCTGGAAATACTTCTATTATCCCATAAACTGGCAGTTCTGGCGTCTTTGATGGTTTTATTCTCTCATTCTCGCTGGCTGTATCAACCAAAATAATTCCTTGCTCTTGTTTTACTTTTAATCCTAATTTTTGGCTTATTTTTTTTATTTCAGAACTTTTAAGATAATTTTTTATTTCATTCAATCTGTCTTCTAAACTCCTTTCTAAACTCTTTGCACTCTTTCTTAAACTCTCCTCTGGGCTCCCCTCTGGACTCCCCTCTTGACTTCCCTCTGAACCCTCTTCTGGACTCCCTGCCAAACCTTCCATTGGATTAGTATATCTCTTCTTCTTTTATTATTTTTCCCTTATTTAATCTATATTTCTATATACCACACTATATTCTAAAACAGGCCAAAGAAAAAAGAAAAAAAAAAAAAGAAAAAAAGAAAAAAAGAAAAGGAGAAAAGGAAAAAGAAAAAAAGGAAAAGAAAAAAAGAAAAAAAGAAAAGGAGAAAAGGAAAAGAAGAAAAGAAAAAAAGAAAAAAGATGAAAAGAAAAAAAGAAAAGGAGAAAAGGGAAAAGGTTTTAAATCCAGCCATTATTTTTTATTATCATGGACCTATCCAAGCTTAAAAAGATTAGTCATGTTGAATGGGAGATTCCTAAAACTGGCGATATGCTTGTTCCTGGCAAACTCTTTGCTCTTAAAAAATTAGTTGAAGAGATGGATGAAAAGGTTTTTGAGCAGGTGTCTAATGTAGCTACCTTACCTGGTATTCAAAAGGCCAGTTTGGCTATGCCTGATGCTCATTGGGGGTATGGTTTTCCGATTGGGGGTGTGGCTGCTTTTGATGGAGATAATAAGGGTGTTGTCTCTGTTGGTGGAGTTGGTTTTGATATCAACTGTGGAGTCCGCACCTTAAAAACCAATCTCACTCTTGACCAGATCAAACCTAAACTCAAGGAGTTTGTTGATACTCTTTTTGATACTGTGCCTGCTGGTCTTGGCTCTCGCGGGGAGATTGAATTAAAAGGAAAGCAGATTAATGAGGTTTTGGTTGATGGAGCCCAGTGGATAGTCAAAAATGGTTATGGAACAGAAGATGATCTTAAGTATATTGAGGAAAATGGCAAGGTTGAGGGCGCTCTCCCTGAAAATGTTTCTGAATTGGCTATTAGAAGAGAGAAAAAACAAGTGGGCACTCTTGGCTCTGGTAATCATTATCTGGAAATACAGATTGTTAAGGATATTTTTGATGAGAAAACAGCTGAAAGATTTGGTCTTTTTGAAAATCAGGTGCTTCTTACTCTTCATTGTGGTTCACGGGCTTTAGGGCATCAGATTGGTTCTGATTATCTTAAGATTCTCGCGCAGGCCTCAAGAAAATATAATATTCCTATCAGAGAAAAGGAATTGGTTTGTGCTCCTATCAACTCTCCTGAAGGACAAAAGTATATTGGAGCTATGAATTGTGGTATTAATTATGCTTTTGCTAACAGACAGGTTATTGCTCACCTGGCTCGTGAGACAACTAAGAAAATTTTTCCAGACGCTGAGGTTAATATGCTCTATGATGTGGGTCATAATACCTGTAAAAAAGAAAAACATAAGATTGATAACAAGAATAAAGAGGTTTGGGTTCATCGCAAGGGAGCTACTCGCGCTTTTGGTCCTGACAGGAAAGAACTGCCTCAGATTTACCAGGGTGTTGGCCAGCCTGTGCTTATTGGCGGGACTATGGGCACTTATTCTTATATTCTTGTTGGCACTCCTGAAAGCAGGAAGGGTTTTGAATCTGTTTGTCATGGTGCTGGCCGGGCCATGTCCAGAACCCAGGCTAAAAAACAATTCTGGGGCGAGACCATCTTAAAAGAATTGGGTTTAAAAGGGATTTATGTGCGGGCTCATTCCATGGCTGGAGCAGCAGAAGAAGCTCCTGGTGCTTATAAAGATGTTAATGAAGTCATTGAAAGTATTCATCAAACTCATTTGGCTCGCCGGGTTGTTCGTGTTGTGCCTGTGGGGAACATCAAAGGATAACTAAACACTCAGCTAAGAAAAAAGATAAAAGATTAGGTGAAAAAATTAGGTAAAAGGTAGGTGAGATAAAATGGCTTTGCCTTTTTTAGGAAAAAAGAAGGGTGCTCGGGCAGTAAAAGATTTAGCTAAAAAAGAATCCCAAGCCAGAAAACTTCTTGAAGAGATTAAAAAAGAACTTCCTCTGGAAGAAAAATTTCTTCAGATATTAGATAAGGAGATTAGCCAGTTTAAGAGTGACTTTGACCGCATTGCTGGTCTTATTCCCACCCTGCCCCGTGTTTTTAATAATAAAAATATGTTTCAGCAGCATTCTGAGGAAGTTACTGATTACCTCATTAAGTTCAAGGCCAGATTAATTCATCTTACTAAAGACTTGCCTGATTCTGAACTCAAAGCTCTTTTACAGGTCCTGGCTAATGATCTTAAAAAAATTTATGATTATTTTACTGATCTTGTTAAACTTGAATCTCCACAGAAAATGTTCTCTTTTTATAAAAAATATTTAATGTCTCTTCTTCAGGATGTTAACCAGCTTTTTGACGGCATAAAACCCCTTATCATTTCCAGGGAAAGAGAGGATATCACTTTTTCTCAGCAATTGGATGATTTTGTTCAAGCCAAAAATTTAGCTAAGAAAAAAGCAGCTTAATTCTCTAAAAAGATGCTAAAAGAGTAAATTTTATAAATACTTACTATTTATCAGTAGTTATGAGACAAGATAAGAGGAGAAGGGATAATGTTTTGCATATTAACTGTTTAGTTTCTCCTGGTCCTGTTCCAGATGAAGCTGGTCAGCTTCAGGAAGCAGTTTATGCTATTGCTTATTATCATGCTAATTATACTAATTCTGATGGTCTTACTCAAGATGAGGAATTAGGGCAAATCCGTTGCCTGCCTCATGATTTGGTTTCTCCTGACCATTCTCACCGACCAGATTCTCTGACTAAACTGCTCCTGCCTCCTCCAGGATACACTTTTCTTCAGCATCGCCAAAAAAATGTGGTTAAACAGGAAGAGGGCAAGTTAATTAAAGCCTTAGGAGATATTCTTCTTGAACAAAATCATCTTTTCTTTGTCAGATTTTCTTACGGCACTTGCCCTAGAAAACAAGTTTTAGAACATTACAAAAATCAATTACTCAAAGAAATGAAGTCAGGATAATTATTTAAATAATCTAAAATTTAATCAAAAATCAAACAAACTTTTCTGCTTGCCTTTTAATATCTCATCAAAATCTTTATTAATTGGTTTTAATATAGTATTAGCCACTGGTTTTAATTGTTTATCAACATAATGTTGGTAGTCAATGCTTGACTCTTTTTTTTCCACTGGTTCTGGACCATTAATTGTTTGATAATATTCAATGAGGTTGGTGGTGAGTTTGCTTAATTTTCTGGCTGCTTTGACATGGGGGGGAGTAGTTTTAACATATTCTTCAGGACTTTTTCTTAAGGCTTTTCTGTAAATCAATAATTCATCCATCTCGCCCTTTTTAACCTTATCAACGAATCTTCTAAGATAATCATCAATATCCATATTGTGAAAAATTCTTTTTAGTAACTCCTGCTGTAATTTTTTAGCTGCTTCAGTCCAGTCTCTCCGAACAGATTCCAAGCCGATAAAAATTATTTTTTCTTCTTCTTCCTTCTCTCTTACTAAGCCAGCATATCTTTTTTTAGAACCAGCCTTAACTCCTCTCATAGTGGGCATAAAAAATTTAGCATAATGTTTATCAAACTCTATCTCTAATTGATTTTTCCGGGCATATTTTTCTTTGATATAATTTTCAAAAAACTTGTTCATTTCTTTTTCTAATTTTTTGCCAACTTCTTTAGCTCTCTTCTCATCTTTTAGCTTGGTGTTTAAGAAGATTGAGTCAGTATCCCCATAAATAACTTCATAACCCCACTCTTCTAATTTTTTTGCGCTCAACTTTACCAATTCTCTGCCAAAAGAGGTGATAGCGTTGGCTACATAGAGATTAAAAAATCTGCAGGCCTCATTTGCTAATGCTCCATAAAAAGAATTCATTAAGGTTTTAATGGCATATCTTTTTAGTTCATCTTTTTCCTTTCTTGCCTTTTCTCTTTGCTTGAACAATCTGGCAATTATGCTGGGTAATATGCCTTGATTGTTCTCAAAAACTGCCTTGTTAGGAGCCACCACATAACTTTGTTTTTTCTTTTCCAGTTTTTTCAAGTCCTGTATCTTGGTCAGACCAAGATAAGTCAACGGGTCAATATTAAAAGTCATAACTAAACTGGGATAAAGACTTTTGAAATCAAGCACCAGCACATTTTGGTAAAATCCTGGTTTTGAACTCATTACATAACCCCCGCTTAGTTGTTCAGTTTTTCTTGTTCTAAATGATGAATAAGCAACCCTCCCCCTTTTTCTTAACTCTTTTAAATACAATGAATCAAAACTGGCCACTGTTTTTTTGACTTCATCCAGCATCATCCCAGTCAGCATTGATCTAGTTATTGTTAACCCCAGCACACCTGTTTTTTCTATGATTTTTAAGACCAGCCTGGCATCCTGGAGGTTGTACTCGGCAATTTTTTCTGGATTCTTTTTCCAGATTTCATCCAGTCCTCCTTCAGCATCTTTTTCATCTTGTTTAATGTATTTGCCCTCATCTAAAAATGTCTGGGCTGCTGTTTCCAGTTTGTAATCTTCTAAACTAATAAAAGAAATCCTCAGTAAATTAATTCCGTCCAGCACCACTCTGCCGAATATGTCTATGGTTGAATCTCTGAGAAAATCATTATAAACTCTCATCCTAACTTTTTCTTTTTCTTTCCTACCCCAATCAAAGGGCACCTTCTTTGCTGCCAGTCTTTCACGAAGTACTCTGAAATCAAAATCAATCACATTCCAGCCAACAATTATGTCAGGGTTAATCTCAATTATCCTATCTCTTGTTTTGACCAGCAAATCTGTTTCATCTTCTGCATTCTTTTTGACTGTATAAACTTCTTCCTGCCAGCCCCCTCTTTCTTTGCCCATTTTTCCATAGACTAAAGCCACTGAAATAACCTCCCCCCTCTTACTAGTTTCAATATCAAGAGAAAGCAATTTTAGTTCTGGCCAATAATCTCCAAGTTCTTCAATCTTCACTGCTTTCAGTTCTGGCTCAACAAAGAACTCATCCACTCTTAGTTGTTCTTGTAGTTGTTCTTGTAAGTGTTCTTGTAATTGTGCTAACTCTTTTTTTAACTCACTGCCACCTCTTTTTTGCTCTGAATTAGTCTTTATCTCTACTACTCCTTGAATCTTTTTATCAATTAGAAATCTTTGGGTGAATCTGATGTCAGCTTCATAGCAGTCTATTTCCTGGGATTCTAATTCTTTTCGCAGGAGGGGCACTTGTTTTGGACTTTTTAAAATAATTTTAATCACTGGTTTTCCTTCCCAGCTTTTCAGGCCAGTCTTTTCTGTTCTGCCTCTTAATTCCAGAGATTTTAATTGCTCTTTTACTGTTTCTTTATGCTTTTCTTCTACAAAGAAATACGGTTCAAACTTATTAATGGTGGCAAAAGTTTTATTGTTCTCTAATCTTCCCAGGAGCAGGATATAAGCCTTTTTTCCTTCTTTGTTTTTTTTATCCTTATTTTCCTCATTTTCAACTACTCTATAAGTAGTGTAATCAATAAATCCTCGCATAACTTTTAGTCAATCTTTTTTTCTTTATAAGTCTATCTTTCTTCTTCCTTTTTTCTTCTTTTTTTATTTCTGTTGCTTCTTCCTTCTTCTTCCTTCTTCTTTCTTCTACACCCCATCTATGTATGCCTGGATTATCTACACATAATCTATCTTGCTTCTTCTATCTACCACCACCTACTTTCCCCTACTACTCATCACCACCTACCTCCCCCATTCTACCTATCATCAACTATCTATTTTAAAATAACCTTTTCTTTATCTTTTCTCTATTATAGAAATGTTTTAAAAGTAATCTATTGTTTTGTTTTTAGAGACTAAAATGGGGATTTATCGTAAATTAAACACCAAAGACACTCTTTATCAAGCTTTAACTTCTCTTCAGGAAAATTATGGTTTTTCTGAAGTTGAGATTGGTAAGGTTTTTGTTGGAGCTGTCTGCTCTTTAAGTGCTTCCCAAAAGAATCTTGTTTCTCATTTAACCTCACCTTCTGATTCTGGTCTTAAAAAATGGCGTTCCCGGGCTATTAATCTTATTACTTCTCTGGAAAAAGAGCTGGAAGAGCAGTTGATTAGCGAGTTGCATCGGGCAGAAGCAGAACAAAGACTTGGAGGAAAGTCAAAAGAGGAGGTTTTAGGTCAATTTTATGAGCCCAGGCTTCTTGAGTATGTTGCCCAGCATTTTTCTGATTGCGATCAAAATTCTCTTGAAGGAGCTTTAAGCCACAAATTAAATCATCCTTCTTTTCGCCAATTAACTCAGGAGGGCATCTTATATCGCATTGGTAGCGCTGTTTTAAAAGCAGTTGATACCCACCAGGATAAAAAAAGAAAAAAGCGCCATCCCCCCCAATTTAGATATGGCCAGTCTTTTCTTTACAAAACTATTTGCCAAGAATTAAATCAAATTTAGGATAGAAAAATGAAAGATGAATATATCATCCTTGATACTAATATTTTCCTCACTGCTCCTAACCGGATTAAGCAATCTTTTTCTCCGAAAGATTCTCAGAAGAAAATCAATTTAATCATCCCTCATCTAGTTATTGGAGAATTAGCCAAGATAGCTGAGGAAAAATCTGGCAGAGGGGCAGTGGCTAGGGCAGCTAATGATATTATTGATAAATGGCAGGAGGATAATCATTGTTTTCTTCATCAGGGAATTGATTTTGCTGATAATTATTCTGTTCAATCGATGCTTGTTGATAATAACTCTGTTCGTGAGGCCAGGGACATGTTTGAAGGTTCAATTGATGATTGTATCATAAGTTTTGCTAAAAATTTTGCTGAAGAACACAATCAACAAAAAGTGCTTCTGGTTAGTTTGGACAGGGGTTTGCGCAACAAGGCCCGTTCCATACCCTCAAAGTTGGTTGTTCAGAAATGGAAAGATGCCTTTCTTGGAGGAGTAAGAAGAATTGATGATCTTTACAAAGGCTGGGTGGTAGTAAAGAACTCTCCCCCTGAATTAGTTAGCCAACTTAGAGGTTCAAAAAAACAAATAGGCCAACCTTTGAGCAGTGATGATTTTAAAAGGATAGAAGAAAGATTAGGCAGGAATTTTTTTCCTAATGAGTTTGTTGTTGTTCAGGCTGCTGAAAATAATTTTGCTTTGGGTGTTTATCTTGAGTCATCTTCTCAGATTAATCCTCTTTATCATTATTCTTCTCATTCCCATCAACTTAAGCAGATGGGTGTTGAACCAATTAATCCACAGCAAATGTTTTATCTTGAAGCCCTGCTTAATCATGAGATAGGGTCTGTTTTTGGGTTAGGCGTAGCTGGTGCTGGCAAAACTTTCTTGAGTGTGGCTAGTTCTTTTTTACTCCTTCAGGAAGATATTTATCAAAATCTTTTTATCACCAGGCCTATCACTCATTGGGGAGAAACTGCTGGTTACCTTCCTGGAGATATTAAAGATAAATATAGTCCTTTTCTCGCCCCTATTCTTGATAGCACTAACTCAATTCAGACTGATGTTGTGAGGGATTTAGAATATCTTGAGGAGGAGGGGAGGTTTGAGTTTGTTCCGCTTGAATTTATTCTTGGTCGGACTTTGAAGGATGGAATTCATCTGGTTGATGGAGCCCAAAATATGTCCCCTTTTATTATGAGAGGAGTTGGTACCAGGGCAGGCCATAACCTGAAACAAGTTGTTACTGGTGATCCTGATCCTGCTCAGAGAACAGATAACACACTTGACCTCATGGCTTCCGGGCTTGTTTATTGGGGTGAAAAATCCAAGACCAACCCTCATTTTGCCACTATTGTATTTGATGACGCTTCTCATTGTGTCAGAAGTGAAACTGCTCGTTATTATTTAAGAATGGAGTAATCTTTGCTATTTTTTAATTAAATTAATTTCTTTAATTAAATAATTTTTAATCAACAGTAAATAACCTGGAGTCACTGACTTTAAACAATTTTATTCTTGCCCCAGCATCCAGCCAACCGTGGGCGTAGTTTAAACAAGCAAAAGCATTAACCAAATCTCCTTTTTTCTCAAAATGCTTTGCATCTGAATAATACCTCTCAACCATATCAAGAAAGTCTTCTGCTTCTTTTTCAAATCCCTCTCTTTTCTCTGCTCTCTTTGCTTTTTCCAAAGCCTCAGCGGTTATCTTAAAATATTTTTCTAGTTTTTCTAAGGTTATTTCTTTAATTTTTTCAGTCATTCTGATACAACTCTCCCCTCTTTACTATTTCTGCAAGGCAGATCTCTTTTCCTGGTTGTTGTTCCTGTACTTGCTTAAATTGCTCATTCCCCTCTTTCTCCTGTTGTCCCTTTGGCCCTTTCTCCTGCTGATAGTTTTCTCCCATAAAGATTAAATCTGCTGGCACATCTTCAAAAAAATGGAAATCTTCAAAATTATGATGAGTCCTTCCAGCACAACCAGCCCCAAAATAGAGTGTGGCACCTACAATTGTTGTATACAAGATAGTTCTCGCTTTCATAAGGAATAGTTATTTATCAATACTATTTAAATTTTTAGAGAATTTTTCAGAAACATTTAAATATAGCTGTATATAATTTTATATTTGGTGAATTAAAGTTACAAAGCTAATTAAGATTGTAAAGAGGTGATTGAATGTCTGCTGGTAAAGGCACAGCCAGTTTAATTATTGGCTTGTTTGTTTTCTATTATGGTTTGATACATTTTTTACCCCGATTTGGAATTAAACTGCCTTTTTTTAGAACATTTACTTTTATGCCTTATATTCTCTTTTCTCTGCTTATTTTTGGAGGTATTTTTCTTTTTATGGATGCTACTGCTAATGAGGAGGGGATTATTAAGACATTAAGTGTGATTGTTGGATTAGTAGTCTTAGCAATTGGCTTAACCTCATTATTATCTCTGGCAGGGATTAATCTTCCAATAATAAGCAACCTCTTAATACCAACTATAATGATAGGTCAAGTGATAAACATAATCGCTGGTTTATTGTTAATTATCGGCAGCTTCTATGCTTTTGGGGATTAAGAAAGAATTAATTCTTCATTAGTTTCTTCTTAGGTTAAGTCAGTCTTGACATCTTTGGATGAGCTTTTAGAGAATAAGCTTTTTATCATTTCATTAGGTTACTATTTATTTGATTTAAATATTTATTTGATTTAATTAATTTTTGGATTCTTTTTTTGAACTTAATAGCAATGGATTTGCTTAACTTTCTTGGTCTGTCAGCTAAAGCTGGCAGGCTCTGTCCGCTGACATAAAATGTCAGCGTCCCGGACTTAAGATCCCAGACTTAAGAAAGCTCAGCCAGGCAGCTTTGAAGCAGAGCTGCCTCACCCAGATTAAAGTTATAAGAAATCAAAAGTAGTCAGAAAGAAAAGACAATAGGAACAAAAAAGAAAAAGATGGAATTATCATTTAGATTAAATAAACCTTCACTCATAACCTTTATCCCTGCTACTATCCTTCCTGAATCTGTGTCTTATCTGCTGTTCAATATTCTTAAAAGCTTTGTGCAGTGCTCTAGCCAAGTCCCAGTCAGCATTGCCTTTGGTTGAGGCAAATATTTTTGTCGGAGCATGTAGTTTAATATGGATAGAATATTTTTTTCTGGTTCCTTCGTTCTCATGAGCTTTGATATGCACGCTCATAGAAGTAATGTTCTGCAGGGATCGTTTAAATTTCTGATAATATTCAGTGGCTAACTTATCCAGAATCCATTTTTGATGAGGATCAATATTATCCACTCCAGCGTATTGGATTGTTTCTGTTTTGACCATTTATTCTGTTTGATGATTTTTTCTTTATATACTTTTTCCTTTTGACCTTTCAACCATCCACTTATTTGTTCTTAACAAAAGTTTCTTTTTTATTATCTCATCCCACAATAGAAAAAGTTATTAATGGCTTCTTATTCTTACTTCTTTGATTGATGATGGAAAATAGGGGCGATTTAGGTTTAATCTTTTGTAATTCTTGTCAATACTTTGGTCAGAAAGTTTTTCATCAATTAAATAAGATTAAGACTCTTGGTGAAGATTTAAAGATCAACATAATCCCTACTGAAGAGATTCATTTTGCTAATACTGAAGTTAAGACTGTTATTAATGATTCAATTCGCGGCCATGATGTTTATGTTTTTCAGGATACTGAAAATAATTCCAACCATCTTTCTGTTGATCAGAATTTTAGGGCTTTGCTGACTGCTGTGGAAGCTGCTTGGAGAAGTGATGCCCATTATGTTACTGCTATTCTGCCTTCTTTTCCTTATGCTCGCCAGGATCGTTCTGTTTCTCGTGAATCTATTACTGCTGCTAAGATCGCTGAGATTATTGAAAATGCTGGAGCTGACAGAGTTATCACTCTTGATGTGCATAATGAGGCTATTGCTGGTGCTTTTCGCAAGGCTAAATTTGAGAATTTGCATGCTTCTAAGAATCTGCTTGAATTTTTCCAGAAGAATGTTCCTTTTGATAATTCTCATTTGATGGTTATGGCTCCTGATACTGGTGCTGTGGAGCGGGCCAGTCATTTTGCTGCTAAGCTCCAGGCTGAGTTAGGAATTATTTATAAGCGAAGGGATTACAGTCAGAAGAATAAGGTTAAGGAGACCCGGCTTTTAGGGGAAGTTAAGGGCAAGGATATCTTGCTTGTTGATGATATGATTGATACTGCTGGTACTGCAATTAAGGTTATTGAGTTGTTAAAAAGCAAAGGGGCTAATAAGATCTGCTTTGCTTGCTCCCTCCCTCTTTTCAATGGACCTGCTGCTGGCCGGTTAGGCAAACTTTACAATGAAGGCAAACTTCAGGCAGTTGTTGGTACTGATGCAGTTCATCATTCTGATGAGTTCAAACAACAAAATCCTTGGTATTTAGAAGTTTCATTGGCTAAGTATTTTGCCAGAGTCATTTATAATATTAATCATTACCAGTCTATTAGTAAGTTATTAAGATAATTAAAAGAATAATTCTGTTAAGAGGAAAGATTTAGGGAAAAGATTAAGGAAGTGATAAGGTAAAAGATAAGGGAAAAGATTAAGGAAAAGAATTTTTTGCTTTTAAACTGCTTCCTCTTAAACTGCTTCTATTGTTGAAGGTGGTTTTTCAGTTATGTTATAGGTAACACTGACCACTCCCTCAACTTCTGCAGTTATTTGTTCTGCTAATTCTCTTAGATTTTTATGAGGTACTTTTGTCGGGGTGGCTGTTCTCGCATCTATGCTATCCCAGCATCTAACTTCAATTTGTCTGCCTAAATCTCTTTCATAATTATCTCTCTTTTCTCTTTTTCTCATACCAGTAACTCTATCTTCGTGCAGGATGGCCATATACTGGAAGGGATGAATAACCCCTTCTGCTTGAAGTTGTTCTAGATATGATTCAACAATGAAATTTGCTTCTCTGACTATTTTTATTCTTTCTGGTGTAGCTTCTCCAATTATTCTTCCAGCCAAGCCTGGTCCTAAGAAAGGAATCCTATTATAAACTGACTCAGGCAGACCTAATGCTTCTGCTACTTTTCTGACTCCATCCTTCCTGAGTTGGATTAGTGGCTCCAGAATTTGATAACCAAAAGCTTCTTCTGGGTTTATACCTATCTGTTTAAAAACATTATGTTGGCGTTTAATACCTGCTGATGTTTCCTCAACATCAGTTAATATTGTTCCTTGAAGCAGATATTTTGCTCCACTTGCCTTGACCAGCCCAGCAAAAACATCCTTATAAAAAGTTTGAGTAATAGCTTCTCTTTTTTCTTCTGGTCCGGTAACATCTTTTAAGGATGTTAAGAATTCTTCTTTTGCATCAATTAATTCAACAGGAATGCCTAAACCTTTGAATAACAAAATTACTTGTTCTGGTTCTTTTTTTCTCATTAAGCCATTGTCAATAAAGTATGTCTTAAGTTTGTTTCCCAAAGACTGGTGACCAAGCAGGGTTACAACTGATGAATCAACTCCTCCGGACAAGGCATTTACAGCTGTTCCCTCCCCTACAGTCGCTTGAATTTCTTTTATCTTATCATCTATAAATTTTTTAGGATCTAAGTTTTTTGCTTCTATTCCTCTTATCTCTATCCCTCTTATCTCTTTTTCCCTTATCTCTTTATTCTTCTCTTTAGCTGTTTCCATAAACTCAATTTAGATAAGATTCATTTATATGTTTTTATTTTCTTTATTATATCTTTTCAATTTTTCAACAACCTTTCAGCACAATCTTTAAATACTAGTAATAGTAAGAATAAGAGTAAGAATAAGAGTAAGAATAAGAGTAAGAATAAAGGTAAGAATATATTTATATTGGTGATAATCAATAAACTATAAATAAATTAAATATATCATAAATAGAATAATTTAAAATGCAGCACGAATTTACTCTGAAAACATCTAAAAGACAGGAATTGATAGATATCACCTCAAAAGTTAACCAGATTATTAAAAAATCAAAAATTAAAAAAGGAACCTGCCATCTTTTTGTTGTCCATGCTACTGCTGCCTTGTTTATTCAGGAAAATGCTGATCCTAATATTGAAAAAGATTTATTCAAAGCTTTGAACCAATCTGTTCCCCAACATAATAATTACTTGCACGATAAGATTGATAATAATGCCCAGGCCCATATTCTTGCTTCCCTGCTCCAACCCAGTGAGACCATACTTATTAATGACAACCATTTAGTTCTTGGCACCTGGCAGGCTTTGATGCTGGTAGAACTTGATGGTCCGAGAACAAGAAAGATTATTGTTAATTTATTAGAAGGTTAATTTTATTAAAAGCTTATGAGAACTGCTTTCTTTTGATATCTGGATTTTGTTTTATTCTTAATTCTTTTAAATATTCAAGCAGTGATTCTTCTCTGAGAGTTAAACCTGTTGATATTTTGAGTATCTCTAATCTGACAATCTTATTAGAAACTTCTTTTGGGCTCAGGTTAATAGTTAATTTTTTTTTCTTTTTTCCTTTGCAATAAGATTCTGAATGAATTTTTTCTAAATATTCTAGAACACTGTTTTCATAAGCAGTCAGACCAAAATTTTTCCTGACCTCTTGCATCTCGTCAATTCTCTCCTGAAAATCTTTTTGATCAAATATTCCCTTTACATCTCCACTGCTAATGAATTTATACCTTGCTTTTTTTCTTAATTCTTGAACAATGTCCCCAAAAAGATAAGTTTTTTTATAAAGAGCTAACCTGTCTGGATGAGGTATCTGTTTGTATGGAAGTAATAGCATTCTGCTTGTGTTCTCTGGAGTGAGAATCTTCTCTGCAATGTCAGGAGTGCAATGATCAGGCATACCTATTTGAAAAATAGGATCAAGTGGTTGGTTTAAATTGATAAGTATGAGATCAAGTTCAGTCATCAGCCCTTCTTCCCATTCATCCTCCCATTCATCCTCCCACTCACCACCCAGTTCATCATCCCATCCAACTTCCCTTTCTTCTTCATCAAACCAATTATATTTATTAGGAGCAGACACTCTTTCTCTCACTAGATGCTCATCCTGTTTTACTAAGAGAAAATCCAACATTTTTACCCCTCCAGGACTTTTGCTTTCTCTCGAACAGATAGCTTCTTCAAAAGAATTGAATCTTCTCAAGATGTGAAAATTAGGCTTTTCTCCTTTTTGAGGTTCAAAGATTGCTAGGAGATAATTAAAAGAGATTTGGTAATCTTCAGGCAGCATTTTATTTCAGAAGTAATCTTTTTCAACAATTTTTAAGTATTGTTATTGCAGAGAATATATTTTCAAATCAAAAACTTATCTTTTTATTTCAAGAGAAATTTTTATACTTAAAAAAGCAGAATACTAAGAAATGATTTTATCATTTCTTGTGCAAGAAATCCTTAAGGATTTCTTTATATCCTAGAAATCAACCTATCAAAGAAATTGCATCTTCATACCCTGCTACTTTATTGAGGGGTGATGCAATTTCGGATAATTTCTATGATTTCTTCATTCATTACTTTCATTTAAGAAGTTATTTAATCCTAATAATCTTATTTGTTCTTTTGTTTCTTCATTTAATTCTAAATCAATTAAACTGTTTTTAGATAAAAATTCTTTTCTGATGTCCTCTAAAATTATCAATTGAGCATATTCACTCAAGGTCAATCCATAATCTTGTTTAATCTTTCTCATAATTCCTATCATCTCTTCCACTTTTTTCATCTCATCTTTTAGATGATCAACAATCTCTGGTTCAGCTTTTAAAAGTATGGGCCCTTCACCTAATTTTAACATCTTTGTTTTAAATCTTTCTTGGAATTTTGCAAAAATGTAAGTGTCTTTTAAACTTGGTTCTTGAATCTGGTTATATGGCACTATTAAGACTCTGCTGGCTAAAGTTTTAGGCAAGATCGGTAAGAGTATATCTCTCATTCCTTGTTCAAATGGTCCGCCGAGCTGAATAATATTATCATAGTTGTTTTCTTTATTTTCATTCAAAATTGTTTCTATTAATTTTTCTAATTCAAGATGGATTAATCCTTCCTCTTTTTTAGGCTCTTCTCTTAATCCAATTTCATTTCTAACCTGTTTGACCAGAATCAAGTTATAATCTGTTGGTTTGATTATCCCCCCTCTTTTCTCTTCTACTCCTGTCCTGTAGTTTTTTTTTGCTTCTTCTTTGTTTTTAAATTGTTGGGTTATGGTTAGGACCGGATCCCTTCCTTCATCAGTGTTAAATCTCCCTAAGGCATAGTTATAATTTATAATTGCTTTTTCTACCATTTTACTCCCCCAAACGTATAGAAACATAATTTTATTTTTAAATTTTGTCTTTAAGAAACTGAGAAATTAATAAAATTTAAGCCACCTCTGCTTTTTTTGTCTTGACTTTAATCTCTTCTTTGACTTTCTTTTTTCCTTTTTCTACCTTTAAACTTTCTCCATTCAATAAAACTTGGTAATCCTTAACTTCTAGTTTTTGCTTTTGAAACTCAGAAAAATCAATTTCTTTTTGATTATGGCATGGATTGTCGCCTGCATAAATTTTATCTCCTGGATCTCCTTGCGGTTCAATTATTCTCCACTTTTTATCTTCTTTGTCTTCATAAGCCAGCAGCATACCTTGACTTTCTTTGCCTCTCAACTTTGCTTTTCTTAGATTGCTAACAACCAGAATATTCTTTCCTATTAATTCTTTTGAGTGATAAGAGTCTCTTAATCCAGCCACAATTTGTCTTTTGTCTTTTCCCTGATTGCTCAGATTAACTTGTAAAATAATTAATTTATCTGCTTTTGGATGATCTTCTGCTTTTTCTATTTTTCCAACTTTAAGGTTGAGCAGAGGTTTTTTCTTTTTTTCTTGAGAACCAAATCTTTGTTCAAATTCAATTAATTTTTTTTGTTCTATTTTTTTGAAAAGCATCTGCTCTTGATTGATGTTATGATTTTTAATGGAAAAAGTCCCTAATTTTTTCCAATCTAATTTAAGATTTAATTGTTGAAAAATTTTTTCAGCTGTAGTTGGTAAAAACGGAGAGATTAAAAGAGCAATATCATAAGCAAGATTAAGAGAATTTCCTAAAATTTGTTTTGTTTTGTGTTTATCTTCTTTAATTAATCTCCAGGGTTCATTGTCCTGAAAATATTTATTTCCCAGAGCAGAGATTTCCATTATTTTTTTAAGAGCTTCCTTAAGTTTGATCTCTTCAAATAATCTTTCATATTCTTTTTCTTTTTTTCTCACTTGCTCAATTAATTTTTTGCCTAAATTCTCTTCACTGATTTCTTCAAATTTTCCTTCCAGATATTTATTTAGGAAAGAGGTTGTTCTAAAGATAAAATTTCCCAGATTGCCCACTAGTTCATTATTGAGTTTGTCGCTGAAATCTTGCCAGCTAAACTCAGTGTCCTTGTTTTCCGGGCGGTTGATAATCAGGTAGTATCTCCAAATATCAGCTGACAACCCATCTGTTTTTTCTATCTCTATCAGGTCATCTCCAAAAACACCTATCCCTCTTGATTTTGAAAACATCCCTCCTTTGTAATTCAGGTATTCATTGGCACTGAGCTGATCCATCAAGGTCCAGTTCTTGTTCGTGCCTAAAAGAAATGAGGGGAAGAGGATGGTGTGAAAAGGAATATTGTCCTTGCCCATGAACTGAATCAGTTTCACTTCCTGTGGTTTTTGCCACCACTCTTTCCAGTTTTTTCGGCAGGATTTAGTAATACTTATATAACCAATAGGCGCGTCAAACCAAGAGTAGAATACTTTTTTTTCAAATCCGGGATAAGGAACAGGTATGCCCCATTTTAAATCTCTGGTAATACATCTTTGTTTTAATCCTTCTTTAAGCCAGGCTTCGGTCATGGTGATGGCATTGATACTCCAGTTTTTTTTGACCTTTGATATCCAGTTTTCTAATCTTTCCTTTAAGGCTGGCAAATCAATGAAAAGATGTTCGCTTTCCACAATCTCTGGTTTGGCTCCACAAAACTTGCATCTTGGTTCAATTAAGTCAGCTGGGTCAAGCAGCTTGCCGCAGTTTTCACACTGGTCCCCTCTGGCTTCTTCATATCCGCAAAAAGGGCATTTGCCTTCAACAAATCTGTCAGCTAAGAATTTATCGCATTTTTTACAATAAGCTTGTTTTATATTGTTTTCTTCGATATAACCATTTTTGTTTAAATCATTGAAGATTTCTATGGTCATCTCTTTATTTTCCTTGCTGCTGGTCCGGCCAAAGCAGTCAAATGAACAGTTAAACCAGTAATAGATTTTTTTATGAATCTTAAAATATTTATCAGTTATCTCTTTTGGTGTTAAGCCTTCTTCAATTGCTCTCTGTTCTGTAGTTGTGCCGTGTTCGTCTGTGCCGCAGACAAAGATAATGTTCTCTCCTTTGAGTCTGAGATAACGGGCATAAACATCAGCAGAAATAGTTGGCACTAGATTACCCAGATGAGGCACATTATTAACATAAGGCAGAGCTGCTGTTACCAAAACCCTTGACTTTTCTTTCTTTTTTCCCCTGTCTTCTTTAGATTTGACTTTTTCCTTGCTCTTTTTAGCCTTAATTGTTTTCTTCTTGGCTGTCATAAGGATTAGTTTGATTAAGTGAGTATAAAAATCTTTCTTCTTCTGTATGAATAAATAATTTTAACCAAAAACTATAAATACTACTTAAAGCATAAAATCTTTTATCA
>CAZPDB010000006.1:26806-30859 GCA_964585285.1 uncultured Methanosarcinales archaeon
CATGGCTAAAAAGATTAGCACCAATACCCCTTTAACTGAGCTGACTTTAAGAAAATATGAACATCCTACTAATCTCTCTTCCAGAGAATTGGTTAAAAGGCTCTGTCTTTCTCTTGGTTTGCTTCAGCCAGGAGATTCTAGAGATGTGATTGTTGATGTTCTTTTAGTCTTGCTCAAAGATGCTAATAAGAAAAAACTTCTTAATTCAGAAGAATTAAGATATGAAGTAGTTAAAGAAAGAAAAAAGCGTAAACTTCCTTTGGTTGGCATTGCTTCCTCTAATATCCGAAGACAGCTTAGAAAACTCAAAGATCTTTTCTTGGTTGAAAAAGTAGCTAATGATTACCGCATTGCTGAAAAAGCTTTGTTAACAGAGCTTTTTGAAGAAAAAATTGAGCAATACCTTTTGCCTTCTCTCACTAATCGTATTAAAGAGCACCTGCAGGCAGTAGATAATGAATTCTTGATTCAGAAAAAGTCTAAAAAAATAAAAAATAAATAAAAAATAAATAAAATGGTTTATCAGCCCAGAGAGGATTCTTTTTTATTGCAGAAAATTGTTAAAAAAAAAGTTAAATCAAAAGATTTGGTCTTGGATCTTGGCACTGGTTCTGGAATACAAGCCTTAACAGCTGCACAAAAAGCAAAACAGGTTATAGCAGTGGATATTGATCAAAAGGCAATTAGCCAGTTAAGAAAGAGAATCAGCCAAGAAAAAATCAAAAATCTCATTGTTTTGAAATCATATCTTTTCTCAAATAAAAAATTAAAAAACAAAAAATTTGACTTGATTATTTTTAACCCGCCTTATCTACCCAAAGAAAAAAAAGAAAAATTAGACAAGGATATACATGGTGGGAAAAAAGGCCATGAACTGATTGAAAAATTTCTAGAACAAGCCTCTGCTTATCTTAAACCAAATGGAAAAATCCTTCTTCTTTTCTCTTCCCTAACCAAACCAACTAAAGTTGCTGAATTAATCCAAAAATTCCTTTTTGAAAAGAAAAAACTTTCTCAGCAGCGAATATTTTTTGAGGATTTATTTGTTTATGAGATAAAGAAAAGCACTGTCTTAAAAAAATTAGAAAAAAAGGGATTAACTGAGCTAAGATTTATAGCTAAAGGATGGAGAGGGATTGTTTATCAAGCCAAGTGGGAAGGTAAAAAGGTGGCTGTTAAAACCCAGAGAAAAGAAACCAAAGCCAAAAATGTGGTGGAAAAGGAAACAAAAATGCTTAAACTTGTCAATAAAAAAAATATTGGTCCAAAATTAATTTTTGCCAATAAAGAATTTTTGATAACTGAGTGGATTGATGGTCTTTTTATTCTTGATTTTATCAGAAAGAGTAACAAAAAACAAATAAATTCAGTTCTCAAAAAGACCTTCCATCAGATGTTTATCTTAGACCAGTTGAAAATTAACAAAGAGGAAATGCACCGCCCTTTAAAACATATTATTGTCACCAGAAAAAATAAGCAGGATACACCTGTGTTGATTGATTTTGAACGAGCCAAAAAAATAAAACCAGATCAAAAACCTCACAATGTCACCCAGTTTGGTGATTTTATATTAAGAATAAGGAGAGAATTAAGAATCAAGGGAATAACAATTAATAAGACTAAACTAATCACCCTTCTCAAGGACTACAAACACCACTCTCCAACCACTAATTATGGCGCATCACCTTTCATCAAACAAATAGAAAACCTTTTAAATAAGTAGTCACTTACTAGTGATTATGAGAATATGTTTTGTTATTGATAATATTTTTCCTTGTCAGGGTGGTATTGGTAGGACTACAGAACGTCAGGCTAAGCTTCTCAAAGCTCGTGGCCACCAGATTGTTTTTCTCTCTAGTTTTGACAGTAAAAACAAGCAACCCTTCCAATTGGTTGAGGATATGCCTGTTTATCGTTTGCCTGGAGTTAAGGTCCCTTTTACTAAAAATTATTATCAGGCTTTACCTTCTAAATCTAAGATTATTAATATCTTAAAAAAAGAAAAAATTGATCTGGTGATTATTGTTTCATACACCTTACTTGCTTTTCGTATTCAGAATTATTCTAAGAGATTAAGCATACCTACTGTGGTTATGATGCATTCCCTGCCAGACCATGTTACCCACCACATTCATCTTGATTATTCTCCTTTAAGAAAAGCCATTGGTTTTTGGTTAAAGATTCTTTCTGACCGTTCTGATTTAGTCGTTACTCCTACAGAATTTTCTAAAAATATTTTTCTTGATTATAAGGTTAAACAGAAAATTGAAGTGGTTAGCAATGGCATTGATCTTAAAAATGATTTTAATCGTAGGAATATTGATGATCAGGAATTTAGAGCTAAGTTTAATCTCACAAACAAGAGATTTTTCTTGTTTATGGGCCGGCTTATGCCTGAAAAGAACATCTCTTTGATTCTCCAGGCTGCTTCTCAAATAAAATTGCCAGATGATTTTAAGATTGTTATTGGTGGCGAAGGTGATGAAAAACCAAAACTAATCAAACTAGCTCGTTCCCTTGGTTTAACTGATAAAATTATCTTCACTGGCTGGCTTGAAGCTGAAGATATGAAATCTGCTTTTAAATCCTGCGATGCGCTTATCCACCCTTCTTTGGTTGAAACAGAGGGGATGGTTGTTCTTGAAGCTATGGCTCTGGCTAAACCAGTTTTAGTGGCTAAAGCAAGGATTAGCGCTTCTTCAAGTTTTGTTGATATTGGCCAGAATGGTTATGTTTTCCATCCAAAAAATCCTCAGCAACTAGCTGATTTAATGTCTCATTTAATTCAGAACCCTAAAAAAATAAAACAGCTGGGTAAAAATTCTCTCAAATTGGTTCAAAACTATGAAATCACTGAAAGCATCAATAAATTAGAAAATTTATTTTTAGGTTTAGTTAATTAATTTATGTCTAATTAGTTTATTAAACTAATTTATTCAACTACCAGCACATCCTGCACAGGTTTTAAATATCTTAACTGCAGCATCACTTCTTTAAAATGTTCTTCATCTTTTGTTTCTAAAATTAGATCAATCACCAAATGCTCTTTTTGTGATTTGGTATTAATTGATAAAACAGGAATCATTTCCTGAGTTAGTAAATTTAAGATTTGGGCAAATACTCCGATTTCATCCAGAGCAGTGATTTTGATTTCTTTTCTCAGTCCTTGTTTTTTCTCTTCTCCTTTCCATCTCACTTCTAACCTCTGGTATTTATCCATTGTTTCAATATTAGGACAGTTAATTGAATGAACAGCTATTTTGCCATCTTTTAATCTATAACCCACAACTGATTCTCCTGGTTTGGGGGCACAGCATTTGGTAAATCTAATCTGGGGATTTTTTACTCCTCTGACTTTTATTTTCTCAGCTAAGTCATCAATTATCTTTTTTTCTTCTTTTTTACCTAAACTCACCCCAAAAGCTTGGGTTAATTTTGATCTGGCTTTTGTAGTCGTTACTAATCTTAACCATTGCCAACTTGGTTTGGCATTTGGTTTGGTAATCACTTCCACCATTTCTCCGCTTTTTAATTTATAATCAAGCGGCACAATTTTGTCATTAACTTTTGCTCCTACCATAGCCAGACCGAGGTTAGTGTGGACCTCAAAAGCAAAATCAATTGGTGTGGCTCCTTCTGGCAATTGAATCGGATCTCCTTTTGGAGTGAAAACAACAATTTGATCCTTAAACAGATCAACCCTTAACTTCTCCACAAATTCAGAAGCTTTTTTTGAGTGCTGGACCCAATCAAGTATCTCGCGGAACCAGGTTATTTTTTTCTCAAATTCTTTGTCCCTTTCTGTTCCTTTATACCTCCAATGAGAAGCAATGCCCTCTTCTGCTTCTAAATGCATCTCTTTGGTTCTAATCTGTATCTCAACCGGCTTGCTTTCATAGAGCAGGGTAGTATGGATTGACTTGTAACCATTGGGTTTGGGATTGGCAATATAATCCTTGAACTTATTAGGTAAATATTTCCAGTTTTGGTGTATTACTCCCAAGGTCTGATAACAAGCCTCTACATTATCAACAATGATCCTCGCTGCCAGCA
>CAZPDB010000007.1:0-27692 GCA_964585285.1 uncultured Methanosarcinales archaeon
TTGGATTTTTTTCTTTGCTCCCTGATTCTTTTTCACTTGTTTTTTTTATCTCCTCTCTTTTTCTTGGCTCTACTTCTTTGTTCTCTTTCTCCCCTCTGTTCTCTTTCTCTCCTCTGTTCTCTTTCTCCCCTCTGTTCTCTTTCTCCCCTCTGTTCTCTTTCTCTCCTCTGTTCTCTTTCTCTCCTCTGTTCTCTCTCATTCCTTGGTCTACTTCCAGGTTTTCTTTTTCTGTTACTTTTCCTTCATTGTTATTGTCTTGTTCTTCAGCCATTTTAACTTTAAATTCTTAGGATTTATTATATTGCTTTATTTGTTGTTTGATTAGATAGTCAGAAGTGGTTTTTCTTTTCCTACTATCATTGCATATTCTTTTTTGGTGCGGATTGATTTTCCTTCTTCTGTTTTTACCACTATTTCAGCTCTGTGGATTTCTTCTACTTTTCCTTTTTCTCCTAAGTGCTTTCCTCCTACAAAGATTGATAATAGGCCTTTTTCCAGTTTCAGGTGTTCTAGTATTTTTTGTGCAGGAACTTCTAAAACCAGTGAGTCTCCAACTTTATAATCCCCTTTCTGCACCAGGATATTACGGCCATCGTGAAGATTTAATTGGATTTGATCAGATTTGGCCTTGGTTTTATCTTTTTTATGTTTGGGTATCAGAGATTTTCCTTTAATCTGGCAAATTTTCTTATTAGCTTCTTCTTTTTTTATTTCTATGAGGTTCAGTTTACCTTTTTTTAACATCATCCGATAATATTTCTCTGTTTCTAATAATGTCAGAGTGTCCATTATTCCCACCAGATGTTTTCTGTCCCTCACTCTTTTTCCATCCACCATCAGATTCTTGTTAATCAAAAGATAATTGACTTCTTTCTTTGTTTTAGCTAACCCTAAAACATCTTTGAGTATTGTGCCCACAGACAAGCTTAGGAAAAAAGCATGGGCTCCTGGATATGGCCTGGTAATATATTTCCTTCCTTTTCTTCTCACTGGCCAGGTTTTTGGTGTGACCAGCATTTTTAGGTGATCTTTTCCCATTTTCTTTGGTTACCTCATTTCAAGCTTTTGATTTTTCTCTTTTTCCAGTTTTGATTTCAGTTTTATCTTCATTTTTAGTTCCTTTTTCTTTCTCTTTTTTCATTTGTTTTTCTTGTTTTTTTGGTTCTGTTTTCTTTTTTTCATTCGTTGTTTCTTTTTTTGTTTTTTCTCGAGCCTGGCTTTCTTTTTTACTCTTTATTCTTCTTTTATCACTCAAATCCAGGTGGGTAATAATCAGATTGGATGCGTGAACAGGATAGTTTGTTTTGCTCCCATCCTTTTTGTTAATCTCTATGCCTTCAACATAAACTTTGGCTCTTTTAATATCTGTTCTGTTTACTTTCCCTCTTTTGCCTTTGAACTGTCCTTTGAATATCTTAACTTCATCTCCTGTTCTAACTGGCAGAGTTTTTATTCCCTCTTTTTCTCTTAGTTCTTTTGATAACCTCGCACCTAAAAATTTTCTTTTTATGTGTAAGGGGGCGTTATGTCTGTATTTACGCTGTTTTCTTCTTTGTTTGCTCTGATTCCACTTTATTGAAAATTTTTTCTTCATTTTTTATTTGCTTAGTTTATTTTATAAGATTGATTTTCATTAATTTTTTATTAAAATTAAATAATCACCTTAGCTATTTTAGCTACTCCCGGCCACCTGTCTCCTGCTTCTTTAGCAATTGGTCCTTTGAAAATTGTTCCTTTAGGATTACCTTTTTCATCTTTTAATACTACTGCTGCATTATCTTCAAACTTAATTCTTATTCCATCTGGCCTTTGATATTCTTTTCTCTGCCTAACAATGATTGCCAGCACTACTTGGTGTCTCATCTCTTGTTTGCCTGAAATAACTGATGCCACTACCATATCACCTATTCCTGCGCTGGCTATTCTTCCTTTAGTTGTTTTTTGTCCTTTCACCGCTACAATTCTTAAAATCTTAGCTCCTGAATTATCACAGGTTTCAACTCTCGCTCCCAGGGGAATCCCCCTAACTATTTTCGCTTTTATTGCTTTCATTTTAATTTTTTATTATTCTTTTTTCCCTTCTTGTTTTCCACTATCTTCCTCTTCCTTTCCTTTTTTCTTTTCATCTTTTTTCTTTTCCTCATCCAGCTTTTTTTTCCCTTCCTTTTTATTTGTCTCTTCCTTTTTTTCTTTCTCTTCTTCTCTTATTTTTTCTTCTTTTTCTGCCTCTGTTTTTTCTTCTTTTTCTTCTTCTTTCACTTTAGCCTTAGCTTCTTCTTTAGCTTCTTTCTCCAGTTCATATGTTCTTTCCCTGCCTAAATTTTCTACAACCACAAAATTTTTCATTTTACTTAAAGGCCTGCATTCCCTTATCCTTACTCTGTCTCCTTCTTTTGCTTTTATGCAGGCGGGATTATGAGCGTGAATGATTGTTCTTTTTTTAGCATACCTCTCATATTTTGGTATGGAAATGTATCTGTCCCAGGAAATGGTTACTGTTTTTTGCATTTTATCCTTAATTACCACTCCGGTAAAGGTTCTGCCTCTAAGTTTTAAATAGCCATGAAAAGGACAATTCTTATCATTGCATTCCTTTTTTCTTTCTATTCCTTTGTTCTTTGCTTTTTTTGGATTGGTTTTTTTTGTTTTCATTTTCATTTTCATTTTCATTTTGTGTTTTTTTCTTCAATTTTTATTCTTTCATATGGTCTTTTTTGGATTGTCTTTCCATTGACAATGGTTTTATTCTTATTTTTTTCAAACTCAAAGGTATTTTGTTCTTTAAGCACCTTCTTTATTCCTTTTTTTGTTTTAATCGCCAACAAATTTTTGGTTTCATCTATCACTTCCCCTTCCAAATCAATGTTTGAAATATTGTCGCTCTTGATCACCCTCACTTTTAACCCGATTAATTCTCCTCTTATCATGTCCAGCTGTTCTCTGCTTAGCTTTCTTCTCTTCATTTTTCATTCCTAGTTAGTCAAAAGTTCGGTGTGACTTTTTTCAGTTATACGATTGTCTCTGGCGGGAAGCCTTCCTTAACCAATATTTCTTTCACTCTTTTTCTATGATCTCCTTGGAGCTCAATTGCTCCTCCCTTGACTGTTCCTCCGCAGGCCAGAGTTGATTTCAGCTTCTTGGCCAGTTCTTTCATGTTTATTTGCTTCTCGTCAAGACCTTTAATTATGGTGTATATCTTCCCAAATCTTTTTTTCGCTGTTAAGATTCTTATTTTTTGACTTTCTTTGGCTATGGTTTCACAAACACACAATTGTTTTGGCAATCCACATTGTGGACAAATTTCACTCATTTCTTACTCTCAACCTCCATCTTTTTTGTTTTTTTTGGGTTCTTTTCTTTTTCCTGATAAGTCTTTTCTTTAATCTCCTTTTTTATTTTTTCTTTTGAATTTGTTTTTGTTTTTGTTTTTATTTTCATTTTTTGATTTTCCACAGTCTTAATCCGGGCAATAATTTTCTTTAGATTCTTTTTAGCATGAGGATTTTTAGGCGGGGTTCCTGTGGCAATCTGGGCATTAAGTTTGATAATATCCTTTTCAGCTTCTTCCAATCTATTTTTTAATTCTCCCTTTCTTAAACTGTTCAAATCCTTGAATTTCATTTCTCTGCCTCCCCTTCTTGCTCATTTTTACCTTGTTCAGCTTGTTCACTTTCTTCTTTTGATTCTTTCTCATCCGTTGCTCTCTCGCTTGTTTGCCCCTCTTTTCCCTTTCTTTTTCTCAACCCTCTCTTTCTCCCCTCTCCTTCTTTTTCTTCCTCCACCTTTTTTTCATTCTTTGCTTCTTTTTTGGTTTCTGTTCTTTTTTCATTATCTTCTTTTTCATCTTCTTCATCACTTTTTTTCTCTTCCCCTTCTTTTTCGTCACCCTTCTTTTCATCACTCTCTTCTTCAGTTATTACTCTCTGGCTTAATTCTATCTTATCAGGTAATTGAATATCTGGTGGCATTATGTTCACTTTTATTCCTACAGCACCTGTCTTAAGTTTAGCCACTGTCACTTCATGGCTTATTCCTGAAACAACATCTCCTGCCTTTTTCAGATAACCCTTGTAGAATCTCCAATTCTTGGCTCTGGAACCTGGTATCTTACCTGACATCAGGATTTCCACTCCCAAAGCTCCTGCTCGGATTACTTCATCCATTGATCTATGGCCTATTGACTTAAATTCTTTTAATCCGAATCTTTCCAGACTGGAAGCGATTTTTTCAGCTACAATGCTTGCGTCTAAAAAAGGATTTTCAATCTCATTTATCTCCACTTGAGGATTTTCCAGCTCAAATCTTTTCTTAAGGGCTTTGGTCAGTTTTTTAATGTTCACTCCTTTCTTCCCTACTACCACTCCTGGTCTAGAGGTGTGAATAATAATTTTTTCTCCCAGTGGGGTTCTTCTTATTTTTATTGTGGAAAGTCCTGCTTTTTTAAATTGACTTTCTACATATTCCATAATCTGATTCTCCTTCTTGTTTTCTGCTACAAACTTTCTCTCAATCATTTTGACTTTGCTGCCTCCTCAATTTTTGTTTTTCCCTTTTTCTGGCTAATCTCTTCCTCATCTTTTCCTTTGCTTGCTTCTTTATTAATCCCACCTTTCCTTTTCTCAACTCTCTCTTTCTCCTCTCCTCTCCTTTCAGCTCCCTCTTCCTCATCTTTTCCTTTGCTTGCTTCTTTATTAATCCCACCTTTCCTTTTCTCAACTCTCTCTTTCTTTCCTGCTTTCTTCTCCTTTCCCTTTTTCTCATTTTCAGTTGGCTTCTCTTCTTCCAGGACAAGTTCTATGTGTGTTCTTTTGTTCTCCCTTCCTCTTTGTCGCCCGTATTTTATTCCTACTTGTCCTTTTTGAGCGCTCAAATGTCTGATGAACAATCTTCCAGTATTCAACCCTTTTTGCTGGGCATTGGCTTCTGCATTTTTGACTACCCTCAATATTTCTGAGCAGGCTTTTTTAGGGTAAGCGCCTGGACCGATTTTTCTTTTGTGTCCCCTATCCCGGTTAAATCTTTTCATCGGGATGGCTTTTCTCTCTTTTTGCACTTCTTCCAGCACTTTCTTTGCCCATTCCAGTTTTTTCCCTCTTAGATGATTGCATATCTCAATACTTTTCTTGGTTGAGATAGGCAAATCCCTGCCTAAGGCTCTGGACATATTCTCAGTTATTTCCTGAAACGAGTATTTGTAATTAGCCATTTTTCTTTCATAGTTATTTTTATGATTATTTAACTGAAATATTAGCGCTTGATCTTGTTGCTCCGACTCCTGGAGCTGAATGAGCAACCATTTTTCTTGTCAAGGCCATTTCTCCCAAACGATGACCAAGCATTTCTGCTTCTATGGTAATCGGCACAAATTCTTTGCCATTATAGACCCTGATCTTCTTACCCACCATCACTGGTATAATTGGCAATTCCCTGCAGTGGGTTTTAATATTATCTCCTCCTTTTTCTAACTTTGCCATTAATTTTTTTTCTTTTTCAGTAAATCCCCTTTTTAATTTTCTTCTGATGTATGAGTGCGATATCTGGGCAAACTCCTTTACTCCCATCTTCTTGAGTTCTTCTAATGATTTTCCTCTATAACTGAATTCTTTCTTTGCCATCAAAAATCGCCTCCAGTAATTTTTGGGGTTCCAAAAATTTCATTTTTGTGAATCATTTTTAACCTCTACTTCTTCTTGCCTGTTCTCCTTGGTCTTAGTTTACCAACTTTCCTTCCTGCTGGAGCATTTCTTGGGGCGATTGTTGGTCTTCCCTTATGAGAAGAAATTGTTCCACCAAATGGATGATCTATGGAGTTCATAGACACTCCGCTCACTTTTGGGTAAATCTTCCGTTTTTTCTTCATCTTCCAATGTTTTTTCCCTGCTTTCAATAAAGGTTTCTCTAATTTTCCTCCTCCAGCAATGGTTCCTATTGTTGCCAGGCAATCTCCTAAAAATAATTTAGTCTTTTTTGAAGGCAAGAGCACAGTAACTTCTTTTTTATCTTTAGCTACCACTCTTGCTGCTGTTCCTGAAGACCTCACGAATTTACCTCCATCCCCTGGCCGGCTTTCAATATTAAAGATTAATGTTCCTTCTGGAATGTTTTTTAATTTCATAATATTCCCTGGTTTGATCTCACTCTCTTCTCCTAATATTAATTCTTCTCCTATTCTTATTCCTTCTGGTGCGCACAGCAGTGCTTGTTGTCCTGTTTCATATTTTATTTCCATCAGTGGCGCGCTGTGACCAGGACAAGTAATAAGTTCAGTAATCACTCCTTTAATCTCCTTTTTTTCTGATTCCTTTATTCTTGGGTATTTTATCCTGCCTCTAAAATTAAAACTAGGTGACTTAAAGATAGATCCTTTTCCTCGTCTTTGTTGTAGCAGATTTTTTCCCATTTTTTAGCTCATCATTGAGTTTACAATTAAATTATTATTAATGTTTACATTATTCCTAATTGGGTGGCCAAATCTATAGCTGGTGTTTCTGGTGATAGTTTTACCACAGCTTTTTTCTTGCCCTTGAAGGTAATAAGGGTATTTATTTTTTCTATTTTTACTTTAAACCTTGCTTCTAACTCATTTTTTATTTCCTTTTTGTTTGCTTTTATATCCACAATAAATACTAGCTTATTCTCTAATTCCATCAAGCGTATGTTCTTTTCTGTTGCCGAAGGGTATTGAATAAGAGCCATTTTTTATGAATTTTTTTGACTTTTTTCTGTTTTTTTAGTTAGTTTTAATTTATTTTTTAATTGAATCTACAAGTATAATTTTTCCTTAGCTAAAATTTCAATAGCTGGTTGGGTAAAAAGAGTCATTCTTGCTGACTTAATATCTGACTTAATCCCTGGAGCCAGCACTTCTGCGCTTAGTCTTTTCGCCTCCACCACTTCCACTCCTCTGATATTCCTAGCTGCTTTCATTAGGGGGCATTTCCCAGCCACTACTATTAACGGTCCTTTTTTGACTTTTAATTTTCTGCCCCTCATTTTTCCTTTGCCTGCTCTGATTTTAGTTTTATTAACACGTTGAAGTTCTTTTTCTAATCCTAATTCTATTAATAATTTCTTAATCTGGCTTGTTTTCTTGATTTCCTCAACTGATTTATCCAGGATAAAAGGATAATTATCCGGCACCTTATGCCCTCTCTCTTTTACCACTCCCTTATCCATTGCCGCTGTTAAAAGAGTTCTTATTGCCTTCTTTCTCTCTGTATCATTAATTTTTTCAGCCCATTTCTTTTCTGCTTTTGGTGGATGAGCTCTTCTCCCTCCAACAGTTCCGGGTATGCGTGCTCCCACCCAATACATTCTTGTTCCTCTTCTGCTAAGGATTTTTCTGGGCACTCTGGAAATTCCATGGCCATAACATCCCCGATAATCTCTTCTTCTTTTTGATATTCTGGCTGAAGCTCTTAACCCTGCTCTTTTATTTGCCCCATATTTTTGCCTTTTTCTTTTCTGTGTTGCTTTTACTGCTCGCAGCGCCAAGGCAGAGTTTACTTCCTCCTGAAATTGTTCTGGCAGTTCTTGTTCTCCTATTTCCTTTTTTTCCTTGTCCAGTATTCTGAGTTTAAGTGCCATTTTATTTTGATTTTTTTGATGGGTTTTTTATAATATTTTTTAATTATCTTGCTTATCTTGATTATATTTATTTCCGATTAACCTCTTTGTTTGGAAATCAAACTGATGTTTTTTATTTCAGGAGCAGGAATTTTTAATCTCTTTTTTGGCCGACCTGCTTTAGTCAAAACCACCATCCTTTTTCTTAAACCAGGCACACTGCCGCTAACCAAAACATAACTATTTTTAACCAATCCGTAATTGATAAATCCTCCTGCTGGATTCACTTCTTCTGGTTTTTCTCCTATCTTTAAGACTTGTTTGTTATAAGCTGTTCTTCGGTGACAACCCATTTTTCCTCCTTGAGCCACACGCCAAGAAACCTTTTTTGGTGTCCAGGGTCCGAGATTAGCCGGACCTCTTCTTGATTTCTCTGATTTGTGAGGCAGTAAGGGTACCCCAAAGCGTTTAGCTGCCCCCTGAAAACCTTTGCCTTTGGTTATTCCATGCACATCAACTAATTCTCCTGCTTCCAGAGTGGATTCCGCATCTATTTGCTTACCAAAATTTTCTTTGGCAAAATTAATTTTTTCTTCAAATTTACCTCCCAACCCTACTTCAATTAAATCAGCTTTCTTTTTTATTCCAATTTTGTGTGGTTGCATTTCTACCACTAATCTTATATCTCTTACAGTCCCTCCTGTTCTCTCTCCTTTTTTTTCTTCTATTTCTTCTCCTGCCTTGATTCCTTCTCCTGCCTTGATTTGTTTTGCTAATTTTTCTATGTCTGTAATTTTATTCTTGGTTTTTTTGGCTTTGCTTATTTTTTTCAACAAAAACTTGTCTTGTTTTTCATCAATGATTTCACTAACTAATTTTATTCCATCATCTTTTTTTTGGTAAAATCTGATACCAATAATTTTTATTGGCGGACATTCAACTACTGTTACTGGTTTCACAATCTGCTCTCCCTTAGTCAGGCTGTTTTCTCCTTGATCTACCATTATGATGTGAGTCATCCCGGCTTTATATCCAGGAAATCCTAATAACCCTGTTTTTGTTTGTTTTTTAGCTAGAGCTGTTTGGTTTCTTATTCTTATTTTTCTTATCCTTTTCCTCGGCCAGTACTGCAAACTTCCCCGCCTTGGATGTCTTTTAGTTGGCATTTTTTCTTATTTGATTTTTGCTTTCTTATCTTTATTAATTGTTTTACTTTTTTGTTTTCTTTATTTTATCTCTCCTTTTAAATCCATTTTTTCTCCTTAGCTTTGTCTAAGACAACAGGCTAACCTTCAGGATCAAAGGCATTATTTAAAACAGCCTTTTGGTAAGACTTTCTTAGAAATATTACAGAAAGCCTTTTTTCAGGCCAGTTGTTTCATTTATGAGACTTATCAAAAAGCAGCTTTGACAAGTTGTGAGGTCTTTCCTGATACTGTGAGGTAAAACAGGAGAATTATGTTCCCTTTATAAAGATTACGCTTCTCAAAAGCACCCAAACAATCAGAAACACCAGACTGGACAAAATTACCAAGTATAGCATTTTTTTGTCATTAGCCCAGCCAAAAGGTATTGGTCCAATAAACCCTCCAAAACCTATTTTTGTTCTTATTTCTTCTCCAGCTTCATTTTTCAGATCAGCCTTCCCAGCTAAGAGTCTAGGCAGTGGAGATATTATTATCAGAAAAAACCCTAGGATAATCAATAATACCCCGCTTAATAAGAATATTTTTTCCTGCATTTATCTGCCCCCTGAACTAAAGCTATTTTCACAACAGATTAGTTATGATTAGTTATTTCTCTTTTTTAAATAAAAAGGGAAGGCGCACCCAAAAGTGGCCAAGAAACCAACTAGCAGGCAACCTCAACCCTTCCTCAGCCCTGCTACCCAACCAGCACTTCCTTGACAAGTTAGTGCTGCTCTGTTCCCAGCCTGACACCTTTCCCTGAAAAGGAAATCCAGTTGGACAAGGCTTCAACGTCCGGGCCAAGACCAACTAATCAGTTTCTTAGCGCCTCTTGAGCTTCAACTCCGGCGTAAAGCGGATTTCCAGTTACAGACTACCGCTAACAGTCCAGTCTAGCCTTCCCACCAAATAATAACCAGAAATGAGTTTTAAATGTTTCCCTTATCTCCTCTTCAAATTAATTCTTTGATCTGCACCCAAAATTTTCTTTCAACAGAAGTCGCATTATAATCTTCTAAAATATCAAATATCTATTTTACCATAATAATCTTTATAACCTCTTTAATCAAGATTATCAATATGGTGGCTTCAATTTATTTTCTTGGTACTGGCACTGGCCTGGCTGCTACCAAACAGCTCAGAGCTTCCGGAGGTATTGTTATTAAAACTGCTAATCACCAGTTTCATCTTGATCCTGGTCCAGGAGCTCTCACTCAAGCTGCTAAGGCCGAGCTTAACCTCCGGGCTACCACTGCTGTTCTTGTTTCTCATGCCCATCTTACTCATGCTAATGATACTAATATTCTCATTGATGCTATGACTTATTTTGGTCAGGATAATAAGGGTGTGCTTTTGGCCAATCATACTGCTCTTCATGGTCATGAAAAGATTTCTCTGGTTATTGACCAGCATCGTCTTGGAGCTGTGGAAAAATTCATTGATGTTAAACCTGATCAGAGGATTGGAGTTGATGAAATAGAGATTCGTGTTCTCAAAACAATTCATTCTGATCCTCATGCTGTCGGTTTTAAGTTTTATACTCCTGATTTTATTTTAACTTATACTGGTGACACTGATTATTCTAAGGAGATTCTTGAGCAGTATGCTAAATCTGATATTCTTTTACTTAATGTTCCTTTTCCTGGCAATCAAAAATGTGATAACAATCTTAACACTGAAAAGGCTATTAAGATTATTCAGGCAGTTAAGCCCAAGTTAGCTATCATCACTCATTTTAGCCATAAGATGCTTGAAGTTGATCCTCTTTTTGAGGCTCGGCACATTCAGAAAAACACCCAGGTTCAGACTTTAGCTGCTAAGGATGGTCTTATTCTCAAGCCTGATTCTTATTCTGCTCATCTCCGCCAAAAAACCCTTAACATCTTTGGTGCCAAGAGCCATGTTGACGAGCAGGTCATTACACAGAATTCTCAGCAGGAGTCGAAAAAACAACCAGCTCAACAGCAGGAGGCTATAGAGAAAGGTGAGGAAGAGGACGATCAAGAATACGAAAAAGAATAGTTTTATATTTAAAAATTTTATATTTAGATTAAAAAAAAGACTTATCAAAGGATTATATCAGTAATAACAGGATTAATCCGTAACCTGCCAAGCACCCGCTTGTTACCCAGGGCATGGCTGGGTAAAATTTCTTTTCCTTGCCTTTGACCAGCAGAAAGCCCAGAGCAATTGTTACCATTAAAGGTATGATCAAGGCATAAAAAAAAGCAGTTAATTTTGTTAATTGCCACTGATTGATTAATGACTCCATCACTACTCCCCCAAAAAGTAAGGGGAAGGTTATATCTCCTCCTCCCAACACTGCTGTTCTTATTCCCTTAACTCTTTTTTTGCTTTTTTTCTTACTTTTTTCAGCTTTTTTCCCTCTTTTATTTCTTATTTCTTTTTCAGCTGCTTTTTTTACTTTTATTTTTTTAAGTACTTTTTCCTTGTTTTTTTTATAAGGCAGGTAGAGTCCGGCAAAAGTCCCTAATTTTACCTGAAATTTGGCCAGTTTTATCATATGTTTTGATTGGATAACTGCATAAACATCATAGATTGAAACAACTAAGAGCAATAAGATCATCCATCCAATATTTAGGAGTGGGACAAAAAGTATGGCTATTCCACTATAGATAAGAATCTCTGTTAGGTTATGAGTAAGAATATTATTTTTCCATATTTTCAGGCTGGTTAACAACGCAGCTACTATGAAAGCCCATCCTTTTGACAGGATGACTCCAAAAGCTAAACTCATAGCTAAAAAGACAGCCAGCACATACCATGTTTTCCAGATTTTTTCTTTGCCGAACTTGATTATCAACAACAGCAAACCTGTGCCGATTAATATGGCCATAAGAAAATATCCAAAAGTCATTCCTCCTTCTATTTTTGGTCTTTCTCCCAGGGCTGTTTCTGGATGCATTGTTTCTGTCTGGCCTGTTTCCGGATTGATTTCTAATTTTATGTCTCTGTTTATCAACGCCAATCCCATTATTTGGCTAATAACAAAAATGGATAAGAGGATGATGGTTATTTGCAATGAGTGTTTCATTTTTGTTTACCTGTTTCATATTTTATGAGTTGGTTAATTTCTTTTTTTGAGATTGAACATCCGTTTAGTTTCAGCCCCCAAAGTACTGCTTCCAAAAGTTTTTTTCTTGGTTCTCTTAATCCTCTCTCCACATAATCATCTAAGAGTTTTTCTTCATAAGCAATTGCCGCGATCTCTGTTGAACGGATAAATTTTATCTCCTTGAATATTTTTTTAATTTCTGTTAATTTTTGTTTATCCACTTTTACTTTTCTTCTCAACCTGTGTTCAAGAATTTTTTTATAAGCGTGGGGTGTCTCTATCAGGGTTCGCGCAGTTCTTTCATCAACTGCTACTGCTTCTGCTTCTAATTTTTTTGCTGCTATTAATGCTTCTACTTCAGCATACTGGATTATTTTTATTTTTTCTTTTCTCGCTTCAAAAGCTGTGTTGATTTTATTCATTATCTTCTCTGTCTCCTTTCTTAATTCCTTTGTTTCCAGAACCTGCAGAGTTCCTTCCCTGATCTCCTTCATCACTTGTATTGCTTCAAATTCGAATCTCTTTATTCCTAATGGTTTGTCTATCAATTCTTTTCTCACCCCTTCGGTTAAATAAAAACTCAACCCTGATTTTTTCTTTAAGTCCTTGAGCACCCAAAGCAGATTATTTAAGGTTAAGGAAATTATCGGTCCGGTATCAAAAATAATTGCTCTCATTTTTCTGGTTTAAAGATTCTCCTGGCAAAGAACAGTCTCTCTTTAACATTGGAGATTGGTTCTATGTCTGACAAGTTTGTTTTTCCCACATAGTTCATTAGTTCCCATTGTGTTATTCCCAATAAATCTGCTGCTCTGGTCAGGCTTATTCCTTGCTCATAAAGAACACTTCCCCCAACTATTTTCGCCTTGACCAGCACTTCTTCAATAAATCTGCTTATTTCTTCATCAATCCCTTTAATCATCTCAAAAAAAGTTTTTATCATTTCTCTGTATTGGTTGATGTTATGAAGTTTCAAATAAGATATTGTTTTTTTGAAATTTGATTGTATTCTTTTATAAGCTGCCTTATCTATCTCTTCCCTTTCCATTATTTTGTAAAGTGAAAAGAGCAGAGTAGCTACTGAAAGAACATCTGCATCTTGGTAGATAGCTGAGGATCTTACTTCTTCCTCACTCAGGTCTTTTAGATCAGTTAAATCTTTTTTTTCTTTTGTTTTTAATATCTCCAGCACTTTGATTATATGTTCTCTTACCTCTTCTTCTATTTTTATCCCTCTTTCTTGTTTATTTCCTATCTTTTAGTTTCTATTATCTTTTCTCTTAATTTTTCTATTAAAAAAGCAGAAGTTGTAGGATAACTTCTCTGCTTTTTTTATGCGGGGTGAGGTAATTTCGGTTAATTTCTATGATTTTTTCCAATACCCTATGTTGATTTCTTTTATTTGGTAATTTATCTTATTAGTAAAGACTGTATAACTTTCAGTTATAATCTTTTTGGTTTGATTAAATCTTATTTTTTCTCCAGTCCCTGGCTCCTGTATTTTAATCTGATACTCATATTTTTCTGGCAGGGCTTGGTCAACTTCTGCTCTTAAACAGCTGATATTTTCTGTTAATACACAGTTTCTAAAACTTTCTTTTTCTCCCAGCCAATCTAATATCCTTTCCTCACCTTTTTCTTCTCTGTAAATATTTTGGGAAAGAAAAAAAGTAATAATTACTATGCTGATGACTGCTGCTATGAAAACTTCCATTGTCTTGAATTGGGCTTTCCTATTCATTCTCTCTTTTTCTCTTTTTTCTTATTCTCAACCTTATTTTTTTACGCTTATACATCAAATCTTTAATTTGTCAGTATCCTGAAAATCATCCTCTCAAAAAAACTGCATCTTTATAATCTGATTGAGTGACACAATTCCGGCTGATTTCTATGATTATTGATATGATTATTTCTATGATTATTCCTAGGGTTATTCATAGGGTTATTTCTATGATTTTTTCCTAAATTCAATTTTCCTTTTTCCTCACACTTAATCAAAATATCTTATCACCAGACACTAATAATCATCTCTCCTGTTTCCTTGGTCTTATTTTCTCCTAAGACTAGTCCAGGGTATCTTTTGCTGTATATCTCTTCTCTTGTTTCTGGTTTGTTTATTTCTATTATTTCTCCACTATTTTTTATTTTGACTGAAAAATCCCTGCTTTTCAACCCTACTGCTTCTTTTAACTCTCCATAACTCCTGTTTTCCAGTGCTCTTATTTTTTCTTCTGACCATCCCTGGTGTTCTATCACTGCGCCGTTTCTTATTTTTGTTTTTCCTTTAAACTCTTCTATTTTTCTTTTTGCTCCTTGAAAAAATATTATTTCATATGCCCATTCCCCTTCTAAAAAGTTAAATTCCAGGCTGAGATTAGCTGGCCAACCGCAAAGATTTAGCTCTTCAGTCCCAACCAATTTGATTACTGCTCCTTCCTGGCTGGTGTTGTCATACAAGCCTATCAGGCTGGTGTTTCCTCGCCAACAGCTCTTGTTTTCTATTTCCCCTTGTTCTGCTGAAGTCAGGTAGTATTGGTCATAACCACTAAAGATAATCTCCAATTTTCTGGTTTTACTCACATCCTCATTGCCTTCCAGCCAGCAGTTCACTCTGGTTTTATTGGCAAAAACATAACATTCCTCTTTCATTTCATCTGCTTTTGCTAGGTGAGCCACCACAAAGAATGATTTATTATGCCAGGAAGTTTTTGGCGCCCATTTTTCTCCATTTACCAAGTATTTGATACTGCTAACTCTTTTCTCCCCCTTATAAACTACTTTTTCTGGTACTCCTTCCTCATAATCTATTCTCATCCCTGTTGTTTCTGCCCTCCCTTCTTCTCCTATCAAGCCAAGTTCGTTTTCTTCATCATTATATCCTTTTTCTGAGTTGAGTAGGCTCAAATAATTATTCCCTTCTTTCAGATCTTCTTGGAACAGTAATTTACCATTTATCAGTTCTATTCTTTGAACTATGTTTTTTTCCATCACGAGTCTGCTCTTATTTTTTCCCCACTTTTCTGCTCTGGTCTGATTCAGGCTAATAATCACTCCTGCTTTTTTTTCATCTTGGCTAGCTTCCACACTTAAGGGCAATTCTTTTATTCCCCAGCTTATTTCATTCTCTATGGATTCCTTAACTGAGTCAGCTGTTGTTTCTAAAGCATTAGTTTGCGGAATCACTAATCTTGGGCTGATTAAGAAAAAAAACCAGGTAATGTAGAGAAGAAAAACAATAAAGCTGATTATCCAGTCAGTGTAAGTTAAGCCTCTTTTTCCTGGTTTTTTTACCATTGTTATCCCATTCAAAAATTATTTATCCCTGCTTTTTTATCTTTCATTCAAAAACTCTTTTATAATTAGCATAGATAATATTAGCTACTTCTTCTGCTATCATACCTTTTAACTCAGCTATCTTCTCTACTCCTTTTTTAATATCTGCTGGCTCACTTCTCCCCCCAGATTTAACTGCCATATAAGGCGCATCTGTCTCAGTCAATAACTGGCTCAGATTAACCATCTTCACTAAACCCTGAAAATGTTTTTTCCTGACCACATGGGTCGGAACAGAAAAATAATATCCTTTGCTGGCTGCTCTCTCAATCTCTTCTTTGTTTCCAGTGAAAGAGTGTAAGATCACTTTCACTCTGCCTTCAAACCTCTCTAATGACTCCAGCACATCAGCACAAGCCTCTCTTGAATGTATTATTACTGGTTTTTTCAGCTTGGCTGCCAACTCTAAAAATTCCTCAAACATCTCCTTCTGCCTTATCTTTAACTCCTCTTTTTTCTCTTCTTGTTTAATCCAGTAATAATCCAGTCCAATTTCTCCAATTGCAATTATTTCTTCTCTTTTTTTACCAATCCATTTAATTTCTTTCTCAATCATTTCTTTAGTTAACTCTTTAATATAACTTGGATGTAAGCCCAATGCAGCCCTAATTGAAGAATGCTTTTTTGTTAACTCCACACTCTTGATATTGGTCTTATGATTAACTCCGTTGTTGATCATCACTTTTACTCCTGATTTCTCTGCTCTTTTTATCATTTCTTCCCTCTCTTGGTTAAATTCTCTTGAATCCAGGTGCGTATGAACATCCACTAATAACATCTTAGGTAACACTTAAAAAAGAACTTTATAATTTTATCCCTTCTGATATAATAATCTCTAACACCGGATTAGTATCTGAAGGGATAATTAATATTAATTAAAAATAGGGCAGCACAACTAGCTTCTGTTACAGAAAAATTTATAAGCCCCTGCCCCTAACCATTCAACATTGATTTTAATTATAACAGAAGATTCAACCAAACAGAAGATTCAACCAAAAAAAAAAATCAAGGAGGTAGCTAAAATGACTGTTATCGGAGTTAATTTTACTAAAATTAATGGAGAAAGAAGCGGCCCGGTTAAGGGCAAAATTAACATCAATAGTAATGTTTCTATTAAAAATGTAGAAAAGATGAGTATTTCTTTGGGCAAGACCAATCAGGAAGGCCTTAGGTTTACTTTTGCTTTTGTAACCGCCTATCAACCAAAAATTGGTGCTATTAATCTTGAAGGCGAGGTTCTTTTCATTGGTGATTCCAAGCAGGTCAAGGATGTTTTAACCAAGTGGCAGAAAGAAAAAAAGGTTGAGCCTGCTCTTTTAACCTCTCTAATGAACAATGTTTTAAACAAGTGCAATATCCAGGCTCTTATGCTCAGTCAAATGCTTAATCTGCCCTCACCCATCCCTTTACCCAAGGTTAACCAAAAGCAGAAGGACAAAAAGCAAGACCAGAAATAAAAAAAGAGAATTAGAGAATTAAAAAAACATAAAAACACCTATGATCTTAAAAAGAAACAAAAAAGAGAAAACAGTAAAATTTAAAAAGGTGTTTTGCTTACCTTATTTTCTTAGTAAAGAGGGATAAATTTTTAAAAAGGTGCTCTTTCTTTGATTATGGGTTAGTTAGTTATCTCATCAGTTGATTTACCCGATTGAATGAAAATTAAGGTGATAAAACAATGGTTATCAAAAAAAACAAGGAGATTACCTTAAAAGTAGTCGAAGCTGTTCAGGAAGATGTTAATAAGGGCATTGTTAAATTAGATGCTCAATTCTTAAAAGATATTAATGCTCATCCAGGAGATATTCTTGAGATTGAGGGAAATCGTAAAACAGTTGTCCTGGCTGATCGTGCTTATCCTGGAGATATTGGTCTTAAGATTATCAGGATGGATGGTATTATCAGGCGTAATGCCAGAACAGGCATTGGTGAAACCATCAAAGTCAGGAAAGCTGATGTTAAGGAAGCGACTAAGGTTATTATTGCTCCTGCCCGTAAGGGAGTCATTGTTCGAGCTTCTCCCCAGGTTTTTAAACAGGGTCTCTTGGGAAGGGCTGCTGTTAAGGGAGATATTGTTGCTCTTGGAGGTGCTACCCGCAGAAAAACCACTCTATCATCTTCACCTTTTTTTGATGATATTTTTTCTATGATTGATGAAACTTCTCTTGGTTTTGGCTTTGGCGATCTCAAGTTTATTATGGCTGAAACCAATCCTAAAGGTCCAGTTATTATCACTGAAAACACCAAGACTATTCTTAATCCAGAGGCTGTTGAGGTTAAGGAAGAGGAAACTTTTGCTGATGTGACTTATGAAGATATTGGCGGACTGGATGAGGAGATTAAGAAAATAAGGGAAATGGTTGAGCTTCCTTTAAAACATCCTGAAATTTTTGAACGCCTGGGCATTGAACCTCCCAAAGGCGTGCTTCTTACTGGCTCGCCTGGAACTGGTAAGACTCTTTTGGCCAAGGCTGTGGCTAACGAATCCAATTCCCATTTCATTTCCATTAATGGTCCAGAGATTGTTTCCAAGTTTTATGGTCAGTCTGAGGAGAATTTAAGAAAGAAATTTGAAGAGGCAGCTAAAAATTCTCCTTCTATTATTTTTATTGACGAAATTGATGCTATCGCCCCTAAGCGTGAAGAATCTCGTGGTGAAGTCGAAAGAAGAATTGTGGCTCAGCTTCTTAGTTTAATGGATGGTTTGGAGCCCAGAAGAAAGGTTATTGTTATTGGAGCAACTAACATTCCTAACAGTCTTGATCCTGCTTTGAGAAGACCTGGTCGTTTTGACCGGGAGTTAGAGATTGGTGTTCCTAACAAGGAAGGCCGTCTGGAAGTACTTAAAATCCATACCAGGAATATGCCTTTGGCTGATGATGTTAAACTTAAAGAACTGGCTGAAATCACTCATGGTTTTGTTGGTGCTGACCTTTCATCTCTGGCCAAAGAAGCAGCTATGATTGTGTTAAGACGACTGGCTCCCAGTATCAAGCTTGAAGAGGACACTTCTCTTCCTAAAGAATTATTAGAAAAGTTAAGGATTACTCGTAAGGATTTTTTAGAGGCTTTAAAAGTAGTCAGACCTAGCGCTCTTCGTGAAGTCTTAGTTGAGATTCCTAACATCAAGTGGTCAGACATTGGTGGTCTGGATCAGGTCAGGCAGGAAATTGTTGAGGCTGTTGAGTGGCCTCTGAAAGACCCTAAAATGTTTTCCCGTCTGGGAGTTACTCCTCCCAAAGGTATTCTTCTTTATGGTCCTCCTGGTACTGGCAAGACTTTACTGGCCAAGGCTGTGGCTAATGAGGCTGGGGCTAATTTTATCTCTGTTAAGGGCCCTGAACTTATCAGCAAATGGGTTGGTGAATCTGAAAAAGCTGTCCGCGAAGTCTTTAAAAAAGCCAGGCAGACTGCTCCAACTATTATTTTCTTTGATGAAATTGACTCTTTAGCACCGCGAAGAGGAATGAGTTCTGACCAGCATGTTAGTGAGCGTGTCATTAACCAACTCCTCACTGAACTTGATGGATTGGAAGCTCTTGAAGATGTGGTGGTCATTGCTGCTACTAACAGACCAGATATTTTAGATACTGCCCTCCTACGTCCAGGAAGATTTGATCGTATTATTTTAACTCCTGCTCCTGACAAAAAAGCCAGATTAGAAATTTTTAAGATTCATACCAAGAGCATGCCTCTGGCTAAGGACATCAAGCTTGAGCAGTTGGCTGAAAAAACTAAGGGTTGTGTTGGTTCTGATATTGAAGCTATCTGCCGGGAAGCAGCTATTTTTGCTCTTAGAAATAATCCTCAAACCAAAGAGATCACTAATCAAGACTTCCAGCAGGCTCTGGAAAAGATTCCTCCTTCTATTACTAAGGAAATTATTGAGGCTTATAAAAAGATGAAGGGTTATTTTTCCTCTGCCCGGGCCAAGGAGATAGAAAAAGAGCAGAAAAAGCAGAATTATTTTGGTTAAAACTCATCAAAACCAGAAACCAAACCCGCAGTATTCAGTATCCTATAGTGATTTGCTATACTAATTAAGATCTTCCTTCACTGCCCAGTCAGAATTTCAGCGGATTTCAGCTGTTCTAGTCTCCCCATTTCTTATTTTATACTTTTTATTTTATAACATTTGAAAAGAAAATCAACAACCTCACCTAAAGGAGAGGTACAGCAAAATCAGACAGATTTTGCGTACAAGAAATGTTTTAGCATTTCTTCGTATGTTTTTCCTGTAATCAAAAAATCCGAAAATCCTCCTGTTTTAAAACAATAAACCTTATATTTCTTCACTTCTTTTAACTTATTATGGGATTATTTGATGATATGCTTAAGGACTCTGAAACTCTTTTCAGGGATAGTGTTGCTCTTGATTATGATTTCATCCCCAAGCTTGTTCCTTATCGTGAGTCTCAGCAGCAGTTCATTGCTTCTTGTATTAAACCTCTTTTTCAAAAGCAGAATGGCAAAAATCTTTTTATTTACGGCCCTCCAGGTATTGGCAAGACTGTGGCTACTAAGCATTTGCTTCGTGAGTTAGAAGAAGAAACAGATGAAATTATTCCTTTGTATATTAACTGCTGGCAGCACAACACCACTTACAAAGTTTTAGTTGAGGTTTGCAATCTGCTCGGTTACAAGTTTGTCCAAAACAAGAAAACCAGCCAGTTGGCTAAGATTGTTTCTGACATCCTTAATAAAAAAACAGCTGTTCTGGTTATTGATGAAGTTGATAAGCTGGAGGATATTGATTTTCTCTATTCTTTTCTTGAGGGTATTTATCGCAAGACTATTGTTATGATTACTAATTTTAAGTCATGGCTTTTTAATCTTGACCCCAGGATTAAGTCAAGGCTTGTTCCTGAACTTTTAGAATTCCAGCCTTATAATCTCCAGGAAACCAGGGGCATTCTTAAACAACGGTTAAAGTACGCTTTTGTTCCTGATTGCTGGAATGAAAAAGCTTTTGATTTAGTTGTGGCTAAAACTGTTGATCTGGCTGACATCCGCTCTGGTCTTCATTTGATGAAAGAAGCCGGGCATTTGGCTGAGGAGCAGGCTTCTCAGAAAATTAAAGAAGACCATGTTAAAGAGGTTATTAAAAAATTTGACCAGTTCACTGTTAAAAAGTCTAATTTGCTTCAGGATGTGGAAAAGTCAATTCTCCAATTAGTCAGGGATAATCCTCAACAGCGCATCGGCGACCTTTTTAAGATTTATCAGCAGTCTGATAATCAGATAACTTATAAGACTTTTCAGCGTAAGATTAAGAAGCTTGAACAAAACAAGTTCATCACTTGCAAAAAGGTTATTTCTAAAGAGGGCAATACTTCTATTATTTCTCCTGCTAATAAAAAAATCACTGATTTCTAAAAGGCCACTGCCCACTGGACATCTGCCTGTGGATTATTTAAACCAATTAACTCTTTCTTATTCTGTATTAAAAAAAAATTAAAAGAATAAAAGAGGTGATTCAAATGGTTTGGCTTCCCCCCTCAGAAGATCTTGAATTAGAGAAAGTCAATCAGCTTTTTTTTGAACAGATTAAAAAATTATCTCATCGTGCTGTTCAACACCACTTAAGAATTATCAGGTGCGAATATGATAATTAAGAACCAAATAACTAAAACTTTCCAATATTCTTTATGTTTGCCTATCTCCGACCTAAAGATCGGGGTATTACATCTCGCAAATATATCTGGAAAGTTTTAGGAATTGAAAATTTCGACCTGAAGTTAGGAGTATCATGCCCCTGGAAAAATTTTTCCCTCTAGTCGAAATTTTTAATAGGAATAATTAAACAAAAAAATCATGAGGTGAGAACATGGCTAAATTTGATGACAGCACTATAACCAGACTTGATCGGGCTGAAGATATTTATTTTGAGGAAAATCTTGATGGCTGGGTAGATGATGATTCCCTTAGTAATTGGGAGTGTGCTTTTATGAAGGGCTTCCTTTCTTCTTAGTCCTATCTATTTTTTAGCACACTGGAAAAAGATTTGCTTTTTTTATTCTACCGCAAATCTTTGATTTGTCAGTATCCTAGAAATCAGCCTGTCAAAAAAATTAATCTTCATACTCCACATTTTAGTTTAGAGTGATGCAATTTCGGCTGATTTCTATGATTTTTTTAAGCATATACTCTATATACCAAAAGTTTTTAAATGTGTTCTAAATCATTTTTTATATGCGTGTCCTAACTCGTGAGGAATTTGAACTTAATCCCAAAGAATTCTTTTCCCAGATAAAAGAGGGTTCTTTATTTATCCATCCCACTGATACTATTTATGGTCTCAGTTGTGATGCCACTCATCCGCCGGCTGTGCAAAAACTTCGTCAGATTAAGGAAAGGTTTGATCATCCTTTTTCAGTTATCGCTCCTTCCCTAGAATGGATTAAGGAAAATTGTGTTATCACCACTGAAACTGAGAAATGGTTAAAAAAATTACCTGGCCCTTATACTTTAATCTTAAAATTAAGGAATCTGGATTGTGTTGCCCCAGAGGTTCTTAATGGCTACACCACCTTAGGTATAAGAATTCCTAATCATTGGTTTTCTAAACAAGTCAAAAAATATGGTCAGCCTGTTATCACTACTTCTGCAAACAGACTTGGTAAAGATTTCATGACTGATCTTGAGAATCTTGATGTTAAAATCAAACCCAAACTTGATTTTATTATTTTTGAAGGCTCTCTAAATGGTCGTCCTTCAACTATTGTTCACTTGGAAAAAGAAAACATCAAAGTCAGAAAAAGATAAAAAAATAAAAAATGATTTTAAGGATTATTTCATTTTTCCTGTCTTAACCACATCGATCATCTGCCCTTTTAATTCTTCAACATAGCCATTTAAGTCTTTTTCTAACCTGGAATATATCTTTTTGCACTTATCATGCCTGTGCTTCTGAGCATCTTTTTTGGCATGTTTTTTCAGATACCACACAATCCTGCTCAGATCGTGCAATAATCTTATTTTTGTGTAATTGCAGTCATTTAACATTTTCTCACCTCATTTTTTGATTTATGCGACTGCCGGGATTCGGACCCGGATAGCAAGCTTGGGAAGCTCGTATCATAGCCATTAGATCACAGTCGCTTACAATATTCTGTTTTATCCAAAACTATTATAAATATTTTCTTCTTTCCTATTAAATACCATGAAAATATTTGCTGCTGGAGACTTGCACGGTGATAAAAATCTGGCTAAAAGACTTGCTCAAAGAGCATCCAAAGAGAAAGTTGATTTTGTTGTTCTTTGCGGAGACTTGACTATGGGAGAGCAGTCAACTGAGGGCATTATTGGCCCTTTTAAAAAAAAAGGTCTCAAGGTGCTTCTTGTTCCTGGTAATCACGAGACTATCGCTACTGCTGATTTCCTGGCTGAATTATATGATGTCACTAACCTCCATGGCTATTCCATCAAGTACAAAGAGATTGGTTTGTTTGGTTGTGGCGGGGCTAATATTGGGCTTTTCCAGCTTTCTGAAAATGAGATTTTTAACACTCTTAATAAGGCCCATACTAATGTCAAGGATATGAAAAAGAAGATCATGATCACCCATATTCATCCAGAAAAGACCTTGATGGCCAAATTAACCGAAGTCTTTCCTGGTTCTAGTGGTCTGAGAAAAGCTGTGGAAAAATTCCAGCCTGATTTCTTGCTCTGTTCTCATGTTCATGAAGCTGATGGCCTGGAAGAAAAGCTTGGCAAAACCAAAGTCATCAATGTCGGCAGAAAGGGCAAGATTATTGAGATTTAGATTGCTGTTAGAAAAATCTTATTCAAAATTTTTTACTCAATATAATTTCATTTCTATTTTCTCTTCGTTTGACTCTGCTTCCTTTCCTTCACTCTCCTCGGTTGTATCTTCTTGGTTCTTCTTATCATCGCTATTAAACATATCAAACATTGAAGCTGATTGCTCTGCGCTCATCTCAGAACTAACTTTATCTGAACTCTCATAATCATTACTCACCCAACTCTCTTCTCCTACTAAGTGAGCTAACATTTTAATCACTTTCTTAATCTCCTCTCTTGAATCCTCTTTTGTATTAATAGTTATTTTCATTTTTCTGCTCTTCCCCTCAACCTTATCTATTTATTTTTTAGTTCTTTATCTTAATTCAGCTAATATTTTTGCTCCATTCAGCACACTCAGCCCATTTTCGTCCTTATCAGGATTGATTTCTACTATATCCATGCTCTTCAGGTTTTTTAATCTTTTGATTCTCTGGATAAAATACAACAGTTCTCTAACTGATAATCCCCCTGGTTCTGGATGTCCATTGCCTGGTGCAAATGCTGGATCCAGTATATCAATATCTATGGATAAGTGAATTTCATCCCACCTATTAGCAAGTTCCATCACTGAATCACAAACACTTGCCATTCCATTTTCCATAATTTGTTTCATTGTAAAAACTCTTATCCTTTTTTTTTCTCTTAACTTCCTCTCTTGACTATGTTCATTTCGCAACCCGACAATTATAATTTCCTCGGCTTTGACATCTCCCTCTTCAACTAGTTTCCTTAAATAATCTTCATGTGTGGCTATATCTGTTCCTGCCATCATATCCGCGTGGGCATCAAACACAATCAGCCCCCTTTTCAACCCCTTTAGAATTGGATAGCTTATTGAGTGATCTCCTCCAAGAAATATCACTCTCTCTTCCTGGCATATCTCATTAGCTTTTTTTTCAATCCTCTGGAAACTCCCTTCTATGTTAGAATTATCAATTTCAATCTCATCTATTTCAAAATTTGGCAATTTGCCTTCTTCATTTAGATAAAAATTCTTCAATTGTCTAATTATCTCTTCTGGTGCTTTTTCACAGCCTTTTGTTTTGCCTAATCCTCCAGCAGAAAATCCTATCTTAATTATTTTCATTTTACATTTGTTCAGGTGCTTTTATTCCTAACAGATTTAAACCTGTTTTCAGCACTTGTCTTGTGCAGTCTATCAGGACCAGCCTGGCTTTTCTCTTTTCTTCTGATTTTGCTCTTAATACTGGCACCTGGTTATAAAAAGTATTAAAGTCCTGGCTTAAATCTAACAGGTATTTGGCTAAATAGGATGGTTTATAATCCTCGAGTGTTCTCTCTATCACTTCTTTAAACTCTTTTAAGTCCTTGATTATTTCCTGTTCTTCTTTTTTAGTCAGTATCTCGCCTTTCCATTCTTCTTCTCTATCTTCTCTATCTTCTCTATCTTTTTCACCTGCTTTTCTCAGGATAGAGCATATTCTGGCTTGTGTGTATTGGATATAAGGAGCTGTCTCCCCTTCAAAACTTATCATCTTTTTCCAGTCAAAATCAATATCCCTTATTCTATCATGGCTTAAATCTCCAAAAATAATTGCCCCCAGGCCAACTTCTTTAGCCACTTTTTCTTTATTTTTTAGTTTAGGGTTTTTTTCTTCGATAATCTCTCTGGCCATTGCAATTGCCTTCTTTAAGACTTCTTCTAGAAAAACAACCTGGCCCTTCCTGGTTGACATTTTAACTCCGGCAAACCTAATCATGCCAAAGTTAACATGAATCATTTTTTCTCTTTCAATTCCATAGAGTTCCATCACCTTGAATAATTGTTGAAAATGCAGCTTATGATCAGAACCAACTACATAAATTAATTTTTCTGGATTGTATTCTTTTAGTCTGTAAAAGATTGCTGCCACATCTCTGGCGTGATAAGTGCTTGCCCCATCACTTTTTCTCAACATCATTGGCGGCATCCCATATTTTTTAAGATTAATCACTAATGCCCCTTCACTTATCTCTGTCTTGATATTCCCTCCCAATTTTTTAATAGTTGGCTCAATTTTATCACTATAAAAACTTTCTCCAGCCCAACTCTCAAAATCAACCTCCAGCAGATTATATATCCTCTTGAATTCTTTTAAGCTCATTTCTTTGAACAGTTTCCATAATCTCGTTGCTTCTTTATCTTCTTTTTCTAATTTCTTGAACCAACCCCTTGCTTCTTCATTCAATTCTTCATTTTTATCAGCTTCCTCGTGAAATTTAACATACAGAGCTAGTAAATGTCCAATCATTTCTTTTTCTAATTTTTTCTTATTTCCCCATTTCTTATAGGCTGTAATTAGTTTGCCAAATTGTGTCCCCCAATCTCCCAGATGATTCACTCCTATCACTTCATAACCATTAAATTCAAAAAGTTTTTTTAATGATCCTCCGATCACTGTGCTTCTTAAATGTCCAACCCCAAAGGGTTTGGCAATATTCGGATGAGAATAATCTATAACAATTCTTTTTCCTTTACCTTTTTTACTTTGGCCGTATTGTTCTCCTTTTTTAATTATCTCTCCCAATACATCATTGGCTAATTCTTCTTTCTTGACCACAAAGTTAACATAAGGCCCTGTGGCTTTGACCTTTTTGATTTTTTTCCATTTTGATTTCTCTTTTTCCAATTCTGTTTTCAGTTCTTTGGCTATTTCTGCTGGGTTTTTCTTCTCTTTTATCGCCAGTTCAAAACAAGCCAGACCATAATCTCCAAAAGAAGGAGTGGGCGGTTTTTCTAATTTAATCTCTTTCTCTTTAATTCCTTTTTTCTTAAGATATTTTTTTAGACAGTCCTTAATCTCTTTCTTAAACAAATCCATTTTAAAAGAACGAGGGCCCCCCTATTTAAAACTTTTTTATTTTTTCTTTGTTTTTAATTCTCTTCTGCGTCTATTTCTGGTTCTTGTGCTTCAATATCAGGTTCTGCTTCTTCATACCCCATTAAGAACCCGTCTTCAGAATTTTTTAGTTCATTGTTGTTCATTTTTTCTTCCCTGGCTTCTCTCTCGTAAACATCTGCGTCGTTAAAATTATTTTCATCCATCTCTCTCTTTAAAAGATCACTCTCTTTTTCCATTTTGATTAGATTAAGAAAAGAGATGCTTTATATTGTTTTCTATTCTGGAATCAACAAGAATACAGCGAAAAAAGTTAGATTTTTACTAAACAGTGTCTAAAAAAGAAAGTTTCAGGGATTCCTGAAAACAACCATCCTCTTTTTTACCAGTTTTTTTATTTCTTCTCGTCCAGCTCCGATTATTTTTCTGGGGTCAAACACTGCTGGCTTTTTCTTTAAGAATCCTCTCACAGTTGCAGTAAAGCATAATCTCAGGTCAGTATCTTCATTGATTTTATTTATTCCTCCTTTGATGGCTTTTTTTAGTTGGCTTTCAGGGACTCCGCTCGCCTTCCTGATCCTTGCTCCGAATTTGTTAGCCTTAGCCACAATATTTTGTGGCACTTCTGATGCTCCGTGCAGTACCAGGGGAATACTTAATTCTTTTTTGATTTTTTTCAGCCTATTTATGTCTAATTTTGGTTTTTTTCCTTTTAACCCTACAAATTTATTTGGTCCGTGGCTTGTACCAATGGCCACAGCTAAACTATCAATCCTGGTTTTCTTGACAAACTCTGTGGCTTTTTCCGGGTCTGTGTATTGTATTTTTCCTTTAACATAATCTTCTTTTCCTCCTATAGTCCCCAGTTCTGCCTCAACTGAGACCTTTTTTTTGTGAGCCCAGCCAACCACTTTTTTTGTCAGGCAAATATTTTTTTCAAATTTGTGGTGTGAAGCATCAATCATCACTGAGGTATAACCTATCTCAATGCATTTTTTGATTAAGGGCATTGTTCTTCCGTGGTCCAGGTGCAGACAAACAGGTATCTTAGCCTCTTCAGCCAGAGAAGCAACTATTCTGTAGATGTTTTTCAGTCCTGCATATTTTATTGCTGTTTCTGAGGTTTGAATTATCACTCCTTCTTTTAGTTTTAGTTCTTCAGCTGCTTTAATGATTGCCTGGCTTATTTCCAGGTTGCTGGTGTTAAAAGCTCCTAAAGCATATCCTTTCTTGCTTGCTTGGTTTAATAATTTTTTTCCACTCTCTAACATTTTTTCACCTGTTCTTTGTTTTTATCTGTCTTCATTTTTATTTGCCTTCAATTTTCCTGCTTATAAGTCTGTATTTTCTTTGTTTGACTAATTTTTTAGCTTCTTTCATCTTTAAGAGTTTGTTCTTTGCTCCCAAATGAGTGATGACTGACTCACTGTTAGCCATTCCCAGCTTGATTGCTTCTCCCAGGTCTTTGCCCTTTATCAGTCCAGCTAATAGAGCTGAGGAGAATGAGTCGCCTGCTCCTGTGGTTTCCATCACTCCGACCTTTTTTGGCCAGGCCAGGTAGATTTTTCCTTCATCTCTTGAATAACCGATGATTTTCTTCTCTCCCTGGGTGATAATCACTTTTTCCGGCCCTTGCTGGCTTAATTTTTCTATGAGTTTTCTTTCTTCTTTTTCTACCTGTTCTCCTTTCCTCTTGCCTTTTCTCTCCCTTTCTTTTTTGCTTTTTTTGCCCATCAGGGTGTAAAGTTCTTTTTTGTTCATCACTACCAGGTTTGTTTTGTTAATTATTTTTTTTAGTTTTTTTAATCCCATTCTGGTCACATAGAGGCTGGGGTTAAAGGCTATCTTCACTTCTTCTTTCTTGCACCATTCAGCCAGTTTTTT
>CAZPDB010000008.1:0-24288 GCA_964585285.1 uncultured Methanosarcinales archaeon
TATAATAATTAGGAAATAACCTTTGAATAATCAAGAATAAAACAAGAGGTGAAGATAATGAAAAGAAAAGGCTCAATTTCTTTGTCAATGCAAGCTATTGCCATAGTAGTAATCACTATTATTGTTTTAGGATTAGTGATAAATATGGCTTCTACTTTTTTAAAAAGAGGAGCTGGTCAATTAGGAGAATTAGTTGAAGGTGTGAAACTAAAAAATCCACCAACAGCAGATGAACCACTTACTTTTGATGAGAAACCTGTGTTTAAAGGTAATCAGGTAGAAAATGAGATAATTATTAATCTTTATTGTAATCAAGGAACTTGTAGTAATGTTAACTTTAAATTTTCTGAGTGTATAAATTCTTCAGGTGACAATACACCACAAACACCTACTATTATTAACATAAAGAAAGATGTGAATTTAGGAGAATCATTTGGTTTTCCATCTATTATCAAAACAAGATTAGATCCAGGGGATTATATTTGTAATGTGCAAGCAGTTGATAGGAGTACTATTTATGCAGAACTACAAACAACAATAACTGTAACATCATAAATTATTAATCAAAAGAGGTGAATAATCATGGTGAAAATCAAGAAAAGGCTGACTGAAGAACAAGAGTTTGAGATAATGAAGCTGGTTATGGATAAAGTATTATGGGCTGGTTTTATTGCAATGGGCTTTGGTGGATGGAGATTGATTGTTGGAGACTATAGTTTTGGAATAATTATGGTCTTAGCCGGAGCAATTGTCTTAACAGTCTTCAGCTGGCTGATAGTCAAAGAATTTGAGTATATGAAATAATTTTTTCTTTTTTTATTCAATTATATCTGTTGAACTGACTTCTCACATTATCCACTTTTTAAACTACTATTATTGCAACAACTGCAATTTTAGTGCGACTAAAAATGCAACTAAACAAAATATAATCAGGCAGCTCTGAGAGCTGCCTATAATAAATTAACCATAAGGTTCATAATTCCCCTGCTGGTTAATCCATGCTGGAGCTCCATCACCAGGCGAATCTGGCTTAAGCCTCTCAATAAGAACCATCTCTGCTTCTGGAGCAATGCTTCTAATCATTTGTTCAATGCCTTCCCTGTCCTGAGCCATCATCTTTAAAACTTTATTATTCCTGTAAAATCCCTGCCAGCAATTAATTCCTAAATTATGAGGAGAATCATCCTTACTCACTAAGAGCAGATCTTCCCTCAACTCAGAATCCAAACCAGGGGCAATGACATAAGCCTGACCTGGCTCTATCTGATACTCTTCCCTTCTTGTTCGGGACATAGTTTGCTCTAAATACATTTTTAACACCTCCATTCAATTTGTTTTAAAGTAAGAATGCAGGCAGTCTTATAACACTGCCAGCAGACTGACAACTACTATAATCAAAGAAATTAATAATGAAATAATGGTAATGGTTGTCATAATGAACAAAGAATAACAGTTCATTTATATAATTTGCTTGTTTTTACTTTCAACTCTATTATCAGAATGTTAAACAAAAGATTTATATTACTAAACCTTATTTTATCTCCTAGATAAGATGCAAAGGATTGTGACTATTGATGAGATAGTGATTGAGGTTGATAAATTCATAGCCTTTGGTTATGATGCAAAAGGAATAGCTGTAAAAGGTGAAGAAATATACCTCAAAGAAAAAGATAGTGAGAAGTATAGATTACTCCTTGAAGAATCAGATGTTATTTCTGGATATCAACCATGAATAAAAGAAGCAATACCAAGTAATAAAAAAAACTATCTTCTAAAAAAATAAAGAGACAAATATAACAAAATTTATATACTCCCTTTTCTGAATAAAGACTAATGGAAATGCTTGAACAGATTAAATCATTTCAAAAACAAATAGAGACAGCCAGAGAAATAGTTGGGGATTTCAAGGTCAAAGAGGCAGACAAAATCAAAGAGATAGTCATAGATGGAATGGGAGGTTCTGGAATGGGAGGAGATCTTATCAAAATTCTCTTTAATGACCAGATAAGGATTATTGTCAACAAGAGATATGCTCTACCGCCCAGAATTGGACCGCAGACCCTTTTTTTCAGCAGCTCTTATTCAGGCAACACAGAAGAAACTTTGGCTACTTTTAAAGAAGCAATTAAAGCCCGGGCTAAAGTGGTGGCTATAACTTCTGATGGCAAATTAGCTGAGATTTGCCAAGAGATGAAGTACAACCTCATAGTTATCCCCAAAAATTATCAACCCAGAGCAGCTCTTTACTTATCATTTTTTTCAATGCTTTTTGTATTGGTCAACTCTGGAATAATCAAATTTGACCTCAAAGAAGTAGGCAAACTGGTCAAGGCTTTAAACAACCCCAGATTCACTTCCTTAGCAGAAGATTTAGCCAAGAACCTGGTTAACAAGATCCCACTAGTATATGCCACACCTGAATTAGCACCAGCTGCTTTAAGATGGAAAACCCAGTTCAATGAAAACACCAAAATCCATGCTTTTTATAATGTTTTTTCTGAGCTAAACCACAATGAATTGATGGGCTATTCCCAGGCAGCATTTTCCAAATTTTTTCACACTATTATTTTAAGAGATGAGCAAGCTAACAAAAGAATGTTTTCCAGAATAAAAATCACCAAGGAAATAATCAAGAGCAAAGGAGTAAATGTGACTGAGATAAAAGTGACTGGAGCCTCTAATATGGTCTGTCTGTTCTCAGCTATATATATTGGAGATTTAACTTCTTATTATCTGGCCAAAGAATACGGTATTGATCCAGTAGAGGTTAATTTAATTAAAGACTTAAAAGAAAAGTTAAAATCTGCTTAGAGGTAATAAATGGCAGATACTGATTTTGAAGAAATCAAAAGAAAAAACGAGATAGACAGAAGAATAATGGGAGGACAAAACCCCTATAAACAAAGTGATGCTTCACCTGATCAAAGTAGCAATAATAATAATAATAATAATAATAATAATAATAATAATGAAGATTACGTCGGTGTGGCTCTGGAAAGAATGGAAAGAAAAATCTTCCCTCTTCTTGATGATATCAATAATAAACTTAACAGATTAACCAGTAAAGTAGAGCAGATAGAACAAAATCTGATTGAGATTAAAAGAACAGGCGCAAACAGGCAGAGGGAAGAGCCAAGACCAAAACAAAGCATAAGTCAGGAAGAACAAGGGAGACAGGAAGAACAAAAGCAAGAATCTCAGCAGACATCCCAGAGAGAACAAGAAAAACCAGAATCAGGCAGGAAAAAAACACCAGAAAACATTGCCCTGCATAATGTTTTTAATTATAGTAACAGAAATCAAGGATGAGTTATAAAAGCATAAATTTTTATAAACATATTCTTTCTTAGCCAAAATGGAAAAGATTTTTGTTGAGGCAAAATATAAAAAAAGCATTCTACTGCCAGAAAAAGTAGTGAGGAATTTGGAAGGGAAAAAGATTGGGTTAGTAACAACTGTCCAGTTTGCTGACCAATTAACTGGGATTAAAAAGCAATTGGAAGAGAGTAAAGTCAAAGTTTTTTTGAAAAAGGGAAAACAAAAATATGCTGGACAAATACTTGGCTGTGATGTCAGTGCTGGAGAAAAAATTAAGGACAGAATAGATACTTTTCTCTATGTGGGAACTGGCAGATTTCACCCGCTGGGACTAGCTTATAAAACCGGAAAAGCAGTCTATCAATACAACCCATTATCTAAACTATTAGCTGTGGTCAAAGAAAGCGAGATTGAAAATTATAAGAAAAAAATCAAAGGCAGATTATTAAAATTTCATAGTTCTAAAAAGATTGGGGTGATGATAAGCACAAAACCAGGACAGTATTTTAAAGTGGAAAAAGTCAAAGAGCTGGAAAAGAGATTCCCTGACAAAGAATTTTTTGTTTTTCTTTTTGAAACTTTGAACAAAGAAGAATTAGAAAATTTTCCTTTTATTGACTGCTGGCTCAACACTGCCTGCCCAAGAATATTTGAAGACTTTTTAGACACAAAAAGCTATCTGATTAATCTGGAGCATCTGGATTAATATTCTTCTTTAACTAACCTTTTTAACTCCAGAGAAACAGCTGGTTCAAGAATTCTGATGAAGCAGGGACAGAGAACATACTCATAGTTATTTTTTTTAGCATAATTAATGATTTTTTGTTTTTCCTGCCCATCTTTTGGCTTGATAATAACATTAAGACCCTCTTTTTCCTGATGGATGATTGAGAATTTATTTTCTAATTCCTGCTTAACTTTTTGACTTATCTTTATTATCTTATTTATTCTCATCGGTAAAGAAATTAATTTTTGCTCCAGTTCTTCTATCTTCTGCTGATCAAACCTTTGATGTTCAAGAATAAGTTGCTGGGCCTGTTGATAATCCTGCTTATCCCTGAAGGAAATAAAGCCGCCATACCCGAGATTAAGAGGTTTATCATCTCCAAAAGAACAGACATACATATCTGAATGCCCATGGATATGTTGAGTGCCAATAAAACCAGTGATGTCAGCAACAACCCTGATTTTTTTCTTCTGACAATAATGATAAATCTCTTTTTCATTTATTTCAGCAAAATAACCAGCAGGATTCTGATAAAACAAAAAATCTCCGTCGGGAATTTGTTGTTGGCTAAAGAAAGCCTGATTAGTCTTGATAGTGGCAGGAGCAAGCTTAAGTTTTTTAACCAGCTGGGGCAAAGAAAGCCAGATTCCCTGATCAGGCAGGATGATTTTAGTTTTGTTCTGTTGCCTCATCAACTTAAGAGCAATCTGGATAGCAGTATTGCCTCTGTTGGTGAGAAGAAAATATTGATGTGAAGTAAACCTGTTTAAGCATTTATTTATGGTATCCATTATTAATCAATCCCTGCTTCTATTAAAAAAATTTTGCTTTTTAAAAAGATTAGCAGAATAATTAAAAAAATATCTTGTTAATTTTATCATAAATTTTTTAAAGACAAAGAAAAAATCATTTGTAATGGTTAAAATAGCGTCAGACATTAAAAACCTAATGTATCCAGTAGCTGGATTAGATTTTATTTTTGATAAAAATTTTGAACCCTGGTTCATAGAGACTAATTCTGCTTCCACTCTGCATAAGGAATTTGAGGAGATTTATGGTTATCCTATTACTCTAAAAAGAATAGCCAAGTACATAGAGCAGTTTAAACCAAACAATCTTTGCTGTTTTGTCCGGAAAAAACATAAGTTCAAAAAAGAAAAAGAGAATGGAGCTTGGATATCTCACCGAATGAAAGAATTTTTTCCTCAGGCCTATCTTTGCTATATGGAAGACAATCTAAGAGTGAACAGGGGGGCAGTAGTGAACCAAAACTTGCAGATAATTAAAAAGTATAATTTAAAGAACAAAAGAAAAAGAAAAGTGATAAATTCTCAAGGCAAAAAGATCAGTCCTGATTTCATACTTAGAAATTATTTCCAGTTGAAGCATTATTTTGAGAATAAGGGAATACCTATCATAAATACCATGGCTGTGCGCGATCTAGTCTGGTTTAAGAATGTCACTTATGAAATTGTCAAAAATATTAATGGAGTTAACATCCCTCCTTATTTTATTGTCAATACTCGTCAGGAAATCAAAAAAATCCTCAAAGAAAAAAAAGACATCTTTAAAAAGGGGTATGTCTTAAAACCAATTAATGGCAGTCTGGGGGCGAGGGTTTTTATCTCCAGGAAAAGAAATTATTTACCTAACAATATCCATCTAAAAAAGACTCAGACTTATTTATTGCAAAAAAGAATAGATGTTCCTTTGATTAAAAGAAAATACTGGGATACAAGAAGTTTTGTTATCAATGAAAAATTTGTAGGAGGGGTTAAGAGAACTTCCAAAAAGATGGTAACTAATGTTTCTTTGGGAGCTAAAGGAGAAGAACTGGAAAAAGACCTGCAAAAAAAAATCAAAAAACCAGCTTTGAAAATAATTCAGGCAATTGAAGCCCGCGCCAGACAAAAGATGAAATATTCTTTTAATAAAAGAGTAAAACTTTTAAAAGAATCAAATTTCAAGTTCAGTGAAGAATAATGGAAAAAATCGGCATACTTTTTGGAGACATTTTGGAATGGAAAAATAAGCCTTTCAATAATGAAAGACTGAATCAGGCTTATGAAAAATTTTCCAGGATTGCCCTAGGTAAAGGAATAAAGATTCTCATCAGTTCATTTTCTCTTTGCGACGATGGCATGGTAAAAAAAGCATGGTATTATGATATAAAAGAAAAACAATGGAAAAAGACCAAAAAAGTTATGCTGGACTTAATTTACGACCGCTTTAGGTCTAACAAAATCAATGATACTCTAAAAAAAAATGTGAAAGATGGAGTGAGGATATTTAATAATCTGGAGCTTAATGATATTTGCTGGGATAAATTCTTAACCTATGTTAATTTTCCAGAGTTTGTGCCTAAAACCATGGTGGTTAATAATAACAAAGAATTCAATGAGGCAAAAAAAATTCTAAAAAGCGAAAAAATAGTTATCAAACCAAGATATGGAATACAAGGTTATGGAGTTTTTTTTAAAGATAAAAAAGAGAGGACAAACATAAAAAGCAATACAGTTATACAGGAATTTCTTGATTCATCAGATGGTATAAAAGCCTTGGGAATAAGAGGAGTTCATGATTTAAGAGTAATTTTAGTTAATGGAAAGATAGACCATTCTTATGTCAGGATAGCTAAAAAAGGGAAACTTAAAACTAACTGTTCTCTAGGAGGGGAAAAAATATTCCTCAAACCAGAAGATTTGCCACAAGAAGTTATGAAAATAATTGACTTTGTTGACAAGAATATGAAACAATTTGGAGAAAGGATTTATACTATAGATTTTGCTTTTGATAAAAATCAAAGACCCTGGATTATAGAATTAGAATCTATTCCGGGATTCTCCTACTATGATGGAGCAGAAAGTTTTCAGGAGAAATTTCTTGAAAACATAATCCAAGTTCTCAATAATGTAATCAGCAATGAAAAAGAGAAAAAGATGGTTTATAATTATCAGGAAATCCCAAACTTGTTGCAAGGATTCAGTTAAATTTATAAAATCAATCAATTAGAAGAATTCTATGGAGTTAAAACAGGTCATACTTATCAGGCAGGATTTAAAGCTGCCCAAGGGAAAGGCTTGTGCCCAAGCCAGCCATGCTTCAGTCAGCGCAGTTCTTAAATCAGATGAGGAGATAGTTAAAGAATGGAGTAGAGGAGGACAGAAGAAAGTTGTCTTGAAAGTTAAAGATGAAAAAGAGCTAGTGATGTATTTTCAACAGGCCAAGGATAATGGTTTGAAAACAGCCCTGATAACTGATGCTGGCAAGACAGTCATTGCTCCAGGAACAAAAACAGCAGTGGCTATTGGACCTGATAAAGAAGAAAATATAGACAGGATTACAGGAGAATTAGGTATGTTTTAAGATATGTTTTAATTTCTCCTCGGTAAAGACCAAAAGTTTTATAAACTAAACAAGGAAATTTTATTATAGAGTAAATAAAAGTGTAATTGCGACAAAAATAAAAACTAAATTTTTGGAGGTGTAAACAATGTTAATCGTGAAAGCAAAAATAAAAGATGTTTGCCAAGGATATAATGTTGCTGGAGATCTAGCTGAGGCTCTTGATGCTAAGATTCAACAAATGCTTAAAGATGCCTGTGCAAGAGCAGAAAGCAATAACAGAAAGACAGTTATGGCAAAAGATTTGTAATTTTTTTAAAAAAATTAACCCAGCAAATCTTGTTGGGTTTTATTTATTTTTTCCTGAAGAATTCTTTGATTCAAGAGAACCCATTTTTTCCTTAAGCATCTTGATTCTCTTATCAGTCTCTTTTAGCTTGCTTTTGGGTGTTTTTTTGTTTTTAGCCAGTGTTTGATGCAGTTGTTCAAGCTCCTTAATTCTTTTTTTAAGATTTTCAATCTCAATCTTTTCCAAGCCAGCAAACCCGTGCTCTTGTGTCAAACCCTTTCTTTCCAAAACACTTTTTTCCACATAATGGGAAAGCCTTTTTCTAAGATCAGTAATTTCATAGTCTTTTTCCTGCTTGATTCTTTCCATTTGTTCAGACAATTGTTTTATTCTCTGATTCAATTCCTTTATAACCCTGGTCTCTTCAAAATAACTTTGAGATAATTCTCTTTCTTTTTCAACTAATTCATTGATTATCTTTTTAATTTCCTTAACTTCCTTACTGGCATCAGTATTTTTTTTCTTTTGCTCAATAATCTTCTTAATCTTCTCTAATCTGGATTCAAGTTTTTTCTTGATCTCTCTTTTTTCAGATAATTTAGAATTAGCAATCCTGACTCCCTTAAGAAAATGCCTTAATTTATCAGTATCATAATCAAAAGATTCTGCGAGACTCATTTTATTTTTTACCTTTCTCTTCTTGGAGGCGGTGGAGGAATTGGCGGCAAGCCGGTACCAGCGTGCGATGGGGGAGGTGTGGAAGGTCTTCTGCCTGGCAGGGGAGGCACAGGAGGAATCTCTGCTTCTTCTGAAGACACTATGCTCTCTTCTGATCTTGGTGATTCACCCTCTTCTGTGGTATGCCTACGGTAAATATAAGCTCCTTTTTCAGGCAGTCTTTCCTTGATTAATTCTGCCAAGGTCAATATTCCTTCTGCTATCTCAGTATTCTGGTCAGAAATCTCTTCCATTCTTTCCCTAAGAGGTTTTAATTCCTCTTCAATAAGCTTTTCTTCTCTTTCCTCCACTTTCATTTCCTCACTGGCAATCTTAAACATTCTCAGAAGATCATTAACACTATCAGTAAGACTCTCCATTGATCCTATCAATTCCTGATTAGAAAGAGTCGCCTTAGATGTTTTGAGCTTTTTAAGCTCTTCTTTTAGAGTATAAAGCTCTTTTTGGGGAATAATCTCATATTCCTGCTTTTTTTTCTTTTTAGCAGCCATAATATCACCACTTTTTATAAAATTAATTTTAAATTAAGCCTAAACAATATCTAATCTGTTTTAAAACTTTTTTCTTTATAAATTTTCCTATTGATTCTTACTTTTATTTAATCATAAATCAAATAAAAGATAGATAAGAATTTTTCTGTTTCAACTGCTATTTTTTAATCTACTCAGTTTTCTCAGTTTTTTTAATCCTGGATGCTTTGGCTTCAACTGGCTGAGCATTTTTGGTTGATTTCTTAACAGATTTTTGAGATTTTTTCTTAGGCACTGACTTGATAACAAGGGGTTTAGCCTTGCCCGGGGGAAGTAATTCTATCTTTCTCAATTCAATAATTCTCAAAGGATAAACTTTTTTTAACTGATTTTTAAGCTCCATTTGCAATCTTTGAGCAACAACAAGCTGCATAACTTCATCCAGATTTCTTTCAGCCACAGCCTTGGTAACCAGGTAACGAACTCTTTTTCTGAGTTTTGTCTTAAGAGAATTACTGACAATGGAACGAGTGATGAGGAAAGGCTTGATTTTCAAGAGCTGTTCATCCTTGGTCCTGACCACAAAGGTATCATCAACACGACTTATATTCCTTCTGACAAATCTTTTTATAGATGGTGTGGAAACTTCATAACCGCAAGCCTGAGTGCTTAACTTGTTTCCTTCCAAACCATTAATCTTAAAATAAATCTTAACTGCCTGCTTTCTTGGATCCCTGACCAGATTAGACAGGCTGATGGAAAAAACAGTTCCAATCTTAGACTGAGGATTGGAAGTGTGGGTTTCTCCAACAATCTGCTTGTTAAAAATTGTCGGGGCAACTATATCTAACCAATTTTTCTTCTTGGTTCTTTTCATCTGACTCTGTGCTTTAACGACCATAAAATCACGGAAAGAGAGACTATTTATAAAGATTACGCTTCTTTCTCCCTGATTCTAATTTACAACAGATTTTCAACAGATTTTCAACAGAACGAAAGCTTTTTAAAGAAGTCCAGACCTCCTAAAATTATGAAATGCTTAGAACAAGAATTAGGACGAGGAATAGAGGCAAAAGGAAGATTATTAGAACAAGAGATAGGTGTTTATTGTGGATTAAACAATGGAAGCTTTGAGCAGTTTTTAACCCAACTTGGCTACACTGAACAAAAGAAGATGGTGCTGCCTGGGGTAGAGATTTACATTAATAAAAAAAAGGTTTTAATCCATCCAAATAGGGATGATACAACCAATCTTTCTCTTACACAAGAAGGAATCAACACTCTTTTGGGAACAATGAAAGGAGATTATAAGAGAGTGAGAGGGAAAACCCCAGCTAATATTCACTCGCTGCCTGAAATTCACCGAGTGCTCTTAGAAGGAGATCCTTTTGTTGGACTTAACTCCAATAGAGCAGTCGTAAGGTTCAGTGCTGAGATTCTGGCTTTGGAATTGAGCAAAAGTGCTCTGGAATATATTTCTCAAGAAATGGATAATGACCAAACAAGACAAGATTTATAAACTATTCTTCTGATTATCTTAATATATAAAGCTTAAGAATAATAAACTTAAAAATAATAAACTTAAGACTAACTAATAACAAATTTAATAAAATTCTAAAAGGTGACAATAATGAGGAAAAAAGAAAAAGGAAAAGAGAACAAAACTGAGATTAAAACCCATAAAAGAGGTAAGTTCCCTTTTTTTGGAGTGATTCTATTATTAATCGGAGTGATTTGGCTGTTGCAGGAACTAGAATACCTCACAGCTGATGTGCCCTGGGTTCCACTGCTATTGATTGTAGTGGCTATGGGAGTGATTGTGAATAGATACAGTAGAAAAAGCTAATTTTTTTATTTTTTCACAGGAAAATTTATATAGTTTTCTTAATTGACTAATTTTATGACTGATGAAAAAGAACCAGTAAGTTTAGACCTAGCAATTAATCTAACAGAAGATTCAAACATACCAGATGATGAAGGATTACTCCAAAAACTACTCTTGTTTAAAAGATGTTATGCAAGCATGACCAGCCAACTCTTGTATCATTTGGATGAACAATTAAAAGGTGAACCTGGACTTACTGCACAAGAATTAAAAAGATTATGTCTAAACATAGCTGAAAAAGAAAATAAAATGTTAAAACAATACAATGATTTAATTATTAAAATAGGGCAAAGATTAGGATTAGATGTTAAACAGATTGAAAGCCTGGTAACAGAAACTTATGATGTTGAAAATCCGATAGAACACATTTACTCTGAATAAATTCTTTAATCTTAACCTTAAAAATTCTTTAATTCTTTGTAAAATCATTTAGCAGTTAAATCTTTTAAATCTTTTAACCTTAGGATTACATTCCAGGCATACCGCCCATACCCGGAGGCATACCTCCTGCACCCGGTCCTGGTCCTGTTTCTCCACTGCCCCCAGTAGAGGCAGCAATAACATCATCAATCCTAAGAATCATCATAGCTACTTCTGAAGCAGAAGAAACAGCCTGAGTCTTAATCTTTAAAGGCTCAATAATTCCTTCTTTCCAGGCATCAATAATCTTGCCAGAGAAAACATCAATCCCCTGCCATTTCTTGGACTCCTTGGTATGAGAAGACTTGAGCTCAGCCAAGACATCTATAGGATCAAGACCAGCATTCTCAGCCAGTGTCTTAGGGATAATCTCAATAGCCTTAGCAAAGGATTCAATAGCCAGTTGTTCACGTCCGGTTGAGGAGCTAGCAAACCTGGATAACTGCTTGGAAAGCTCAATCTCAACAGAGCCGGCGCCGCCAACAATCTTGCCATTTTGCAAAGCAGAGATAGTATCACCAATAGCATCTTCCAAAGCTCTTTTAACCTCATCAACAATATGCTCTGTGCCTCCGCGAAGAAGAATAGTGACTGCCTTAGGATTTTTACAATTCCTGACAAAAATCATCTCATCCTCTCCTATTTTCATCTCTTCAACCACACCAGCTTTTCCTAAATCATCTCCTGAAAGATCATCCAGAGCAGAAACAATCCTGGTACCAATGGCTTTGGCAAGAGCCTGCATATCACTTTGTTTAACTCTTCGAGCAGCAAGGATGCCAGCTTTAGCCAGGTAATGCTGAGCTAAATCATCAATACCCTTCTGGCAAAAAATAACATTAGCTCCGGAATCAATAACCTTATCAACCTTTTTCTTAATCATCTCTTCCTCCATATCAACAAAAGCCTGCATCTGAGTGGGATTAGTAATAGAAATTTTGGCATCTGTCTCAGTACTCTTAACCTCAATAGGGATATCAAGCAAGGCAATCTTAGCATTCTTAACAAATCTGGGCATACCAGGATGAGCTTTTTCCTTATCTAAAACAATTCCCTGAACAAGATCAGACTCCTCAACACTACTGCCAACTCTTTTTTCAACATGAATGTTTTCCTGATTAACATAGATGCTGTCATTTTCACCTTCTTCGCTAACTTCCTGAACTGCCTTAACCACCAAGCCAGCTAATTTCTCCTTGGAAGCCTCAGCTCCCTTGCCAGTCATAGCAGTCATAGCAATCTTTTTAAGAGTATTAGAATCATTTGTTTTGACATCCTCAGAAATTTTCTCTAATATTTGATTGGCTTTTTCAGCTGCCTGACGATAACCTTTAGCAATGATAGTAGGGTGAACATTCATCTCAAGAAGCTCTTCAGCATTTTTCAATAATTCTCCAGCAAGAACAACAGCAGTGGTAGTACCATCGCCAACCTCTTCTTCCTGAGTCTTGGCAATCTCAACAATCATCTTAGCTGAAGGATGCTCAATATCCATCTCCTTAAGGATAGTAACCCCGTCATTAGTAACAATAATATCTCCAATAGAATCAACCAGCATCTTGTCCATACCCTTAGGACCAAGTGTGGTGCGGACTGTTTCAGCCACTATCTTAGCTGCCATAATGTTATTATTTTGAGCAGATTTTCCTGTGTTTCTCTGAGTTCCTTCTGGTAAAATAAATATTGGTTGAACTGACTGATTAGTCATTTCTCCCACCCCCGAATTTTGTTTAAATGATTGGTTTAATTGCTTATAGACCATAAATATGCATCAAATAGCATTAATATAGCATTAATATACTCCCAGTTAACTCTAAGGAAATGAGATTTAGTTTATAAAATTATGCCAAAAGATTTTTAAATTGAGAATTTTTTTCAATATTGAAAATAATTCTTTAAAAGATTAGATGATTTAAAAATTGTTCCAGAGTAACTAAAACTTTATAAGTTAAAAATTAATTTTTTTCTTTTGATGACAACAATGCTAAAATTTGACATGAATAATCCTGATATCTATATTGGCAAGGTTTGGGGAGACACAAAAGCAATGTCTGAATTGCTGGGAAAAGATCTTTCCGAGATTGAGAAAAAACTAGGCAAACCAGTAGGTGAAGTATTTCTGGCTTCAACACACCCAGACGGAATAAGTCATTTTGAGGGAAAAAATAATAACTGGCAGAGAAAAAAAGCTAAAACAACTATTGAGCAGGCAATAAGAAGTCCGGCTGGACTATCTCTTTTTGGCCAACAAATAACTATGATAAAAGCATTTCCAATTTTTTTGAAGTATCTTTCTGCACAAAAAAAACTTTCAGTTCAAAACCATCTGAGAAACAAAGTGAAAGCCTGGGTAAGCTTAAGCCAAGGAACAATGCTCTATGGGCTGACTCTTGAAGGAAAAATGATGTTTCAGGAAAAACAAGCAGAGATGAGAGAGATAATGGAAGAGACAAGCGAAGTGGAAGGGTTAAAGAGATATTTTAATTTAGTTGAATTTTCAGCTGGAGAAACTTATCTTATCCAACCAGGAATAGTTCACACATTGCTAAAAGGCAGCTTGTTTGAACCGCAAAAAAATCGCAGCCTAACTTATAAAGGAGGAGAGCATGGAAGAAAATATCCTCAACAGGAAATAGAATTTGAAAAATTTGCCCAAGCCCTATGTCTGGAAGTCTTTGAACCGAAGAAGATTCAACCAATAAGCAAGGAAAGCCAACGCAGCGTGCTGGTAGCCACAGATGATTTTGCTGTGGAATCCCTTGAGATTAAGTTAGAGGAGAATTACACTCTTAAAAATGAGACCAACAATTTTTATCTAATGACAGTTAAACAAGGAGAGATTGAGATAGTTAGTAAAAGAGATGGGATGATGTTAAAACAAGGAGAAACTGCGCTTCTTTCTGCTGATTCCAGCAGTTTTGAAATCAGAGGAGAAGGAAAGGCATTTCTAACATATATACCTGACCTGGAAAAAGATATTATCAGACCATTAAAAAATCAAGGAGCAACAAAGGAAAGGATAATTAATCTCGGTGGGCCAGTGTTAAAAGATAATGATATCTATGTTCAGATGGAAGAGATGACAGCAAAAAAATGATAAGATTTTTGTTCTTAAACTAAAATTTCATCAATTAACCTTCTTAATCCATTCCCTGACAAACTTTTTTGGGTTGGAATGTTTTTCTAATTCAGAATGAGAAGCAAATAGATTAGCACCAGCCTTTTTACAGAACCTAAGTGTTTTTGAATTAATACCTCCATCAACCTCAATATCCAATCTTTTATATTCTTCTCTAGCTGTTCTGATTTTATTAAGAACAGATTTTTGGAATCTTTGCCCAGAAAAACCCGGATTAACACCCATTATAGTTAACTGGTGCGCGTGTTCAAGCAGCGGCTGAATTTTTTCAAGAGGGGTCTCTGGATTAAGAGCCAGACCATAATCCTTTTTATTCTCCCTAATCTTATCCAGGGTCTTAGCCAGTTCCCTTGTTCTGAGTGATTTCTGATTATTTTTTTGTTCAAGAAAAGACTCATAATGGATAATAAAGAGGTCAATTCCTTTTTTTGAAAATGAAGAAATATATTTCCAGGGATGGTAAACCATCAGATGAGCTTCAAAATAAGTTCGTTGGGTAAACTTTCTGAGGTTAGGGATAGTAAGGATAGTCTTGTTAGGAACAAATTTATGATCCATAACATCAATCTGTATTCTAGATACACCAGCATATCTCTCTAACTGGGAGATGAATTCCTCCTGGGTACTGGCCATAATGGTTGGAATGACAATATATCTCATTTTAGTTGGTTTGTTCAGAGTTGATTGAGCATCTTAATTCTTTTTTTATGCCTTGATTTTTGACTAAAAGGGGTTTTTAACCAGAGTTGGATAAGTTTAAGAGTTTTAGCCGGACTGAATTTTCTGGCTCTTAAACAAGCAATATTAGCATTGTTATGTTTTCTGGACATTTGAGCAGTATAAGAGTCATAGATATTAGCTGCTCTGACTCCTTTAATTTTATTAGCAGCCATGCACATGCCAGTGCCAGTGCCGCAGATGAGGATTCCTTTGCTTTTTTTTGTTTTGTCTTTAATTACTTTGTTGGCAACTTTCTTAGCATAAAGAGGATAATCACATTTCTGAGGAGAGTTGGTGCCAAGATCTTCATAGGGAATCTTTTTTTTATCCAAGAATGTTTTTATTTCCTCTTTTAGTTTATAACCAGCGTGATCTGAACCAAGGAATAATTTAGCTATCATTTTCACCTCTCACAAAAACTGAAAGTTTTTGGGCCCTATAAAAATTTGTTTTCTTGGGCTTTTCAAATATCTTTTTTGTTATTGGTATTATTATCTGTTATTTTATAGTATTGTTTTATAATGAGTTTTTGTTATTAAAAGCTTTTCGGTCAGAATGAAATATTTCCGGATTTAAATGGTGAAAACTTATTAATCAATCTTTTTCTTTGAGAGGTGATGGTAAAAAGAAGTTTTTATGTGGATAGTTGTATTTATCTTAACCTTTGGCAAAAAGAAGGGGATGAAAGGAAAGGTGTTCCTTATTAGAAGATAGCAAAAGATTACACTGTGCTAGCAAAGAGACCTGAGGAGTTACTATAGCTTATTGCTTTTATCAAAATCTTTTTCTTTAGATAATATTTCTCTTGCTTTCCTGACTTGTTTAACAGCACTGCCTTTGTTCGGTATGGTTCCAACTTCTTTTTCCCACACAAATCTCCTCACAGCATCCCTGATTGCTTCTGACCGACTTGGATAAATGCCTTTATTAACCAGAGAATCAATTAACTTTATTAATCCCTTGTTTAATCTTATTTGTAAAGTAGCCATTACCATGGTAATTGAATAGTGTTGTTGATATTTATAAACTTTTCTTTTATATTTTCGAAAAAATCCAAGTTTAAAGGAAAAATTACTAAAAGAAAAAGATTAAATAGTTGATTTAAAACATTTTGTCTATGCCTATGGAAGAAACTCAGTTTGAAAAAGAAAAGAAGAAGCAAAAAGAAAAAATGGATTTGGGAGAATTAAGAAAGTGGTATGAAGAAGAATTAATAAGAAGGGACAAGCAGATAGAAAAACTTAGAGAAGAAAACAAGATATTGATGAAGATGAGCTTAAAACAGAGTGAAAAACTTCAGGATTTGAATAAACGATTAGAGGATTCTCTTAAACAGTGAATTGCAGTGAATTTTTTATTGAAAATTTCAACTAAATTTTAGTTATAACTTCTTCTTAACTGCCTTATCACTGATGATAGCACTGTTGCCAGACTGATCCTCAAGAATTATCTTAAGCTTTTCCTTACCCCAGAGGACACGGGTTAATTTCTTTAACATTCTCTTAATCTTTTTCCTGGCCTGAGCATCCTCTTCCTCATCCCTGACCACTTCAAGAACTTTTTTTACTCTATCTAACAATCCTTCAACATTAGTTACATAACCCTGAGCTTCAGAACCTCCTTCCATAGTGATTATATGGGGGATTTTTATGGTTCCAGTAGAACTTCTTACTAAACGGATGTTAAGATCTCCCTCACCACTGACTTCAAGAGTGTAACGAGCTGGTTCGTGCTGCTCAGCTGGTTCAACATCTGCTTTATGATAACCGCAATTAGAACAGGTAGCGCTGAAAATAAAGACCTTGCCAAAGTAAGGGACCTCTGCTTCTTCTTCCATCAGGGTGAGAGTGTTTTTATTGCAAATACCGCAGGGTTGATTCTTTAACTCAGTCTTGTTTTTAATTTCTTTTTTTCCTTGTTTTTTCTTTTTTCCTTCTTCTACGCCTGATTTAACCATATTATAACAGAGAAGCAATAAATATATATAGTTTTTGATTTTTAAGGTATAAGATGAAATTTATTTATGTGAAGATAAACAGTGCTGAAGTCAAGCACTTTGACAAGGAATCAGTTGAGCTGAAAATAAACTTTGAGAGTGACAACCAAGAAGACTCGCTGAATATCAAGTTTATTTTAGCTGAATTACCACAACTGCCAAGAATAGTGCTGGATACCTTAGCTGCCTACATAGAAAAGAAATCACTGCAAAAGAATACTGAGGAAAAACAAGTAGGGGTTACTTTTGATGACAAAGCAGGATATTTAAAGAAACTGGGCTCATTTTCTGATGAACTAATCCACCATGTTAATAATCTCAAGAACAGGGGCAAGGAGATTAATAATGGTGTAAACAAAGGAAGTGTGCTGGAAGACCTTAACAAGATATACAACAGGAAGATTAATTTCTAAAAGGAATTGATACATAGTTAGGTTTCTAAAAGGAATTGATACATAGTTAGGTTTCTAAAAGGAATTGATACACTGTTAGATAAATTTCTTAAGCTGTTTTGGATAAGACAATATTAGAATATAAATCAGCATACCCCTGATCCCTAAAAAGAAAATATTTCTTCACCTGGAGCAGACCGCGATAAAACTTTCTTTCCTCACACCAAAGAAGCAGCTCTTTCTTCTTTTTTTTCAGAATCTTCTCAGAGTTGGAACAAGAGTGATGGGTCAGATAAGATAATTTCTGGTCTAATTGTTCTGTTTGTTTTTTTTCTTTTTCCAAGTTCTGAAGATAGCTGGTAATAAGAGGAGGCAGGGGTTTTTCTGGTTCTAACCTGTCTAAGCGCTCATATAAATTAGCCAGATAATCAAGCTTTTGCTTAGAAATATCAAGCTGTTCTTCCTTAGCTACTGAGTATGATTCCTGAACAATCCTTTTTCCCAGCTCCTGCCACTGATGATAAGTTGAAGTAAACTCCTGCTGAAGCCGGGCAGTTTTCTGCTGATAAAGACTGGAAATATCTTTTTCCAGCCGGTAAATTATTTTTTCAACTCTGTCAGCGTGCTGAGGAAAAATATCCCTGGCCTGATCATCAAGCTGTTCCTGATAAGCTGTGAGCATAAACCTAATCTTAAGAACTTCTTCTAAATGAGAAAGAAAATCAGGAGAGTGTACTGGCTCCTGACTAAAAGATTCCAAGGAATGGTGATAATCCCTGGCCTTGGTTAAAAGAGACATCCAGCTGCCCATTCTAATCACTCAAATAGATTGCTTTAGCATTATGGTGGTCCTGGTACAATCTCTGAAAATGAGCATTGCCTTCTTCAATAGAGTCAATGGATTTCTGGTGCTGTCTCTGACAATACTCCTCTACCCGTACATCAACTTCTATATGAGGTACAGGAGAGTCCATGGTTTCAACTTCTTCTGTGGACTCAATAAGGTTAATCAAGGTTCCCTGACAATCATCAAATGAGACACAAATTTTCTCAAAAAGAGAATCAGTCTGGACCCTTCTCTGAAGCTGCTGATAAGGACTGCTAAAACTCATACTGGCCTTGACTTCAAAGATCCTTTCCTGGAAAGAGCGTATCCTACTCAGCTCTTTTTGAATATTTCCTTCCTCAGCTTGGTATTGTTTAATCTCTACCTGATAATTCTTACTGGTCTGATAAAGTCCTACCTGTTTAAGTTTGGCATTTCTTTTTATCTGTTTGGCCTCAACTAATTTTTTTTCCAACTCAGGGGATGAAAGCAGAGCCAGTTCTGGAGTAACAGAAAGCCTGCTCTCATCAATTGGTTCTGCGTGGTGATAACAGTTAAGAAGATAACCTATTTCTTCTATTTCAATCTGTAATACCTCAAGGTTTTCATCAACCTCATCAATTTTTTTAGCAACATTTCTAAACCTGTTGACAGTTGTCTCATTTCTTCCAATAATAGTCAAAATTTGATTATTCAGCTGGTTTTCATAACCTCTTAATTTTGCTTCTGCCTGTTCAAAGGCCTGCTCTTTTTTCTCCAGCAATCTTTCTGGCTGGTAACCAAGGAATAAAGCTATCTCCACCACATAGCCCCGGATAACCTGAGGAAGAGTATCCCATTCTTTGCCTAAAAAGTCCTTTTGGCTCTGTTTAATCCTAGAAAACTGTTCCTGACTGGAAAGTGGATTCTTATTCTTATTCTTAAAACTCTTAAATCTTCTGGAAAAATTAGGATTGTTTCGGTTTAAATTAACTCCCTGCTGATTATGTTTCTTATCACTATCTCCACCCTCTCTCTTCTTATTATCTTGACTGTTTTTTTGTTCAATCTTTTCTTCAAGCGGACCATAAACTTGGCGGGATTCTTCAAATTTCATTTTTTTCACCTTTTTTATTATCTAAAATAGTTTTATTCATCTCCTTTTAGCACCCTAAGAAGCTTATCTAATGTGTGATCAGTTTTCTCTTTAAACTGACTAAAATAACCCTGATTATGCTCATCAGCGGGCTTGGCCTGAGCCAAAGCCTGATACATATCGCTTAAAGTAGAAGCTGGAAACTTGAGCTGTTTTTGCTGATCAAGAAAGAGATAAATGCCCTCTTTATTAATAATCTGATAAGGTTTTCTGGAATCAAGAAACTGCTGCCATTTAGTGCCAGCATAAAAAAGAGTGCCCACAGCTACAAGAGCAGTAATAGATTTGCCTAATGACCTCTTCTTAATTGGTGATGGACTGCCATAATACTTTCTCATCTTATTCACCCCTTTTGGTTTTTTAATTCTTTTTTAAGCTAAATATTAAGATTATGCAGAAAGAAAACCAAAGAGAGTTTTTATATTTAAGTAGTGGTATGAAAGACAACAAAGAGAGATGCAACTAAAATTTTGTGATGAGTTTATGGAGAATATAAAAGAATCAATTGAAAATCTAAAAAAAGAGGCTAAGAATAGAGAGGTTAAAAAATACAAACCCAAAATTTTTAAATTAACTAAAAAATCTTTTGTTCTAATGGTCAAGAAATCAACAGGGCAGGTAATTGGGCAGGGAGCAGAAGCAATAATCTACCAGCAGAATAACCAAGTAATCAAGGACAGGGTCAAAAAAGACTATCGAATTAAGGAAATAGATGAACCCCTGAGATCCTTTAGAACCAAAAGAGAAGCCAAGGTGCTTGAAAAACTGTCTTTGATTGGCTTTCCAGCTCCAGAGATAATCAGAAAAGATAAGACTGAACTGAAAATGCAGTTTATCCCAGGCCAAAAACTAAGGGATGTGCTGAGTGATAAGAAGGCAGACCTAAAATGGTGCGAAAAGATTGGAGAGCTGGTAGGTGTAATGCATACCAACCATATCATCCATGGTGATTTAACCACTTCCAATATGATACTGCACAAGGATAAAAAAGAGCTTTACTTTATTGATTTTGGGCTGAGTTTTTTCTCTCATAAAATTGAAGACAAGGCAGTTGATGTACATCTTTTTAGACAAGCTTTAGAATCTGCCCATCATGAAATTTTTGAAAAGGGATTTAAATTGTTTGTCAAAGGATATGAAAAAAGTTATGCTGAGGCAAAAGAAATCTGGAAAAGACTAGAAGTTGTAGAGAAAAGAGGAAGATATAAGAAGAAGCATTAATTCTATTTAAAATCAAAAACGAAAATTATTTAAGAAGCAGAGGAAGAGATTAGGTATTAGTTGTTAATGGCGGCCGTGGTGTAATCTGGTTAGCACAGAGGACTGTGGCAGTAATTTTAGAGATGTTAAAAATTTACTGCAGATATCCTCTAGTTCGGGTTCAAAAACAGAAACTTTGATAAGAGCTGGTTGAAAGTCCCGGCGGTCGCCCTATTATATTCTTTTATTAATTTTTTAACTGCCCTAATCATGAAAATGAACCAGAAACCTCAGTAAAAGAGGTCCGAGCAGAGTAGTGATGACAGACATGATAATAATGGCTGTGACCAAAGCAGAATCAAGAATCCCCAAAGAAGAAGCAGCATAGGTAACAGATAAAGTGGTGGTAATCTGAATAGTTGAAGCAGTGCCGAAAAACAAAGACTCTGGGGAAGAAAGCTTAACAAGCTTTCCGCCAAAATAACCACTGCAAAACTTGGAAATGATTAAACCAAAAATAATAGAAACCATAAGCAAGTTCTTGATATCAAAACTGGTCAGAATGGATAGATCCATCTTCATACCAACAATAAAAAAGAAAACAGGCACAAAAAGACCATAACCAAGAGTGTTGAACTTATCCCTGAACTCTTTGGACTTAACCAGAACAGACAAGGTCAGGCCAGTAAGAAAAGCAGCCAGAATAGGATGGACACCCAAAACAGAAAAGTACAAGAGGACGCTAATAAGGATAACAAGAACAAAACGCAGTCTTTCCTCATATTCTGTTTTAGAGGGGAATCTTTTTTTGAAAAGATATCTTGTCCAGCGAGGAAGAAGATAAAAAAGTACAGCCACAGAAATAATAAGAATCATAAGATAAAGAAAAAGAGGGAGGTTAGTGATAGGGGCCACATTCTGCAGGATAAAACCAAGCACAACCAAACTCAATATATCAAGAAGGAGCACAACAGAAAGGATAAGCTGGCCAATAGACTTGTTAAACAAACCAGCTGACTTGAGAGAAGGGGCAACAATTGCTATGGATGAAGAGATAAAGATAGTTCCAACCAAGAAACTGGTCAGCCAGGAATAACCAAAAGCTCTGCTAATAAAGATACCTGCAGCAAAAGGAAGAAGACCATTAAGACCAGCCAGAACAAATAATTGTTTTTTTAAAGTTTTCAATTTGCCCAGGTCTGCTTCCAAACCAGCCATAAACATAAGAAAAGCCATTCCCAAAAAACCAAAAAACTCAACAACATTATTAGACTGGACATAATTAAATCCGTGAGGGCCAACAACAGCACCAATCAAGATGATAGAAGTAAAAAAAGGGATCTTGAACTTCTTGAAAAATTCAGGAATAACCAGGCTCAAAGCAAGAATAACAAGAAAAGTCAAAAGCACATTTTCAATAATCATCATTAAACCCCTTTTTCTTGTTTAGCATTTAATATCCTATCTTATCTCTCCTAACTTAACTCTCCTAACTTTTATTAATCCCAATTATTTATTTTTCTTTTTTTTCTTACTGCTCTTATTCTTTTTAGAGCTTATTCTTTTTAGAGCATTTTTTCTTGAACCTTTTTCCCTGGAAACTTTTTTTCTTAAACTCTTTCCTGTTTTTCCTTTATTCAAATCCTTCTTGTAAACAATAGTCCTATAAGGGAAAGGAATCTCAACACCTTCCCTGTCAAACTCTTTCTTGATTGATTCAGTCAATTCATAACCCATCTTCCAGGCAACCCAGGCATCTTCAGACCAAAAGTATAACTTAAGATTAACAGCAAAATCACCGCATTGAGTCACTCTGACAAAAGGCTCATAATTAGGCTTCTCTTTTTTAGGAGCAGAATGGATAAGGTTAGAAGGATGTTTTTTAGCCTGATTAATCATTATTTTTCTGGCCTGATCAATATTAGAATCATAACTGATACCCATATCTGTTGTCCATAAAACCTTTTCTTCCTTAATGCTGAAATTGATAATCTCCTGCTCATCAATCTTGGAATTAGGAATAAGAAGGCGCCGATTATCCCAGGTCTTGATAACAGTGTGTCTAAGGGTGAGATCCTCAATCTCTCCATAAGAATCAAACATCTTGACCTTATCACCAACCCGAAAAGGCTCATATAAAGCTAAAAAAATTCCAGAGATGATATTAGAAAGTGTTTTCTGAGTGGCAAAACCAATAACCACAGCTAAAATACCAGCACTGGCTAAAAGAGAATAAGAAAATGACTTAAACTGGGGTATGCCAGAGAGAATAAACAAAAAAGCAAGAATGATAAGAACAGAAGAAATCAACTTATTCAAAAAAGTTATTCTTGTTTTTTTGCTCCTCTTGGATTCTTCAGCGTTTTTACTATGGAGAATTTTCTTAGAAAGGCGCCCAAAATAAAAATTAATCATAATCTTTAGAAATAAAAAAATAAAGACAATAATAAGAGAGCGCACAACTAATTGAACATAAAAATTAGTTTCAAACAAATGGATAAAAGTGCTAAGGGAAAGCATATAATTAAAAATCTATTTTACTATTTATAAAACTTTTGAGTTCAGAAAGGTATTTTATTTTTTTGGCCTTGTTTTTTTTTCTTTTTTCTTTTTTCTTTTTGTTCAGGCAGTCTTCTCTGTCAGAACTGTCTGGCTGGGTGGCTGGGCTTCATTAAGTCCAGGACGACCACTGACCAATTTAACTTTGTCAGAGGGCAGAACCTTTGGATAGCAGCTTAAGAGAGTCAAAAAATTTTATATAATCAGCAAAATAATAAAAGATTTTATATAATCAGGATATAAAGAATGAGTTAAAGGAAAGGCTAAACAAAAACAGCATAAAAAAGGAACAAAATCAACAACCTCACCTAAAGGAGAGGTATGTTTATTAAAAAATTAACTCATTAACAAGCGAGGTTGTTGCCCTCAAAAATTTAATAATTTTTGGGGCACTAAAAATGCCGAGCATTTTTGAGTGAGCCGGAAAAAGCATACCTTACAAATTAACTTAACAAAGATGAGCAAACCTCCTAAAGGAGAGGTACAGCAAAATCAGAGATGATTTTGCGTACAAGAAATGCCAAAGCATTTCTTTGTATGCTTTTTCCTGTAATCAAAAAAGAGGCATTTAATCAAATGGCATTTATGATAATAACTCTTCTGCTGCTGGGAGTGGCTGGTTTATGGTTAGGGACAGAATTAGGAGTGAGGGGGGCGCTTGACTTAGCCAAGCATTTCAAGGTCTCCAGAGTATTTATTGGCTTAACCATCCTCTCCATAGGCACAAACCTGCCAGAATTAATAGTCTCAATCACTAGCGGGGTACAAAGACTGCAGGGTGTGGAAACAAGCGGGATAATCATAGGAAATATCATAGGAAGCTGTTTTGGCCAGCTGATTCTAACACTGGGGGTGGTCGGCTTAATAAGCTATTTTACCCTGACCAAGAGAGAGATTCAAAGAGAAGGGACTATGCTTATAGGATCAATAATTCTCCTCTTCCTGCTCAGTTATGATGGCAAACTGACCAGGATAGAAGGACTTTCTTTTATTGTCATTTATATTTTTTATTTTATCACCATACAAAGAGAGGAAAAAAAAACAGGGGAGAAAAAAAGAGCTCCATCGCTTCATTTAGGCTGGACCATAACCTCATTAATTGCCGGCCTGGCCATTATTATCTATTCAT
>CAZPDB010000009.1:0-24146 GCA_964585285.1 uncultured Methanosarcinales archaeon
ACATTGTATTCATAATACCAATGCCTCCAACAATTAAGCTGATAGCAGCAATACCGACAACAATGGCATTAACAACATTAAGGATGGTGCTGTAAGTAGAAAGCAACTCTTTAACTGTCTGAACAACAAAATTTTCTTCACCTTCTTTAAGATTATGATACTTTCTAAGGGTTTTTTCTATATCATCAACAGCCAGAGACGGGTCAAGACTGGGAGAAATCTTGGCAATAATGTAATCAACCCTCTTAGGCACGTCAAAGATTTCCCTGAATGTGTCAATAGGAATGAGAATGCCTCCATCATCTGCTGGATTGCCAATGCGTTCCATCCGGCCAACAATTTTTATCTCTTGGCTGCTTATCTCCAACTTATTCCTTAAATTAACTGGTTTAGAAAAAATGTCCCCAACAAAATAATTGATTCCCACCACTGCCTTATTACGATCACCTTTTTTAAGAGGTCTTCCTTCTTCAATATAATAATTAAACATCTCCTCAATTAATTTACGGTCTTCTCCAGTGGGCATACCAGAAACAAATTGATATGTCTGTTCCTCACCAAAATCAACAGCAGCATAAGTTGTAAGAAGAGAAGAAACCTGGGTAACCCCCCTGGTTTTTTTAATTTGCTCCAGGTCAGAGGTAGTCAAAACTTCTTCTCCACCTAACCCAGGAGCACCAAGTCCAGCCCGAGGAAAAATCATGACCTTGTCTGCACCTAAGAGTTTAAATTGTTCATCAATATAATCCTGCAGACCTTGACCAAGACTGATAAGAGAAACAACAGCAGCAATACCAATAAAAATGCCCAGCATAGTCAGCCAACTGCGAAGTTTTCTCTTTCTCAGACTAGTCCAGACTAAACAAAAGTATTCTTTATAAAACCCCAAATCAAAAACCATTTTTTAATCATTCACTTATCCAATTTATCCTCTATCTTTATCTGCTCTAATTTAATTAGTTTTTTTTAATTTAATTTTTATTTTGAATCAATCAATTTGAGAGTTCCCTACCCAGAATGTCATAAATATAATGTTGAACCTTTTTTTCAGGAGTAAACCGGACATAAATCATTCCCAAAAGAGAGACAATGAAAGCACTAAGAGTGTTAAAAATCAGATCCCAATTAGTATCTTCAAGACTGGGCTGAGAGTTTGTACCAATCAAACTATCAGTGGTAAACTCACCAATCTCCCAAAGAGTGCTGATACCAAGACTAAACATAAAGGCAAAAAGAGCAATCATCGGTATGCTGAGATTTATCTTTTTAATAAAATAAAGGATATAAACAATTGAAAAACCAAGCAGAGCAATAATAGCCGGGCCAAGAAGGTGGAGAATGATATCCCAAAAAGGATAGGTTTCATACCACCTAAAAACAACACCCCCAGTATGCATATAAAGAGCTAAGACAATAAGAAAATCAAAAAGCCAGGGAACATTAATCTTATAGGTTCTTTTAAGAAAAAAAGGCAGTAAAGTAATGAAAATAGCAATTAAAGTGGCCAAAGCCATAGTATAATCTTTGATATAAATAAGATAAGGAAAAATACTGGTAAGCAGAAGTTTAAGAATAAGAGTAATAACAACACCCACTTTTAATTCAGTCAGATTTATTAATCCCATCTTATTTTTTTAAGTGTTTTAATCTTTTTAATATTTTAATCTTTGTTCTTTTCTTCAGGCAGCTTCCTTTTTTTCTATTTTAGCCAGCCAGGAAACAATAATAACCACTACAATGGTAACAGTGAGAGCATACCCAAATTTTCCCCAAATACTCTGGCCAACTGAAAAATAAGTATTAAATAAGTCCTGAACAAAACTATTCCAAGCCAAAGCAGCGACAAGAGTAAAAGCACCAGTTAAGAGAATAGCTGATTGTTTTTTAAAACTAATTTTAGTTTTTGCTGATTTTCTGATTATCTTTTCCTTAAGTGTTTTTTTCTTTTTTCCCTTTTTTTCAGTCATTTGTTCACCTTTCTTGTTTTTTAGGATTAATCCTTTTTAAAATTATTTATATTCTTTAAACCTATTTAAAATCATACTTTCTAAACTTATTCATATCTTAAACTTTCCACCGGATTTTGACGAGCAGCTTGCAGAGCTGGTAATGTGCCTGAGATAATTCCGACTAAAAAAGCAAAAGCCATCGTACCCAGGATCAAGTACCAGGGAAAATACATCTTAACCAAACCAGTAGTGAAAAGTTGAGAGACAATAATCTCAACCAACTTGCTAAAACCTACACCAATGAGAATACCGATAATTCCGCCAACCAAACCAATAAGACCTGATTCAAAAAGGAAGATAAGAGCAATGTCAGAATTTTTGGCTCCAATAGATTTCATTACTCCAATCTCACGGGTTCTTTCGAGAACAGCAGTGTACATTGTATTCATAATACCAATGCCTCCAACAATTAAGCTGATAGCAGCAATACCAATAATAAAAATCTGGATAACAGCAATAATCTGATTAAGAGTTTTAATAAGCTCCTGAGGAGTTTGAACCTCAAAGTCTTCCTTGCCTTTTTTAACACCCCGGTGTCTTCTAAGATCTTTTTCAATCCTTTCTCTCACTATATCCATATTCTCTCCCTGATGAATCTCAGCCAAGATAATATTCAATTTATCTGGCTCATCAAAAAGATCACGCATAGAATCCTCATTCATAACCAGAAAAGAATTACCAAAAGGAAAATTAGTTTTTCTAAGAATGCCCACAATTTCAAATTTTTCATCTTCAAGGGAAATCTTCTTACCAACTTCTAATTCCCGGCCAAAAACTGGTTTATTGCCCAGATTCCAGCCAACAACAACCTTATGCTTGTCTTTTGACTCAAGCATCCGGCCAGCATCAGTACTAATGTCCAATGATTCAAACATTAATTGCCTATCCTCAGAGCGATGAGGCATGCTTATAATGGCTTCATACTTCACCTGATTATAAGCTTCCACTTTTCCAGATTTAATCCACCGACCAGCAACTCTCTTAACCCCACCCACTTTTTCAATTACTTCCAAGTCACTTTTGGTTATGGGATTCTGGGCACCAAGTCCGGGCACACCATAACCAGAGCTTTTTGACTGAACAGCCAAACGATTAGTGCCAAGACCACTAAACTCAGAGACAATCGCTTTTTCCAAACCCTGACCAAGAGAAACCAAAGAAACAATAGCAGCAATGCCAATGAAAATACCGAGCATAGTCAGCCAGCTTCTCATTCTGCGATGAGCAAAGGTTTTGAAAGCAAAGGAAATATAGTCTTTAATCATTCTGATAATAAAGAGAATCTTAACTAATAAGCTTTACTCTTTTTAAATGGATCCAGTCTTGTTTTTTAATTGTCTTTTCGTCTTTTTGTCTTTTCTTTTTTTGTAACGGCGATAAAACTTAAAAACAAAAAAGAGAATAACCAAGAAAACAATGATAGTCAAAATATTTAAGAAACCTCCCTGGTTATCTAAACCAAATCTTTTAAGCTCTTGTGAAGTGTAAGTCTTTAACTCCAACTCTAACTCTTTCTCATAGTTGATATTATTAGCATCCTGATATTCAATAAGAAAAGAAAGCTGAGGATTTTCATCTTGAGCATAAATCTCAAACTCAGCTGTTTCAAAATCATCAGAATCAATATTTCCCAGATAATTTTCATCAGTGCCAATAATCTCATAATCTTCACTCGGCAGAAGCTTAACATTAAGAAACTTAATATTAATCACGCCGCGATTAACAAAATCAATAAGGATGTTGCCTTTTTGTTTGGTTTTGGTAATCTCAGAATCTTTTAAAGTAATGCCTAACTCAGGAGCATCGCCGACAACCAAGCCAATGGTTTCCTGATTAGAATAATTATTACCAAGACTGTCAGTGTATCTAATAGAGATAGGAATTTCATAGAGGTCAGCTTCAGCTTCGGGGTTGGCCTGAAGCTGGAATTGGAGATTAATCCTCTCATTCCTGTCAACCACCTTGACTGTTTTTTGATTAGAAGAATCAAGAGTGAGAAGGGGAACAGAACTGTTAAAATTTAATTTAACCTGAACATTTCTGAGAATAGAATCAGCCATGTTATCAAGAGTTAAATTAAGCAGACCTGACTTGCCAGGAGGGATTCTTTGAGGAGAAACTTCTGCTTTTTCCACTGAAATAATAGCATCAAAAGTTCTGATATTAACAGCAAATGGTTCAGTTTTAAACCACCTGGGGTCATCATTAAGACGATAATAAACCTCAATCTCATCCTCTCCCTCTACAGCATCTTTATCAACCAGCAAGGTGTATTTGGCAATGGCTCCATCATCACCAACAAGGTTGCTCTTAACACTGACAAAGGTTTTGAGGGCTGAATCACCTTTTTTAAGAGTAAAAGGATATTTGGGTTCAATCTTGACCTCAACTTTTTGAACTGTGGCACTGCCAAGATTTTCAATATTAAATCTTAATTCCACATATTGGCCGGGCTCAGCTGGATCAGGATCCTGACGATAAAGAGAAACCTTGATAAGGCTACTCTCCTGAATATAAGTAGATAGAGAATCAGCTATAACCGAGACTGAGAATAAAGAAAGAATTAACAAAGAAAAAATCAGAGAGGATATTTTTTTCATTTTCTCACCATTCTTTTTTTAGTCTGTTTTAACTTGTTTTTTTTATTAACTTATTTTTAATCATAAACAGTTCAATAAATAACAGTTCAATAAATAATTCTTTTTTATTATTAGTTAATATTGTTATTTTTAATACTTTTGGTTGTCTTCACCGAATTAATTTTTGTTTTTGTTATTGTTGTTGTTGTTATTATTATTATTATTATTATTATTATTATTATTATTTTTAATTTTATTAATCTTATTAATTTTATTTTTATCATTAGTGATAATCCCATCTTTGAGATATTCAATTCTCTGAGCCATCTTGGCCAGTTTGTCATCATGAGTAACCATAACCACTGTCTTGCCTTCCTCAACCAACTTTTTAAGAATAGCCATTATTTCTCTGCCGCTTTGGGAATCAAGATTGCCAGTGGGTTCGTCAGCTAAAACCACCTCAGGATCATTAGCTAAAGCCCTGGCAATAGCCACCCTCTGCTGCTGACCACCACTAAGTTCAGAAGGCAGGTGAGTCATCCTTTCTTTAAGCCCCATAAGCTGGAGAAGTTTCTCAGCGCGGGAGACTCTTTTAACAGAAGAGATTCGTTGAAAAATCATAGGTAGAGTGACATTTTCAAGAGCAGTCAGAGTGGGAATAAGATTAAAAGTTTGGAAAACAAAACCAATAGTCCTGCCTCTTAATTGGGCTAATTCTGATTCGGTCATTTCAGCAATATCTTTTCCCTTAAGATAAATAGCCCCGTCAGTGGGCACATCAAGGGCACCGACCATATTCATACAAGTAGACTTGCCAGAACCAGAAGGGCCTTGGATAGCAACGAACTCGCCTTGCCGAATCTCTAAATTAATCCCTTTCAAAGCAGGAACCTCTATCTCTCCCATATGATAAAACTTTTGAACACCCACTAACTTAATAACAGTCTTTTTCATCTATAATATTTCAATGAGACAGTTTTATAAATGTTTCTAATCACTTCTTATCATCTCTAAAATAGAATAAAAAGTTTAGCACTGTTTAAATTGAAAAATGCTTATTCTTGATTTAATTGAAATTAAGAAAAAATTTAAAAAGCAATGCTCTTTCTGATGATGAGTAGGGAGTAATAATGGCAAAATTCAAGAGAAGACCAAAAAAGAAAAAAATCAATCCTCGACTCTTATGGGGAGGGTTTATCGCAGTGATAATGATTTTTAGTACTTTGGGGATTATGCTGGGCAGGAATGAAGGAGAACAGACATTTACTTACGATGGCCATACTTTTGTGCTTGAGAATAACAGATTGAGTACAATAGTTGAGGGAGAAAAACTTTATTTTCATTATCTACCAGAGAGCATAGAAAAACTGAATCTGACTGAAGAATTTAAACAAGGAGCTGAGTTGATTAAGGAAGTAGATAGTCTGATGATGACTTTTGATGAAGGCGATGAAGAAATAAAAAGTATTGCCAGCGCAATTTATTATTTAGAAGAGACACTTGGGAACAATCCAGTCAAGAAAATTTTTGTGGTTAAGGCCCTGACTGCTAATAACAGCTACGAGTTGCCAGTCATAAGTTGTGCTAATGCCAGTGCCAGCCATCCAGTAATTTATCTTGTTTCAGAATCCGAAGAAAAAACTATTTTAGAAATTGATGGTCAGTGCATTATTATGAGAGCAGGTTACAGCCGGGATTTCCTGGCTCTGAAAGACGGCCTGCTTTATGCGTATCTGGGAATTTTAAAATAGTTTAAATTGATGATGGAAAATGGATAAAAATAAAGAAAATAAAATAAGTAAATCTAAAGAAACTAAAGAAATGGGCAGGGATAAAGAGGTAGATATGACTAGAGGAGAAGGTAAGATTAAAGAGCTAGATAAGGTTAAAGAAAAGAAGAAGAGCAAAGAAAATGAAAAAGAAAAATCCAGCCAGGGCAAGGTTAAAAAATCAAGGAGCATGGCTGTTTTGGTGGTGTTGGTGCTGATATTCGGGATAGCAGGGTTTATGTTCTGGAGAAATGCAGGAGATCCAACTGGGAAGATAATCAAAGATGTTTATGAAGATGGAGGCAGTGAGAATGATGGGGAAGAAAAAGAAACAATAGTCTACAATAACTTTGTCTTTTTTAGGCAGCCGAACAATCTCTGGGATTTCAGATATTCTCATAATGAAAAAACTTTTGACTTAACTTATCACAACAACCCTTACCAGGTAGAAGATGTTCCCATAGAAGGAGAAATCAATAAAGTATTTGACAACCAGCCCCATTATGTAACTTTTAATCCTCTTAATGACAGCCAATACATTTCAGTTTCTGCCTTGGAGTTATCAACCTTTTTTGTTTATGTGGCTAAACAAAAAATGGAGATGGCTTATACTTTTGATTATAATGAAAAACACGACGGCATACCCACAGTTACTTGTGAAGATACTAACAAATCAGTGATTTTTCTGGATAATAGTAAAGAAGAGACCAAAGTAATCCTCAAAGGCAATTGTATTATTATACAAGGAAGAGAAAGAGAATTATTCAGGGCAACAGAAAGATTGCTTTATAAATGGATGAAGATAATGAAAGAGTGATAAGATTCTATCAACTTTTTTGATCAATCTTGCGCTTTTTGAAGCTTTTTAGATTTAATCAAACTTCTTTGAGCTTACCTTCTTCTGCTGTGACTAAACGGAAACCCTTGCCTGATTTGAGAATAGCAGAAATAATAGCCATATGCTCCTTGCCAGTACCAGAAACAAGATTAAGAGCAAATTCAGTTTCCTTAGAATTAATCTTTTCCTGAATCGCTTTTTCAACCTCTTGTTTCATATCTTCAATGCTCTGGGCAATATCAACAACAGCTAATTCAAATTCTTTGCCTTCCAGGCCAAACTTTTCCCGGCCAAACTCATTGGTAACAACAAGAATGTTATCCCATTCTTCTGCCTGACAAACCTCTCTGGCTTCCCGCCAAGTTCCTTTTCCAAGACCAACATTAATAATTAAATCTGTCATAAATTATGGGAAGAAGTGATGATTTAAAAAAGTTTGGTTTAAAGATGCAAAGAAAAGAGTTAAACTAAAAATAAAAGCACTGCACCAACAACAGAGACCAGGAATAAATAGATAAGAGCTGGCAAAAGATTGTGCCTGATAATATAACTCTCCCTGCCTGTCAAGCCAACAGTAGCTGAGGCGGCAATGATATTATGGACAGAGACCATATTGCCAATAGCACCCCCAACATTCTGGAGAGCAACAATGGTGACAGTAGAAAGGCCCATAGTCAAAGCTGTCTCATACTGAAAAAGACCAAAAAAGATATTGCTGACAGTGTTAGAGCCGGCAATAAAAGAACCAAGAAAGCCAGTAAAAGGAGCAATGACAGGTTCAAGAAAAGGAAAAGAAGAAAGGCTTTGGGCCAGGACAAGCTGCATGCTTCCCAGATCAAACAGATTAAGATAAGAATTAATCATAATCTGAACAAAACCAACAGCAAAGATAAGAGCCAGAAAAGGATGGGCAACTTTCTTAAAAGTTGAGCCAAGAGCAGTGGTTACTGTTTTAAGACGGAGACGGTAGAAAAAAGCCAGAAAAAGACCAACCAAGATAAAGATTACTCCAGGAGAATAAAGAGGTGCAAGAGAGTAAGAAACTGGAGTGTTAATTAAGTGAGGGTAACTAACAGATAGTTTTTTGAGCCAGTCACCAAGACCAAGCTGAGGAAGGCGGGTTAGGGCAAGCAAAAGACCAATAAGAATATAAGGGAAGAGAGCAGACCAGAGAGATTGTTTTTTCAAATCTTTTTTAAACTTCTCTTTTTCTAATCTTCCCCCAAATTCTTTTTTCAATTCTTTTTTTGATTTAATCTTTTTTCCAGTGATACTCTTTTGATGCCAATGTTTTTCCCATTTTCCAAAATCCCAGTTTTTTCTGGGAATAAGCAATCCTTTTTTAGTAGTGATAACCAGGATGATCAGACCAAGAATCCCCCCAATAAGAGAAGGAAATTCAGGACCAAGAAAATAAGCAGTTAAGAAGGAAGGGATGGTAAAACAAAGACCAGCCCAAAGAGCAAAAGGCCAAATTTCTAAACCCTGTTTAAAGCTCTTTTTTTGCCCAAAGAATTTGGTGAGGATAGAGATCATAATCAAAGGGATAAAAGTGCCGGCGATAAGATGAACCAAGGCGGTTTGAACAGTGACCTGCTGCAGAAATTGAGATATTAGAGGGATTTTATGCCTGAGCACACTGCTCAAGCCAACAATGACTGGAGTGCCGGCAGCGCCAAAAGAAACAGCAGTTGAATTTGCGACAAGAGCAACTGTGACAGCAGCCAAAGCAGGAAAACCAAGCCCGACCAGTAGAGGGGCAGCTAAGGCAGCAGGGGTGCCAAAACCAGCAGCCCCTTCAATAAAAGAACCAAACATCCAGGCAATGATGATGGCTTGCACTCTTCTGTCCCTGGAAATAGAACTGAACTCATAATCAATCAACTTCAAAAGACCTGTTTTTTGCAGGAGGGCAAGGAAAAAGATAGCTCCAAAAATGATAAGAAAAATTTCCACAGTAATAAAAATACCCTTAAGAGATGAAGCAAGAATGACATCAGAAGACATTCCCCAAAAGAAATAACCAAGGAGAGCAGTAAGCAGAAAGGTAAGGGGCATGGCTTTGAGAGCTGGCCAGCGCAGTAAAACCATAAGAACAAAAATGGTTAAGATAGGTAAAATAGCAATGATAAGAGGAGGGATAACTGAATTCAAGATATTGATTGTCATCGGCATAATATTAGTTATCCAATTTATAAACTTTTTTGTTTAGGAAACTAGTATACATAATAGTAACATTTATATATTAGTATATCTTAAGAATTGAGAATGGAATTTAACAATTTAAATCATTTAAACAAGACTAAGGATAATTCTAATCTTTTGGTGATGGAAAAAAAGAAAGATGAGTTTGAAAAAATTATTCCTGTGCTGATGCAAAAAGGACTGGAAAACCTTAACCTTTCAATGTTTGACAGCCAGACTAAAACCAAAGTGCTTATTGCCCTGGGAGAAAGATATATCAGAAAAGGACAAATAGAAGATGCTTACAAAGCTTATCTCTTAGCAGGCAACAAAGAAAAATTAGTTGAAGTAGGCAGGGAATATGAAAGAATTGGTTTAGTTGACAAGGCCATAGAATGTTTTAGAGTAGCAGAGAATAAAACCAACCTGGAAAGAACAGGAGAAAAATGCTTTAAACAGGGAAAATTAAGAGATGCAGCCAGGGCTTTTCTGCTGATAAAAGATGAAAGATGGCTCAAAGTGCTTGGAGAAGAGGAAGTGAAAAGAGAAAAATGGGATGAAGCCATAAAATTTTTGATTCATTAAATGACAAGGAAAAATTGGATTGGATAGGCAACAGGTGTTTGGAAACAAGGGAATACCTGCCAGCGTTGAAATCATTTTCCAAATCAGAAAACAGAGAAAAACTTGACCTCTTAGGCAAGAAATTAATGGAAGAAGAGGAAATAAGCCTGGCCATGAAAGCCTTTTCCCTGGCGGGCAATTCTATGATGGTTGAGTTTATCAAAAAAAATTTTCAGAATGCACAGGTGTAAAGAATGGATATTGAAAAACTAAAAAAAATCAATAGTCTGACCAAAGAATTAAGAGGACAGCAATTTGAAACAACTTCAGAAGAAGCTTATGTGCAGGCCCAACAAATAATCAATCCAGAAGAGAATGAAAAAAGAATAGGAGAGGGGCCTGATTCTGAAATCAAGATGAAGATTAATGATAAAATGGATTCTCAGCGGGAAAAAGAGGTAAATAAAAAAGAGGTAAATAAAAAAGAGGTAAATAAAAAAGAGGGAGAGAATGCAACTAATGAATATAAAGAACCAGAAACTAAAGGAGAACAAGCCTCATCTGCTTTTGACCAGGAAAGAATTAAACTGTTGTTAGAAATGCAAATGAATGAATACCTGCAGAAAATGAATCAGATGCAGGAAAAAATTAAAGAACTTGAACAGGAAGTGGAGGTGCTGAAAAATAATAGTTCTGGTTCAGAAATAAAAATAGAAACAACACCTGAGTCAAAAACAACACAAGAAAAAAAGAAAAACTCTCAAACTCCTCTCCCTCCCCCTCCAAAAAAAGAAAAACAATATAGTGAAAAAAGAGGGGAATACAATTCAGAAGATGTGGCTATAGACAAGATGTTCTATTTTGGCAACAAGAAAAAAGAAGATTAAATCAGCAAGAGAATAACTAAAAACTTTGCTGAAAAATTTTTTCTTCTGGTAAAGAGTACTCCCAGAGGAAAAATTAAGCAAACTCTGAAGCGATCTCTTCAAGACCAGACCTGAGCTTGTCAACAACTTCTTTAGGCACATTGTATTCTTCTTCAAAAACAGCAATCCAGTTAATCAATTCACGAACTTTTCCTTCAATCTCTTTAACTTTTTCATCAGATAATTCCATTGATTTCACCTCGTTTAGACAGGTTATTTGTAAAAATTTATTTGTTAATAAAAATAAAAAGAATAGATTTAAATAATTTTCCCATAAAATTAGGTTTATGTTTTTAAAAAATGCTTATGAGAGACTGATTAAGGATAAAAAATTTGTTGAATGGCAAAAAAAACATCAAGACTTCTATTTAGCCCACGCTTTTATTATGGTAGGAGCAGAAAATAATCTGGCTGACTGGCAGTTTGGCTATTATAATCCTAAAACAGACAAGCTGGTATCATTTATTATTGTAGGAGATGAATTAAAACAAGTGCCAGAAAAAGAAATCATGAAAGAGAGAGGGAAAAAAATAGGCAAACTGATTTTTGAAAACATTAAAATAAACCTAGAAGACCTTTTTGGAGCTGTAGATAAAATCCTGAATGAAAAATATAACAAAGTCAAATCAGTTAAAACAGTCATCATTGCCCAAAATCTTGGCACAACTCAAAAACCAAAAGAAGTTTTTAATGTAACAGTGTTAACAGATAAATTTTCAATGATCAATATGAGAATATCTGTTGAGAACGGGAAAGTGTTAGAGCACAAAAAAACACAAATCTTCTCAGGGATGAAAGGACAAAAATTGAGTAAGAAAACAAAATAATCTGCTGGGATAATTGATTAACAAATAATCCCTTTGGTGTATAAAAGAGAATAAACCTCAATGTATGCTTCCTCAACAACTAACTCTTTTTTTCGGGCAGCATCAATAATTATGAACCTATCACTATAATTTTTAGCTATCTCCAGGAAGCCCTGACGAACTTTTTCAAGAAAATCAAAGCCTTCTTGTTCAATACGATCAAGTTTTTTACCATTACCTAAGGCGCGCTCCAGGCCAACCTCAACTGGTGAATCAAGAAGAAGAGTTAAGTCTGGGATAATTTCCTGGGAAGCAAGACGATTAAGATAATTAATATATTCAAGAGAGATGCCGCGGCCATAACCCTGATAAGCAGTGGTGGAGTCAAAATAACGATCACAAAGAACAATTTTATTCTGCTCTAAATTTGGTTTGAGGATGTTGGAAACAAACTGAGACCGGGCTGCTTCAAACAAAAAAAGTTCTGTTAGAGACTGGAGAGAGTCTTTGTTTTCTGGATTAAGAAGAATGTTCCTAATCTGCTCTGAAACCGGATCAGAACCAGGCTCGCGAAGAGAAACAAGATTAGAAGGACCAACATAAGGAACAATCATCTGATAAACATTTTCCATAACAGTGCTTTTTCCGCATCCTTCACCACCTTCAAAAGTGATAAAAATTCCTTGATTTTTCATTGTCTCAATCTTTTCCAGGGAAATAAATTACCTGGTTGTTGGGGGCAGTTAGCTCAACCCCAAGCTTGTTAGATATCTTTGGAGAGCTTGCTTCTAATTGACCAACTACTCTGGCTTCTAGTTGTCCTGATTCAACAATCATCTCAATAGCCTTATCAGGATCTTTAGTAGAGATAAAAGCTTCATTGCCCACAGGCCAATTAGCATAAGCCTCTCCTGGAGTAGTAAAGACCTGACCAGCTTCTGTTTCATGCCAGTCATTGTCAAGCATCTGAATCATAATCTTTCTTTTGTCAGTGATGCCATTTGATCTTGGATTTGGTCTTTTGTTTCTAATGGCAACAAGATATTCGCCTGCATTTGGTTTTAGTGGATTGTTTAATCTTTCTTCATCAATATTACCTTTGGTCAGCACCTCTATTCTATGCGGCATAATGGGAGCTAAGAAATAAAGGCATTATAAATATTATTATTCTTAAGAAGATATACTCGAGGATATATTAACTACTCACTTCAATTACTTTCTTCTTACTTTTTAATCCCTTTTTTATGCTCACAAACCTGCCAGAAATCCTTGATAATAATTTCACTAACTCTAAATTAGCTTTTCCTTTTTCCGGGGCTGATTTCACTGCTGCTTTTATTTCTTTTTTCTTTTTATCTAAAGATAATATCTCAGTTCTTTTAGCTCTTGGTTTAACTTTTACTGTGATTAAATCTCTGTTAGCAACTTTGTTTAAAAATTTATTAACCTCTGTATTACTTACCATTCTTAATCATACCTTACAATTCTTAATCATAACTTGCCCTTATTAATCATGTTCTTAATCATATTCCCGCCAGGTATGCTTGCATTTGGTGCATCTGAGAAATCTTGTTTCTGCTTCATCAGCTGCCCTGGTCTGAACTAACCAATAATAAGCCTGATTATTACCGCATTTAGGGCATTCTGCTTCTGTTATAGGTAATGTTTCTTCTTCAATTCCTTTTTCAACAACTTCAATATCTTGTTTTTTATTGTTAATCTTTTCTGAAAACTTATGGTTAAGCTCCTTGCCTTTATAGCCACAATTAGAACAGATAAAAACTTTTTTCTTACCTTCTGTTTTGGGTATTAATATTGACCCGCATTTTGGGCAAAACATTTTTCCACCTCAATGTAAACTTTTCTAATTTTAAACTTTAACTATCAATCTTCTGCATCAAATCCCCTTAGCTGGTTGAAATATCCTGACCACAACTATTTTTATCCAGCCGAGCCAGGGAATCCTGAATAAGGCCTGGCCATAAACCTGCTGGCTGCTAACCCTGGTCTCATTAACCAACTTGTTATTAAGGGGCTGGGGATTAGTCTGATAATTATCCCCTTTGGTCTGATAATAACACTGGAGGTTATTAGTGTTATTAGGCCATTTTTTGATAACCCTATGGATGATAGGGTCTGGTTTTCTGGCCTGAAAAACAATGATGTCACCAACTTCTGAAGACTGGCAATCAACACCTTTAAGGATGATGAGATCGCCTTTATTAAAACCATTGCTCAAAGAAAAGTGCTGAAATTCTGCCTTGGAAAGATTAATATTCTGGTAATAATCTCCTGTGTTCTGCCACCAATTATCAAAACTTTGCTGATGTTCCATTGAAGAGGAAACAACAGCAACAATCGGCAGGTGGGTGCCAAGAATCAAACCAAGCAAAGGATAGACAATAAACTTGATAATGACAAAGGCAAGAATGATATCGACAATCCAGCTCCAAATGGAATCACTCTCCCAAAGAAAATACCAAAGCTTTCTCCAGATTTTTTTGATTTGAGTTAGATTGATCACATTAGCACCTTAAAAAGGTTTATTGGTCGTTTTTGGACTGAACTTTTTAAATGTTTTCTTTTATCCTGTTATCTTTTATTCTGTTATCTTTTATTCTGTCATCTTTTATTCTGTTTTCTTTTATTCTGTTTTCTTTTATTCTGTTATCTTTTATTCTGTTATCTAAAAGGAAATTTTTTTGTTTTTAAATTTTTTCCATACAACACTACTTGTCCATAGTGAATGTTTTAGAAAAATTTAAATAAAAAAGGAGATTCTATTCGCGAAAATGGTTTTAGAACGATTAATAAGCTCTTTTGAAGACGTGCCAGTAGAGGAGATGAATTATCAGGATGTTTTTATGATTGATATTTTGACAAGAGATAACTTTTCTGCTTTACAAAAATATTCTGTGCCATTGTCTCTTTCATTTGATTATAAAAACAAAGGAGTTAAAGGGTTGGCCAGGGCTCTGGAAGGAGCTTTTTTTGGTCTTGACATCTGCCGAAAGTTGGACTGGATGGAAAAAAACAGGCGATTTCTAAATGAAGAGGAAGATATTAACCAGTATAATGACTGTTATGATGAATTTGCCTATTTTTATACTTATTATGATAAAGAAGAGAGGAAGGATGCTTTTAACGGGCTTAAAATGATTATGTCTTCATGGGGATTTTTAAAGCAGTATGAAGAGTTTATGGATGCTATTTCAGAAGATAAAGAGGTTCTGGTTTCCCTGGCTTGGAAATCTTATGAAAGAAAAAAAATTAAATCATGCAATGAATAATTGTTTCACTTATAAGTAGTTACAAAATAGAAAAGTTTATAAAGTTCTAAAGAATACTTAAAATATGATCGGCTTAAAATCAATCTTAGAATGTTTGCCTGCTAAAAAAGAAGAGCCTGAATTAGTAAAGATAGGCAAAGCAGACAATAGAGAAGACCTCATTTATCTGCAAAAACTACTCTTAAATATGAACCTGGAAAAAAAGATGTCAAAGGTAGTGCTGCAGTGGCAAACGGATTATTCTATGCTAGCGATGTTCAAATTAATGCTGATGGTATAGCTGGACAATTAGCTGGATTATTTGATAAAGACTTAAGAACAGGTAATGGTTCTCGTTTAAGCCAAATTAGGTTTGTTCATGGCAGAGAAGAAGATATTGACCATCTGGACCTAAATTTTAAAGGGAAGAGAAACAGAATAGGCTTTTTAGGAGCAAGAAAACAAGCAGTATCCTGCTGCGATCTTCATTTAAGAGCAGAATCATTAACAGATAAATTAAAAGATGTAGCTAATGCATTTCCTGATTCAGCAAGAGCAGTCAGTGCAGCTATACGCACCTATAAAGTTAAATGTTTCAAAGAATCCATTTTTCCCCACCAAAGTGATGTCCACTCTTTTGGAGACACAGTCAAACAAGCTTATGTTCTTACACTGCCTGGAAAAGATGATGAAGAAAGATATAATATGGCTTTAATGACTTTTTATGCCCATCTGGTTGATGATTTTATTGACAACATGGATGATATCTGCGAGACTGTAGGAGAACTCAAAGATTATAAAAATTTGAATCTTGGATTAGAAAAGATAGATGTGCTCACAGACTGGATGCTTGAAAATCTGCCGCCAGAAGATAGAGAACAGGGGATGAGAACAGTGACTGGAGTGATTTACGGTTCACTAATACAACATACAAAGACAAAAGAAGAACAAGAGAAATACGCACAAATGTACAAGAATTTTGTTATAGAGCCAGTAAAAGGAACACCCTTAGGGGAGGAAATAGAAAGACTTCATCCTATGCAGGTATGGGCGACCACACATGTAGATTTAGCTTCCTGGTTTGCCTTAGAAAAAGGAAATAATGAAAAAGCCTTGCCAATATTATATAATCTCTTGTATGCTCCTATGCTTTACTGTCATGACAGGGTAGAAGAGAAAAAAGGAGAGAAAATGAAGATAAGATATGGTCAAGAAATCTGTAGAAAAGGATATGTTGCTGATGAGTACTTGATTGAATTACTGGATGTTTTTGACAGGAATGTTAATAATTTTGAAGATTTGAGAAGGAAACAAAGACTGATCCAAGTTAAAACTGTTTACAAAATGTTTAAGCCAGTCCTGCCTGAAGCGCTGAAACAAAAATATGAGCAATCACTGTCCAGGCTTGAACAGACTTCTCTTAGTTAATTAGTTAGTTTTTTTATTTTTTCCAGAATAACCTTAATTTTTTATGTTTAGAATCAGCTGTCTTTTTAGGATTAACAAGAACAATAAAAGATATAAATCCCAGTTCTTTACTTAATTTTTATGCAAAATAAAAAAGTTGTTCTGAACAACCTGACTCCAAGATTATACCAGGAAACAATTTTAGCTACAGCTATAAAGAAAAATACTTTGGTGGTGCTGCCAACAGGTATGGGAAAATCAATCCTTTTTGTGCTACTGGCTGCTCACCGCCTCAATGGTTACCCCCAATCTAAAGTATTGATATTAGCACCAACCAAACCACTCTGCCAGCAGCACCTTCAAACCATGAACAAATTTCTCAGACTGGCTGATGAAAACGAAACCATTGAAGAGAAAACTGTTCTTTTAACCGGACAAATCAAACCAGAGAAAAGACAAGAGCTCTGGGAAAAAGCACAGATAATTGTCTCAACACCACAAGGCCTGGAGAATGACCTGATTAACAAACGCCTGGACTTAGAAGATGTCTCCTTGATAGTTTTTGATGAAGCCCACAGAGCTGTTAAGGATTATAGCTATGTCTGGATTGCCAAGCAGTACTGGAAAAAAGCCAATTATGCCCGGATTTTGGGATTAACAGCTTCCCCAGGTTCAAAAGAAGAAGTAATCAATGAAGTCATAAAAAATATGCACATAGAAGAGATTGAAGTCAGGACAGATGAAGATCCTGATGTCAAGCCCTATATTCAGGAAGTGAAAATAGACTATGTCAAGGTCAAACTGCCTGAGGAAATGAAACTTATCAAGAAATTCCTGGAAAAATGCTATAAGACCAAATTAGAGGAGGTTAAAAAATATGGGTATGCTAACACAATTAATCTGAGAAGCAAAAAAGACCTGCTGGGACTGCAGGCCCAACTGCAGGGAGAACTGGCTCAGGGAAATAAAGATTTTAATGTGCTAAAATCAATCTCCCTGGTGGCCGAAGCGATTAAGGTGCAGCATGCCTTGGAATTGTTGGAAACCCAGGGGTTAGGCAGTCTTAAGAAATACCTGGAGAAAATAAACCAACAAGTCAAAGAAAAAAAAAGCAAGGCAGTGCAGAACCTGATCAGGGATATGAATTTCAGAATCGCCCAAGTTAAGATTAACAAATTAAATAAGGAAAAAGTTGAACATCCCAAAATAAACAAAATCCAAGAACTTGTTAAAGAAGAATTAAATCAAGGCCGTGATAAAATAATCGCCTTTACCCAATATCGTGATTCTGCTGTGCGGATAAAAAAAGAACTGGAGAAGATTGAGAGACAAGATAAACAAGTTAAAGCTGAAATATTTGTAGGTCAGGCAAAAAAAGAAGAAACAGGATTAAGCCAAAAAGAACAGATTGAAATGTTAAAGAGATTCAGGCAAGGAGAATTTAATATACTGATTTGCACTTCTGTTGGTGAGGAGGGTTTAGATATCCCTAAAGTAGATACAGTGGTTTTTTATGAACCGATTCCCAGTGCTATCAGGTGGATTCAAAGGAGAGGCAGGACTGGCCGGCAGGAAAAAGGCAGGATGATTGTGCTGGTAACAGAAGAAACCAGGGATGTTGGTTATAGATGGAGCGCTTTTCATAAAGAGAAAAGAATGTTTCGGTTGTTGAATAAATTAAAAAATAAAAATATTCATCTGCCAAGGAAAAAAAGAACTTTGATGGATTATGCTAAGGAAAAGAGAGATGAGGTGAAAATTATTGCCGACCACAGGGAAAAGGATAATCCAATCATCAAACATCTGCTGGGCCTGGAAGTTGAGGTTGAATTAAAACAACTGGAACAAGCAGATTACCTCTTAAGTTCGAGATGCGGGGTAGAGTATAAAACTTCTGAGGACTTTGTCAATTCCCTAATTGATGGCAGATTATTTAATCAATTAAAATCACTGAAAAAAACTTTTACCAGACCAGTGGTGATTGTTGAACAAGAAAGGGATATTTATTCTATAAGGAATGTTCACCCCAATGCTATCAGAGGAATGATGGCCACTATTGCTCTCAGCTATGGTATTCCTTTGCTCTTTACTAAAGATGCAGAAGACAGTGCTGCTTTGTTAAAGGTGATGGCTAAAAGGGAACAAAGCAAGGAAGGGAGTGAGTTTAGTATGCATGCTGACAGGAAACCAATAGAGATAAGAGAACAGCAGGAATATCTGGTGAGTGCTTTGCCAGAGATTGGCTTGAATCTGGCTAAGGAGTTGTTAAAAAAGTTTGGCAGTGTAAAAAAAGTTTTTGATGCAGGCGAAGAAGAGTTGAAGGAAGTGGAAAAGATAGGCGGGAAAAAAGCAAGGAAAATAAGAGATGTGTTGGAGGAGGAGTATAAAGAGAGGTGGGGGTAAGATACGACTGCACTTCTTCCTTTAGCAGTAAACAGATTAAATAGATTTTATAAAATTGCTAAGCAGATAGTAGAAGCGAATGATTGCTAATTCTTGATTTAATCTTGATTTAATTTTGTTGAGATAGATGAGCCATAATTTTTCTTTATAAAATTATGCTTAATTAACCTATATTAAAAGTATAAAATTATAAAAGCGAAATCTTTAAATAAAAAAGAACTATTTTTAAAAAGTTAAAACAAAAAGAGGATAGAAAAAGGTGAAAATAATGAACAAAAAAGGGCAACTCGGATTTTTAATGGTAAAGGAGTTTTTCATAGGTTTTCTAGTGGGATTAATCATTGGATTAATTATAGGCATGGTGATAGTAACTTTAAGCTGCAGAGGGACACTGCCAAGGATAGATTTTCTCTGCGAAGCTGTAAGTAAATGATAAAAGGTGATAATAATGGCTGATTTTAGCTCTGTAACCAAATCAATAAAAGGAATAAGAGAAAAAATAGAAGAAAGAAGCAAACGAATAGCAAAAGCTCTAAAAGAAACAGAAAAAGTTGAAGAATGGGTAGAAAGAGAGTTTCACGACACAGAAAACGCGAAAAAAGACATAGAAGAAGCAAAAAAATTAATGCAAGGATTGGTTAAAAGAAAAAAAGGGATTAAACCAGAAGATGTTAAATCAACCCTGAAGTCGATAAAAAGAAGAATTTATCGGCTGGGAAAGGATGAAAGAAGATTAAACAGAAAGTTTTCTAAATTAATGAAAGACCTGACCAAACTTGAGGAAATACTGCCTAAAGAGATTAAAGGAAGAATTGATTCCATTAAACAAAAAGCAGAGATATTTGGCAACACACTAATCAAGATTTTATCCAAGAAATCAGGAGAATTATGGAAATTAATAGAAGCTATGGAAAAATCACAAAGTTTGGACAAGATTGAAGAAGCCCTGGAATTAACTGACAAATCAGTAAAAGCACAACAGGAATTTTTATTAGACCTAAGACAATTAAAAGAGCTATTAAGCCCAAGAGAAAAGAAACGAGCAGCTTAAAACAACTCTATTCATTAAAAGATTTTTCTCATTAAGAGAGAAAGATTTTTAACCTATTTACTTTTTCTTATTCTTTTATGCCCCCATAGTATAGTGGATACTTAAGCTAAAGCCTAAGCTCTGGCTAAGCCAAAAAGTACGCAAGGTTGCGGTAAGAACATTGCAGAAACCTTGAAACCGGGGTTCAATTCCTCGTGGGGGCGTGAAACAGAGTGAATGTTCCCAGAGGTTCGAAAATATTTGATTTTTGTTTACCTCTTGGGAGCATTTTTTTCTAAAAATAATAAAAATTATAAACTACAAGATTAATATTCTATTATATGGAGATGAAGATACTGTTGTCAGGGATAGGAGTTGTAGGTATTGCCTTGCTGATGATAATCCCGGGGATAATAATGAAAATGGCTGGTTCATCAATCACAGGCGAGGCAGTGACAGAAAATGAAGTTGGGACAAAACAGACCACAATTTTGGTTCTGGCCTTAGATGTGATGGTATCAATGAGTTTGATAATTTTAGTTACTGGTCTGCTGATAATTTTTTGGGGAGTAATGGTTCCAGGAAGGTAAGAATTTTAGCAGGGTGAGAATTTTTTACTTTTAAATCAACAACTCAGACTATTGTCAATACTCTTTGTTTAGTCTAGAAAAAATCGGAAAATTTTTAATAAAAAAGCAATATCTTCAAAAAAGACCCAATGGTTTTCTAACCTTTCTTTTGTTCATGATAAAACCTCTTAACCATCTTTAGGCTAGAAACATCTTCTAAACTTTTATCATCTCTGAGTCTGACTACTCGAGGAAAACGAAGAGCATAACCAGAACTATAAGTAGGACTTTTCTGAATCTCTTCATAATCAATCTCCAGAACAATTTTCGGTTTTGTCTTAACTGAGCGTCCTTTCTGAGAAGTGACCAAAGGTTTTAACATCTCAGTCAGTTCTTCAAAAGACAATCCCTCTTCTTCTTTTTCCTTGATACCAGTGCCTACCTTGCCCACTTCAACAAAATCATCACCTTTTTTACAAGCCAGAACAAAAGAAGAAAGCCATTTGCCTCTCTTGCCAGTGCCCCACTCAGCTCCAACAATAACCAAATCAAGAGTTTCCATAGCTTCCTTATACTTGACCATATAACCAACCCTGGCTCCTGGCTTATAAGGAGCATCCAGCTTCTTGAACATAATCCCCTCATGACCATCTTCCCTGGACTGCTTGAAAAATTCCTCAGCTTCAGACACTTGTGAGGTAACCAAATTCTTTGCCGGCTGTATAACCCTCTTAACAGTCTTAACAATCTTTTCCACTAACTTCCTTCTCTTTTTCAAGGGTTGATTAAGGTAACTTTCTCCTTCAAAAGAGATAATATCAAAGATATTAACTTCAACAGGAAATTTCTTAGCCATTGCTTCGATATTGTGTTTTCTTTTTATACGCTGAGAAATCCTCTGAAATGGCAGATAATCATTGGTTTTGGGATTAAAACCCACTGCTTCAGAATCAAGAATAAAACTTTTCCCAGAAATGTTCTTCTTAACAGCATCAACAATGTCAGGAAATTGTTTAGTAATATCATCAAGTCTTCTGGTGAATAAGAAAATCCGGTCTTTCTTGTTTTTGTGAATTTGGAGACGAAAACCATCATATTTTTGTTCAAGCTCTGCCGGCTTACCTACTGTTTCAAAAGCCTCCTTCATAGTCTTGGCTTTTATAGCCAGCATAACCTTAATGGGCTGACCTATATGAATGGAAATATCCTCTAATCCAGCAAGGCCCTTTTCTTTCAAAGTTCTGGCTACCAGACCAAAATCATTAGTCAAATCAAAAGCGTGCTGGACAGCATCAATTAGAGAATCATATATTTTTCTGGCCACTGTTTCAGTTGGGGCAAGGATGAGATTATCAGGGGAGATTTTTTGTTTTTCTAACCAGGCCTTAGCTTGTTTTTTTGAGCCAATCTCGTCTTTGACCTCAAGGGTTTTACCTTTGGGATTCTCCCTGATTGGTTTTTTAGGCAGTTCTGCCTGACAAACAATACATTTATCATTGCGAGGAACAATCTTTTGACATTTGGGGCAAGATTGAAATAAAGGAAAGAGCTTAGGGAAAAAAGCCCAGACCAGAGCATCACGCAAGGTTCCTTCGCCTACACCAATTCTTAAATCCTCGAGGATAAACCTAACCAAGTATTTGATTTCCTGGGGAGTGGCTGAAGTGAGAAGTTCAGAGATAAGAGCAATTTTTCTGTTAACTGTGCCAGTTCCAGTAATCTGAGGTAGTTTTCTGATATTCTCAAAAACCTTTTTGACTGTAAGAGAATGAGATACGAGGGTGGACTGGCTTTTCTTTTTAGCCAGTTTTTCAGCTACCTCCCCTAAATCTCCAATATCTCTCCATTCATCCTTAATCTTAGATTCAGAAATACCCAGGGATTTGCCCAGGGCTTTAATCATTGTCTTAGAAGCAACACCAATCTTGCGCTCATCCCAATTAGGAAAAACCCTCCCTTCAATGAGCAAAGAAGCACGACCTAAATCTTCAGTGTTAGTCTGTTTAAGAAATTCTGAAAGATAAAAAGTTTTGTCTAATCTTTTAGTAGTGGAGGAAATTTGATCATAGACTTTGACTAATTTTTTATATTTCATTAACAAAGCACTCTTTTTTCCCTCTTTTTATCTTTTTCTATTTTTCAATTTCTGAGCTATTTTCTGTTCTCTTACCTCTTGTTTTTCTTTCTTTTTTTTCTCCTGCCAATGAGGATTGACTAAATGAACAAAACTATCATACTTAAAACCAGTAAATCCATCACCACTACCAACCTGAGCCAGATACTTTTGAAAAGAGGTATTGTAATAAGCACCAATTGAGATTCCGAGCTCGCCAACTCTCTCTACTCTAACCTTAAGTTCTCCTTCGACTACATCTTCCAAAGGATCCAAAGGATTAGTGGGGTTAAACTCATCTGAGTTATCTTCTGGCCCACTTCCCTGACTATGTTTGGAAGTCTCTCCCTGAGGCGAAACATGAAGAATTATCTCCTCCTGACTGTTCCTGTCATCAAGACAATAAAGCAATCCTGGATCAAGATAATAACAGACAGTCTTCCCTTTTCTGCCTAAAGAAAACTTTTTGTGTTCATCAACCCCAATATTTTTTCTATGAATTATTTCAAAAATATGAGAAGTTCTAGCAGATGAAGGATACTCTGTTGCAACCATAATCTAAAACAAATATCTTGGTTTATAAAAAATTTTCTGTATAATCGCCTAAGAGAAGCAAGTTTAACCAAAAGTTTTAAAAAGAGGACTTATTTCCCTTTTTTTGTTGTTCAAGGAGTATTTTGAACAAACAAGTTAGAACGGAGGAAGAAACAATGGAAGGAAGTGTTAAATGGTTTAATAGAATGAAAGGATACGGCTTTATTGCCGGAGAGGATGGTAAAGAATATTTTGTCCATGCCTCAGCTATAGCAGAAGGAACTTTTTTACGCGAAAATGATCGCGTGTCTTTTGACCCTGATGAGGGTGAGAAAGGACCTATTGCTAAAAATATTGCTCTGCTTCAAAAAGGCAGTGAAATTGCTCAAGGCGGAGAAGAAGCTCCTGTTGAGGAAGATAACTCAGAAGAAGTTACCGGAGAAGAAGAAGCTCCTGTTGAGGAAGATAACTCAGAAGAAGCTGCTCCAAAAGAAGAAGAAAAAGCAGAATAAAAAAACTGGTAAGTTGTGTACTTATTTCTTTTTTGTTCTTTTTTTTTAAATTTTAATTTAATTATTTAATTTAATTATTTATGATTAAAATACTTATTTTTTTGAAGAAAAAAGATAAGCAGAAAATCTGATTAAGAATGAATAATCCAATAAAAAATCTTGAAATAATTTTTTCCCTGTTTTTCATTGCTATTTTTTTCATTAATAGGTAGTAAAAAGCAAACATTTATATATTATTGGTGATTGATAAAACATACAAAAACAACAATAAGAAAGCATTGAGAGAGAGCACTTGTTTTACAACATTTCGCTTTTTCTATACAAGTGCTGATATTAAGAGGTAAAAAAATGAATTTATTTGAAACATTTAACTTAAGTCCTGAACTAGAAAGGGCTATAAAAAAATTAGGGTTTGAAAAACCAACTCAGATTCAGCAACAATCTATCCCCCCAATTATTAAGGGTTTAGATGTTATCGGCGAATCAGCAACTGGTTCAGGAAAAACACTGGCTTTTGGTTGTGGCATAGTAGAGCATGTATCCCCTCAAAAAAGCATCCAAGCCTTAATCCTAACTCCAACAAGGGAACTGGCTGAACAAGTGAAAAATTCACTAAAACAACTTTCAGAACATA
>CAZPDB010000010.1:0-1838 GCA_964585285.1 uncultured Methanosarcinales archaeon
CAGACGTTTAGTTTTGTTGCTGGCGCTGCTGATTATGCTTTAGATAGAAGGGAAATGATTGAGGATCAAATACTTCAAGCCAGAGAAAAAGTAGTTCTTCCCAGAGATCATAGATTGTATTTAAGCAAATTAAGAAAAAACATGGATAAAAAACTTTTTACTTGGAGAAATGATCCAACAAAAATTATTTCAGATAAATATCTTCGTAATATTATAAACTGCGCAATGAGATTTTATGGAGAAGAATTATGATAAAAGCTCATCTAATTCTTCAAGAATCTTTTCCAGGTCAAGACCATACATCTGGCAGACTTCTCCTAATCTAAGAGTCTGGAGCTCCATCTGAGCCATGGGGCAGTGCAAACAAGGCAGATTATGTTTATTTAGTATTTCTTCGGCCCCTTTAATTTCAAGAATATCAGCCAAAATAGAATCTGCTGTAATCTTTTTGATTTTAGAAGGGGTTTGATGATCATCCTTTGTTTTAGTTTGTTTTTTAGACATTTTATCTCCTCTGATGCTTATTTTTAATATTACTCTTGTTTTTTCCTGGTTTTTTCCTTAATTTTTTTGTTGGTTTTTTTAGATTTCTGTTTTGACTTATATTTTTTTCTATAATCTGCAATTGCTTTTTTTAAAGTGCTGATGCCAAGAAGAGCACAATGAGTTTTAATTGGGGGGACAGGGCCAAGTTCTTTCATCACATCTTTAGGAGTGATATTAAGAGCCTTTTTTAAGGTTTTTCCCTGGGCTAATTTACAAACAACATCAGTGGAGGCAATGGCAGCAATACATCCATAAGTCTGAAATCTGACCTTCTTAATCTTATTGTTTTCTATCTTAAGATAGATCTTCATAATATCTCCGCATTGAATGTTGCCGGATTCTCCAACTGCATCAGGATTTCTTATTTTTCCTGTAAATTTTGGGTTCTTAAAATGTTCAAGAGCTTTTTTTGAATACATAATCAGCCACCTTGGTAAGAGGAGATATTTTTCTTAATTTTTTGATTATAACTGGCAAGATTTTTATAACCTGATCAATTTCTTCTTCAGTGGTGTAACGACTGAGAGATAAGCGAAGAGAACTGTTAGCTAACTCATCACTCAAGCCAATAGCTTTAAGCACATGACTTGGTTGGAGAGACCTGGAAGTGCAAGCAGAACCAGAAGAGGAAGCGATATGGTGAAGATCAAGATAGCCTCCTAGAGCCTCACCTTCAACTGCCTGAAAAGAAATATTGATGTTATTACAGAGCCTTTTTTCTCCAATGGAACCATTAAGTTTAGTGTATGGGATTTTAAGGACTTCTTGGATTAATTTATCACGAAGTTTGACCATATGCTCAATATGTTCTGGTTTAAGAGCAAGTTGGGCTGCTCGAGCAAAACCAACAATGCCAGGAATATTCTCTGTACCAGCTCTGAGATTGAATTCATGATCACCACCTTGCTGCCAGCCCTTAATCTTGGTCCCTTCTCTGATGTAGAGAGCGCCAACACCTTTAGGGCCATGGATTTTGTGGGCATTGAGAGTGATCAAATCAACTGGCTGTTCTTTAACATTAAGTTCTGTTTTAGTATAACTCTGGCAAGCATCAGTATGAAAGTAGATATTGTGTTTTTTACAGATGTTACCTAAATTAGTGAGTTCCTGGATTGTGCCTATCTCATTGTTGCCGTGGATGATAGAGACAAGAATGGTTTTATCTGTGATTGCTTTTTCAAGAGCTTCAGGTGAGATGAAACCTTCTTGATTGACACCAAGGTAGGTTATTTCAAAACCCTGCTTTTCCAGCCATTTACATGATTCTAAAACACACTTATGTTCAACTTTAG
>CAZPDB010000010.1:1848-5276 GCA_964585285.1 uncultured Methanosarcinales archaeon
AGTGATGATGTGGTTGCCTTTGTCTTTGTTATTGAAGGCAATTGATTTTATGGCAAAATTATTTGATTCTGTTCCGCCAGAAGTAAAAATAATCTCGTGAGGTTTAGCTTTGATTGATTTAGCAATAGTATCTCTTGATTTTTCCAAAGCTTCCTTAGCTTGCCTACCCAGAGAGTGAAGAGAGGAAGAATTACCATACTTTTGATTAAAATAAGGAAGCATAACCTCAATAACTTCTTGAGCAAGAGAAGTGGTGGCAGCATTGTCTAAATAAATAATCTGACTATTAGCAGATTCCTTTTTTAAGTTTTTTTTATTTTTTCTTCTCATTTTTTAACCTCGGACATTCTCGCAGACAATATTTTTTAACATGCTTTTCCACAATCTGAAGCAGGGGGAGAACAGTTTTCTTATTCAAGGAGTAAATCCTTTGCCGGCCCTTTTTTTTGACCTCGAGAATGTTGCACTGGACCATGTTTTTTAGGGTGTGAGAAACCTGGCTTTGCTCCAGACCTGTTTTTTTGGCGAGCTGAGTAACACTGAGAGGATTGTTCTTAAGAGCTAAAATGATCTGGAATCTGGTCGGATGAGCAAAATTCTTGAAAAAATTATCATAGGATTTACATGAATTCCCTTTCATATGAATAATGTTTCATAATTAGTTTATAAATGTTTTGGTCAGAGGATAGGAACTGCCATCCCTGGCTGGCATATTAGGGAAAGCAAGCAAACAAACCCCACAGGTTCAGATTAAGCATGCCTCAAGAACAGATTAAGAATAAAAAACTCCTGGAAAAAAGAAAAAATAAATCAAAACAAGCAAAAAAATAAGTTAGTGCAATCCCAAAAATTTAGTTTTTTCAATTAAAAATCTTATGCTTCTTCGCTTTCTTCTGCTTCGCTTTGATAAGGCTTGACTGCAGAGCCGCTGATAATAACGATATCACCAACTGATTTAACTGCTTGGTGAGGGATAATAACTCCTTTAGCCTCTTTGCCAATAATCTTACTAAGAATAGAATTCTTAGAAGCCTTAATTTTCCAACTCTGAATTTTGGTAGCTGTCAAAAGAGCTTCTTCAATGTCACCAAAATAATCTCCAGCATCAGTAAAAACCTTCATTTCATAGGTTTCAGAGATTCTTTTCATCTTAAGCATATATTCCACCACCTTTAATTTTAACCTTTAATTTTAATAATGAATTTTACAAATTTAAAATAATCTAGAGGTATATTAAAGAACAGGATTTATAAAGTTTTCTAAATTCTCTTATATCTAATGGATAAGGTAGAAAGAAAAGAAATTAAGGGGAATAATGAGGCTAACCTGAGGATTATCGGGACCTCGCATATTGCTAAAGAGAGTCTAAATGAAGTAAAAGATGCTTTTGATAATTTTAAACCAGAGATTGCAACAGTAGAACTGGATAATCAAAGGTTGAGGGCTTTAATGGCACCTGAAAGAAAAAGAACAGTTAAAATTGATTGGAAAACCTTGAAAAGAATCGGTTTGAAAGGATTGTTATTTGCTCTAATTGGAGCTTATGCAGAAAATAAATTAGGCAAATTGGTGGGAGTAGCTCCTGGGGAAGAAATGAAAACAGCCATAAAATTAGCTCAGGAAAAAGGAGCAAAGGTGGTGCCAATTGACCAAAACATCAATATAACTCTGGGCAAGATCTCCAAAAGGATGAGCTGGAGGGAAAGGTTTAATTTTGTTAAGGAGATTTTTAGAGGAATTTTTTATTATATTTTTAAGAGGAAAGTGCCTCCAGAGTGGGCTTTTGACTTGAGAAAAGTGCCAGAGAAGAAGATTATTGAAAAATTAACAGAGAAAATGAAGGAAGAATATCCAAATCTTTATGAAATATTAGTGGTTGAGAGGAATAGATATATGGCCAGAAAGATAGTTAAGTTGATTAAAGAGAATCCAGATAAAAGAGTGCTGGCAGTGGTAGGAGCAGGACATGAACAAGGATTAAAAGAGATGTTAAAGAGAATGGAAGCAGTGTGATGCTACTCTTAAATAGTTAATTAGGTTAAATTATGGAAAATTTTTTAAAGTAATCAGGAGTGTTCTTGAAAATGACAGAAAAAACATTGCCTTTATTCCCAATTCTGCCTGAACAAGCAGAACAAAGAAAAACAATTCTTTATATAGCAGAACATGGTTATGATGTGGCAGATAAACTTTCTGTGGAATATGAAGTCTTAATGGCTTGGGACGTAGATGAAACCAAGAGGTTATTAAAAGAGAATTTAGAAAGCCTTGACTGCATAGTCTTGGGAATGAGAATATTAAAAAGTGGGGTGAGTGTGGGAGTAGCAGATAGACTCTTAAAAAGGAAAGATGAATCCTTACACACCTACAGTAGGATTATGAGAGAAGAAAAGAAAAGTTATAAACAAAATGAGGCTAGAATAAAAAAAGCAGAAGAGGAGATGAACAGGCTCACTAAAAATTATAGGGAGATATTAGATAGATATGGTGGAATAGAAATTTTGAAGTTTTTAAAAAATCTTCTTCAAACAAAAGAGAGAGAAATTCCATTTGTCCTTGCTACATATGAAACTGAATCATTAAGAAAATCAGGGATTAGTGAAGAGCAAAGAATATCCCCCTGTGTTGATGCAATAATTAAATGGTTAAAAATAAATTTGGTTGATGAAAGCTGATTCTAAACTTTAAAGCAAACTTTTTTAAATTAGATAGTCTAAGATATATATTATGTTCAGCTGGACCAACCTGAGAGCGCTGGTAAAAGAGCATTTCAGGATAAAGGAAAAAGAGATGTGGGCAATTATAGTTACAGTGCTGATTTCTGCTTTTATATTATCCTTCAGACTTTGGGGAGAAGAAAACTTCAACCTAATGCTGGGATTATTTAACTTTGGCAACAGAGTGGCGATTGTCTTATTAGCTGTGCTGGTTTCATTGTTTGTGCAGAAAGTATATGCTTTAAACATTGGCTTAAGTGTGGATTATAAAGCCTGTTGGTATGCTTTAGCAGTGGGATTATTTTTTACTTTTTACACCAACGGGTGGATATTTATTCTGGCTCCAGGCTTTCTGGTTTTTACTTTACATCCAGAAAGGAGAATAGGCAAATTTAGGTACGGGCTGAACTTTTTTCAAATGGCTAATATCTCCCTAGCCGGAGTGCTTTCCTTGTTAGTTTTAGGCTTGTTTTTCAGAATATTCTCTGGGATGATGATGAGCAGCCTGGCTAAAACAGCCACTGGCATCCTGCTTCTCTGGGCCTGCTTTTCCATGCTGCCCCTGCCTTATTTTATGGGATTTAAAGTCTTTTTAGCTTCAAGATTCTACTATTTCTTCTGGGCAGCTTTAGTAGCTGGAATGTCAGCCTTGATCTGGACAGGCGAATCCTTGTTGACAATTCTGATTGGAGGGATTATCTTGGGAGTGCT
>CAZPDB010000010.1:5286-22643 GCA_964585285.1 uncultured Methanosarcinales archaeon
TACACGACGATGACCCATTCGGAGGCCCTAATATTTTTGGGGGAAAGATTTTATTTAGAAGTGGTAAAGATTCTGATTGGAGGGATTATCTTGGGAGTGCTGGGGTTTTATGCTCTCTACTGGAGTGAACATGCAGAAGGGGAATAATAAAGAAGTAAAAGAAACAAAAGTTTAGTTTAAGGCAATTAGATTATATTTTAAAGAATATCAAAAGATTTTAAAATTGAACAATGAGGAGAAAAAGGCAATCTATTATTTTATTAAAAATCAATCTTTAGGATCAATATCTTGGTATGTGGAAGAAGCTAAGAGACACAAAGATAGAGAGAACTAGGGAGTTGGACAAGGCATTTAATTAAACAATATAATACCTTTAAAAAGATTTTTTTAAAGGATTTTATCAGTAAGATTTAAATAAAAGAGAGGCACTTTTTCTATTTATGGTTGGAAAAAGCAAGAATGAGGAGAAGGGAAAGAAAGAAGAAAAACTAGTAAGACAACTTCATTCACTAGAAAGAAAAGTACTTCCCTTGATTGCAGAAGGAGAGATGTTTGCTGAAATAGTTAGAAAAACAGGACTGCAGGAAGTGGAGGTAATGAGAGCATTGCAATGGCTGGCAAACAAAAAATTAATTGAGGTAGAAGTAAATGAAAAAAAGATGATTGTCTTAGGAGAGAATGGCAAGATTTATCAGAAAGAAGGGCTGCCAGAAGAAAGATTTCTTAATCAGTTAGTCAAAGGAAAAGAGATGAGTTTAACAGAGATTAAGAAAAAAGCAGAGTTGAGTGATGAAGAAGCAAAGATTTCTATCGGACAGTTAAAATTAAAAGGATTTATTGAAATTATCAAGGGAAAAGAATTAAGTTTTAAGATCACTGCACTGGGTGAGAAACAAGCAAAACAAAAATCATTAGAAAGAGCTTTTTTGGAGGAGAAGTTTCCTTTGGATTTGGGTGAGATCACACCAGAACAAAAATATGCTCTGGATGCTTTTAAAAAAAGAAAAGATATTGTGAGACAAGAAAAAAAGAAAACAAGAAAGGTAAAATTAACTGCTCTGGGAAGAGAGGTAAAAACAGGATTAGGAAAAGTTAAAGGCAAAGTTTTAGATAGGTTAACTCCGGAGATGTTAAAAAAAGGAACCTGGAAAAAGAAAAAATTTAGAGCTTATGATATTAAGATCAATGTGCCAAAGGTATATGCAACAAAATTTCAACATTATAGAAGCTTTCTTGAAGAAGTAAGACAGAAATTTTTAGCTATGGGATTCACAGAAATGTTTGGACCATTAGTGGAGAGTGATTTCTGGGATATGGATGCATTATATATGCCCCAGTTTCATTCGGCTAGGGATATACACCAAGCATATTATGTTAAAGAACCAGATTATGGGAAATTAAATAAAAAATTAGTCAAAAATGTTAAGGCTGCTCATGAAAATGGATTTAAAACAGGATCAAAAGGATGGAGATATGAATTTGATGAAAAAAGAACGCATCGATTACTGTTGAGGACACAAGGAACAGCTTTGTCTGCTCGCCAACTAGCTGCTAAAGACTTAAAGATCCCAGGAAAGTACTTTGCCATTGCTAAATGTTTTAGATATGATGTGGTTGATGCAACTCATTTACCTGATTTTTACCAAACCGAAGGGATTGTCTTAAATGAAGGATTAAATTTTTCTCATCTTAAAGGATTATTAAAGATGTTTGCAGAAGAGTTTTGCCAGACAGACCAAGTTAAGATTGTGCCTGGGTATTTTCCATTCACAGAACCATCAGCTGAATTGTTTGCCAAACACCCAGAACTTGGTTGGATTGAACTAGGCGGTTCAGGTATTTTCAGACCAGAGCTGACTAAGCCATTAGGAGTTGATGTCCCTGTGATTGCCTGGGGTATTGGAATAGATAGAGTGGGAATGTTTAATATGGGAATTAAAGATATCAGAGATTTATACAGCCATGACTTAAACTTTTTGAGATACAGGGAAAAAGAAGAAAAAAGAAAAGAAGAGAAATGAGAAGGAGAAAAAAAGAAGTAAAGGTAAAAATGGGAAGAGAAGTAAAATAAAATGCCAACCATAAATTTTTCATTAAAGGATTTGCAGAATTTAATTAGGAAAAAGATTTCAGTAGCTGAACTTAAAGAATTATTGGAATATGGTAAAGGAGAATTAGAAGGGTATGATAAAGAAAGTGATGAGGTTAGTGTGTCTTTTAATGACACTAATTTACCATTTTTATGGTCTGTAGAAGGAATTGGGGCGCTGTTAAAAGGATTATTAGGAGTGGAAAAAGGAATTCCTAAAATTGATTTAGGCAAGAGTGATGAGAAAATAATAGTTGATAAAGAGTTGGAAAAGATAAGACCATTTATTGGAGCATTTTCAGCTAAAGGCAAAAGAGTAGATGATTACTTAATCAAACAGATGGTGCAGATACAAGAAAAATTATCAGAATCATATGGCCAAAAAAGAAAAAAACTAGCTGTGGGAATTTATACTCACAAAAAAATTAAGTTTCCAGTGAGTTACAAAGCTGTTGATCCAGAAAGTGTTGAGTTTATTCCTTTAGAATTTAAGGTTAAGCTAAATCTGAAAGAGATTTTAGTTGAGCATCCAACTGGCAAAGAATATGCAGGTTTAATGGAAGGATTTAGCAAGTATCCATTATTAGTTGATGATAGTGGACAGGTGTTAAGTTTTCCACCAGTGATTAATTCTAATGATTTAGGAAAGGTGGAAGGAGGAGATGATGATTTATTTATAGAAGTGACAGGAACAGACCAGGAAGCAGTAGAATTAGCCATAAATATTTTAGCAACTGCTTTTAATGAGAGAGGATTTAATATTTATCCGGTCACTGTTGAATATGGAGATAGAAAGAAGATTCACCCCAGTCTGGAAACAGACCAGATAAGGATTGAAAAAGAACAGATAAAACAGATGATGGGTTTTGAATTAGATGAGGAAAAAATTAAAAAATTACTAGAAAGAATGAGGTACAATGTTAAAGGAATGGATGTGGAGATTCCTTATTTCAGAGCAGATATTATGCATCCCTTTGATGTGGTTGAAGATGTGATGATAAGCTATGGATATGATAAAATACCCTCCCAGCCATTGAAAAGTTATACAATTGGAGAAACAATTCCTTTAGTTGGATTTGTGAATAAGGTTAGAGAGTTAATGGTAGGGATGGGATTCCAAGAAGTATTATCCCCAGTGCTGAGCAATAAAGACTTATTATATAAAAAAATGGGAGTGAAGGATTTTGGCACAGTGGAGATTAAAGAATATATGACTGAAAGATATTCAGTAGTGAGAAGCTGGCTGATCCCTCTCCTAATGGAGGTATTAGCTAAAAATAAGAATGCGGAATATCCTCAACGGATTTTTGAACAGGGATTAGTGAGTGCGAAAAAAGGAGAAAAAATAATAGATTATGAAAGAATAGCAGGAGTGATTTGCAATGACAAAGCAGATTTTACCAAGATAAAACAAGTGTTAGATACTGTGTTTAGAGAGTTAGGAGCAGATTATGTGATTGAAGAAGTTGAGCATGATTCATTTATACCAGGCAGAGCAGGAAGAGTTGTTGTTGGAGGTAAAAAAGTGGCTTTTATTGGAGAGATTGCACCTGAGGTGCTAGAGAATTTTAATATTGTAATTCCAGTGGCTGCAATGGAGTTGAATTTAACAGAGTTGTTTGAAGTTATTAAATAATTTTTCTTTAAAAGATTATTAAGATTGTTAAGCAGTTATATGTTCTGAATTATTTGAGATTTGGAGTAAAGGTATCAATTAGTCTACTCTTTTGTCCCTGGCTTTGCTTAACTACCCTAATCTGCCAGCCAAAGCTGGCAGTAGGTATTCGCCGACTCTATAGAGTCGGCAGTTCAGGACTTGGGGAAGCCCAGCCAGGCAGTTCTGCTTATCAGAGCTGCCTGACAGAAAAAGAGATGGTAAATGAAAAAATGAGTGATCAGATAAATGGAAATAAAAAATAAAGTTTTAAAAAGGAAAATAATTGTATTTGAAGGTTTTAATTATTCTTAAGATATCAAAGTCACGAATGATGTTAGAGAATCTTTTTCTTATATCATTAAGGATTTGGTAGAGCTCGTCTTCATTTCCAGTTTCAAATTCAATCTCTAAATCCCAGGAGCCAATCAATTTTAAGAATTGAGTTGCTTTCTTATGCTGGGCAACATACTGTTTGATTTGTCTTTCTGATTGCTGGTCAAAATTCTTTGTTCTGAAAACAATCTTGTAATGCTTAATGCCCAATTTTCGGAGATTAAGATAACAACGGTAGTGGATAATTATTTTTTCCTTGACAAGTTTTTTTAGTCTGTAATTAATAATATCTCTGGTTAGGTCTGTTTTCTCTGCTAAATCAACAATATTGGTTCTGGCATTAGTTGAAAGTTGCTTGAGAATTTTTTTATCTGTTTCATCTAATTCATAGATTTTTGAGGGGGGGCCATAAACAAACTCTGAAGGTTTAGTCTCTGTTAAGTATTCTCTGGCGTAAAGAGGAGAATATTCTGTTAAAAGAACATCTTTTTCAAGAATGAACTTGGAGAATTGGTTCATGAAATTATTAAGAATTTTCCCAAAGCTGAAATTTGATTTAGCCAGGATTGAGACAGCAAGGTCCCAACGCCCCCGGATTTGAGCAACCCAAATAGAATTTTTATCATCTTTCCAGTAATCAATAATCTTTTGTTCATCTTCTAATGTTGTATCTTGAAATTTGAAATAAATCTTGTATTGAGAATAACCAAGTTTGGTAAAATCGATAATGGTATAATATTGGAAGATTAAGTTGTTCTTCTCAAATCTTTTTAATCTGTATTCTACTGCTGGTTTGCTGAGCTGAACTTTCTTAGCAATCTGACTATTTGAAATTCTGGCTTTTTCATCCAGCAAAGAAAGTATTTTCTTGTCTTTTAAATCGAGTTTTATTGTCATATCTAGAATAAATGTGTTAATAGTATATAAATTTTACGCAAAAGTAAAAAAATAAAGTGGAAAGTTTTATTTATGTTTTATCCTTATAGTTCTTACTGATAAGTTAAGAATAATAATAAAATATTGCTTGGAGGATAATCTTAAGAAATCAAAAATAAATTTTTAGGCAAAAGAGGTGATTCTTTTCTTTTCTTGTTTCCTTTTCTTCTTGGCTGTCTTTAAGGGATTGTTCAATGATATTCAGTATTTTTTGAGAGGTTTTTCTTGGGTCAACTGGAGTGGTTACACTAACCTGAGTAATAGCAGGACCGTAAATAAAAGAGATTTTAAGCCCATCTTCACCCAGCATTTGTCCAACAACATTATTCTGGGCATCAAAAAAGTTCAAAGGAAAACCATTCTTTTTTAATTTAAGATAGAGATCTGGAATGTCTTCTTTTTGAGAGGGAACTTCAAGATTGGTTTGGTACATTTTATTTTTCCTCATTAGATTTTTCTGTTTTGGTTTTTTTCTCACTCTCTTTTTCTGCTTTAGCTTTTTTCTTTTTCTCTTTCTTGGGTTTTTCTGCTGTTATTTCTTTTTTCTGATGCTGTTTTCTGGTCTTTTTTGGTTTTTCTTTAGGTTCTTTCTTTTTCTTTTCCCAGACATCTATTTTAAGTTTTTTAAATTCAGTAGCAACTTGTTGATGACTAGCGCCTTTTTTAATTGGAATTACCTGTTCAAGTGGTTCAAGATGAGCAATGTTACACTTTCTTCTCCGAGTTCCACCATCAATTAAGACCAGATTTTTTTCAAGAATATCAACAATAACACACTTTCTGCCAGCATCTCGGCCAGCAATCTTTACACATAATCTTCCAACATCCATAACATTTGCCATTTTCTTCCCTCCAATTTCCTTGCAGTTTTATTTTGATCCTTTAGTTGACTTGTGTTGCCAACAAGTCAGGAAATTATTCTGTTTTTAACTGTTTTTGAATATTAATTGCTCTTATTTCATATCCTCAGACCTGACCTGCTCTTTAAGAACTTTCCTCAGGCACCTGGTGCAGAGATTACCACCAAAAGGACGGGATGGTCTGCGATTAGACTTAGGAATCGTGGCAAGTTTAACTTTTCTTTGCTGAGGCACTCCCTGAAGCTTAGCCCTGCAACGAGCACACTTAGCCTTTCCCGGCTTTCTTTTGCTATAGTGAACAACAGTCTTGTTGCCAGGCACTTTAGTTTTTACTCTTCTAAAAGTCCTTGATTTGGTTTTTCCAGGTCTCATAAAAACAAGAAAAAACAAGGGATTTATAAAGGTTGCTAAAAAAATTAATCTAGTTTGAGTATCTTAGATAACACAAGATTTAAAAGCATATTTTAATTATTTTGTTTTATGGTCAGTGAAGTTCAAAGATATAAATTAAAGAATTTTATCAAAGAGTTAGCTAGCTATAAGGCCAGACACACTGAGTTTGTTTCTGTTTATATTCCAACTGGTTATGATTTGAATAAGATAATAAATCATTTGGCTCAGGAACAGGGGACAGCTACTAATATCAAATCAGCTATAACCAGGAAAAATGTGATTGATGCATTGGAGAGGATGATTCAACACTTGAGATTATTTAAGAAAACACCGGAGAATGGGCTGGCAGTGTTTGCCGGCAATGTGGCTTCTCAAGAAGGAAAATCAGATGTGAGAGTCTGGAGTATAGAACCTCCTGAAAAATTAAAGATGAGATTATATAGGTGTGATAAGGAATTTGTGCTGGATGTGCTGGAAAGGATGCTGGAAGCCAAGGAAATTTATGGCCTGGTGGTAATGGATAGGAGAGAAGCAACTATTGCCTTCTTAAGAGGGAAAAGTATTGACAACATAGGGCACTTGAAATCAAATGTGCCAGGAAAGTTTAAAGCTGGAGGGCAATCAGCTCAACGTTTTGCCAGAAGCAGGGAAGGAGAAGCCAAGGATTTTTACAAGAAAATAGCTGATATCCTTACTACAAATTTTTACGGCAATAAAAAACTTAAAGGGATAATTGTTGGGGGCCCTGGACCAACTAAAGAGGAATTTGTGGATGGGGATTTTTTGAATGAGGAATTAAAGAACAAGATAATTGCGGTCAAGGATGTGACTTATACTGACCAGTTTGGTTTGCAGGAGTTGTTGACTAAATCAGAAGATGTATTAGCTAAGGAAGAGATTATGGCTGAAAAAAAATTGATGAACCAATTCTTGGAAAAATTAGCCAAAGAACCAGAACTAGTGGTTTATGGCAAGAGTGAAGTGCTGGAGAAAATACAATTGGGGGCAGTGGAGATGATCCTGGTTTCTGAGGAATTAGCTGATCAGGAAATTGAAGAAGCAGAAGCAAAAGCAAAACAGTTTGGAACAGAGGTCCATATAATCTCTACTGAAACCAAAGAAGGAGTGCAACTAAAAGAGTTAGGAGGGATGGGAGCTATCCTTCGTTATAAGATCTAACCTCCCCATTGTAAGATAAGACATAACTTATTCTTTAAGTTTTAATTCTACTCCCCCAATCTTGTCAGCGATGAAATTATAAAGAAAAGCGCCCAAAGCTCCAAAAACAAAACCAAGACCAGCATAAAACAAGGGCATAGCAATGATAAAAAGCAAACCCAGACCAAAGCCTAATAAAGGAGAAACAGTAAAAGCCAGACTGATGCTTAAAATCACTCCATAAACTAATCCTATAATAAGACCAACTGCCCCCATCACAAGAGCTTGTATCTTAGCTAAAGACAGAACTCCCATCTCTTTGACAATCACTTTTTTAACTCCTTTCTTTTTAACCATTTTTTAACCTCCTAACTTTGTTAACTTTTATTTAACTTTTTTTTATTATACTGAATTGACTTAAAAAGTTTTTGGAAAATTGTGTGAATTAAAAATCAGAGTAAAATTAATAAATAATTTTATAAATGATAGTAGAAAATTGATTTTATGTGCGCCGATGGTCTAATGGCTACAGGGAAAGTTAACTTTCTTTGCCATAAATGACAGCGGCCTTCCAAGCACTAATGGTGTGAAGGGAGCCGCTTATCTGGGTTCGAATCCCAGTCGGCGCATATTTTTTTCAAAAAATTTTCTTAGAATGTTCTTCCTCAGAATAATCTTCCAATTAATAGGGACCACCAGAGTTTAAACTTCTTACCAAAAGACTGGCCCTCAATTCTAATATTGCCAGCTTTTTTCTGGGCAAAGAACTCATCCTTCTTGTTTGGTGATTGAATGATGTTTTCAATGATTGAACCATCCTTAACATAAAGATGCATAGTAGCATCAGCAATTTCTTGATTAGAAGGACTTTTCAAGACACCCTCTTGGGTGGCAACACTGCCCAGCAGAGAGTTGTTAAAATAATAGACATTAATTCTTTCATTGCCATACAAGGTTTTAAACGGTTGTGGCATATTAAGTCCTTCAAGCACACCAAGATCAGCCATAATCTCTTCCAAGGTCTGAGCAGAAGCAAAACTGGCCAAAAGTATAAATACTAAAAAAATTAAACCATTCTTTTTGAAAATTATCTTTTTCATTCAAATCTAAAAGTTTTTTTAATGTCTGGCTTTTTAAATTTTGCTTTTTTAAAACAAAAAATTTAATAAGGAGTAGTTCTGGAATTATGATATGGTATGTAAGAGTTGTGCTAATTATAAAATATTTAAAGAAAAGTGTTGGTATTATTGGGAAGGCAAAAAAGAGTGCTCACAAAAAGTGGAAGAAAAAGAATCAAAGTTATTAAACCTGCTTGATAATAAAAATAAGAAATAATCTTTTAACTCCCTTATTTGTTTTTAATTCTTTTCTGTTTTCTTAAGAGTTTGTTTGACTTTCTTTCCAACCTTGTTTATTCCTTCTCTAAGTCTTTGAATGAAAAGAGCAAAATCTTCTACAGCAACATTAGCACCACAAGCATATTCATGGCCTCCGCCATAGCCCTCTAAACCAGCCAGGGCTTGTTCAACCATCTCCCTAATAACAACATCTCTTGATCTAAGACTAGTCTTCATCTGCCCTGACTTCTCCCTGGCTACAATGATTATCTTATCAGGATAAAGATAACTCAATTCAGTGGCTAAATCGCTGGTTAAAGAATGTCTGGCGCTGGGATAAGTAAAAACAATGAACTTATCCTCTTTCTTGACTTTTTTAATAGCTTTTTTTAAAAGATCACTATACTCATTTTCAATACTTCTAATCTGTTTCATCAAATACTTAGCCTGAGGCGTCTCTTGGTTAATAATTTCATGAGGAGAAGTTATCCTGGTCAGAATCCTAACATTTTTCAATGCTCGTCTGGTATTGCCCTTGAGCAAAAAAGAAAATATTCTAACCAACCGGCCAAGTTGACTTTTGTATAAGAGCTCTTCTGGTTTTTTGCTTGTTCCAACTAACTGAGGATATTTTTTTCTAAGTTTTTCAAGTTCTGGTTTAACAGACCAGTCACCGACAGTGCCAACCATAGCAATCCATAAGTCCTGCCTGACTACTTGATAACAGAGATAAGAAGCTGGACTATATTCTGAAGGATTCTCAATACGAGGATTGAAATATTTAACATTTCCAGATGGAGTCTGTGGTGAGTGATGATCAATCCAGATGATAGGGGTTTTAGCCTGGTCAATAAAATCCTGAGTAACCATGGGCACATCCAAAATAAAAATTTTATCTGGATGGTATTCCTGAACTTTCCTTAAGAATTTTTCCTCAACAACAGGTTTTGTCTTGACAATAACTCCGTGCCCTTCCCTAAGATAGCGATAAAATAAAAGGAATGAGGAAACACCATCAGGATCATCATCAAATAAGAATAGAGGATTCTTGCAAGTATCCAGCTCTTTTTTAATTTCGTCTAATTGTTTTTTGGTGAGCATAGAGAGTCTATCCTAAGGATTATTTTAAAACTTTTGTTTTAGCAAAGATATAAAGGAAATTTGACTTCTTAGATTAGTCTGGGACTGCTGAAAGCTATTCTCTCCCAGCATTATTGTCTTTGAATACAAGCACACCTAGTTTGATTCCAGTCCTATCCCTTAAGATAACAATCTTTTAAAAAAAGAGTAAAGTTTAAATACTTAGTAGCTGCGTAAATTCGGATTTTCAAAATTAAATTAACTCTTGGAGGTTAAAAAAATGGAAGAAAAATATTATGAATATGAAGAAGAAGAGGAAGAGTATGGAGACAATGAAGACGACGAAGATATAGAAGAGGAAGATGATATTGAGAGTGAAGACTCTGATGATGATTCTGGTGATGGTAGTGATGATGATGAGGATGGTAGTGATGATGATGAGGATGGTAGTGATGATGAGGATGATGATTCTGGTGATGGTAGTGATGAGGATGGTAGTGATGAGGATGATGATTCTGATGATGAAGATGATAATGGTGGGGATACAGATGAGGATTATTAAGTAAACTTGTTAAGATAAATATAAAAAGAGGAGGTTTTCAAAAAATGGCAAAAAAGAAAAAAGGCAAAAAGAAATAATAACATCCTCACTTACCTAATCTGGACTTGTGGTCTTTTCTTTATTTTTTTTCTTATTTTCCAATGATACTCACTTTTTACAACAATCTTTAAATCTTATTAACTCTTTTATTCTTTTAATGAACAAAATAAATCCTTGTCTTATCTGCAAAGGAAACAATCCAAGAAAATACTGCGGACAGGAGTGTTGTCCTCTGCTGGCTAAGAGCAGGTTGTGGGCCAGAATAAATGAGAATATCTCTATGAAAGATAATTTCTTGGGGTCTGCACCAACAATCTTTATTGGCAGACAGAACTATCCAAAATTAAATGTGGGAGTGATGTCTTTGGGAGAATTAAATGAGAGTGCCTGGGTGCACGACAGTCAAAGATATTGGGCAAAAAAGGATTTTGCCCTGCCTAAAATAGTAAATCTGAGATCCAGCCTGATAAACAGCAGGAAAAAAGAAAGGATAGAATCAAACTCAAGATATATTGATTTGATAAGAGAGATAGCTATGGCTTCAAGCCCAGCTGATTTGGATGTGAGCCTGGTAAAAAAACCAACTTTCAAGTTGAGTTTTGATGCAATTAACTCTCCCAGGGGACCAAGTGCAGAGTTGAAAAAGATTAAGATGGTCTCTAATCCCAGTGTGAGAACTAAAGTGGAAAAAATAGTCAGTGATAATGATTTAAAAGCAACCGAGGGATTAATAGATTTGTATAAATCCGGGTTTGATGAAAACTTCTTGTCAAGACTGCTAAGCTCTTCTAATCTGGGATTAAAAAATAATAGGAAATTAGTGCCAACAAGATGGAGTATTACAGCAGTAGATGATTCCCTGGGAAAGAATCTATTACAGCAGATAAAGGATTGCCCGACTGGAAATTTTGCTCTTTACTCAGGCAACTATTTAGGCAATAATTATTTTGTGTTATTGTTTCCAGAAATCTGGTCATATGAATTATTTGAATGTTATCTGCCCAATGCTTCCTGGAACAAACAAAAAGAGGTTGGTTTTTGCACTGATTATGAACCATACCAAGGCAGGAAAAGCTATGCTGAAAATTGTGCTGGAGGATACTATGCTTGCAGATTACCAATTTTGGAATTGTTAGCAAAGAGGAAAAGACAGGCTTCAGTGCTGGTAATCAGGGTGATAACAGATGAGTATACTCTGCCATTAGGAGTTTGGGTTTGTCGAGAGGCAACAAGAAAAGCAGTCCAGAGCAGACCAATACATTTTGCTTCTAAAGAACTAATGATAGACTATTTCAGAGATTTAATCAGGAAAAGATTTGGCTTTGATCCAGAGATGATGTTGTCGGAAAGTGTTTTGCTGAAGAATTTGGAAGAACAGACAAAATTAACAAAATTCTTTGGCTAAAAAATCATTTTTTCTTTTTCTTAGATAAAAAGATTACTAAGGCAATCAATAACACGATCCATTTGTTCCTGATTGATTTGTTCTAAATTCATTCTCCAACACCTAATTCCTTTGGTCTTTTATAATCAAGGTTGAGTGATGCAAGGAGTTCAACTACTTTTTGCTTGTATTTTCCAAGACCTTTCCAGTCCAAAACAGCAAAATCAACTTTTCCTTTTTCTCCTTTTTCCCCTATTGTTCTTTCAAGAGCTTGTTGAAGAATTTCTTGGTTCAGATGTTCAAGCTGATATTTAGGACAGATATGGCTAAAAGCAATGTTATTTCTTTGGATAACTTTGTTAAAAATAGGACAAGTATGCAAGCCACCAATGCCAAGAACAATGTTGTGGGCTTTGGGGATTGGTTTACTGAGAACATTAATAAGGGTTTCTGAAATGATCCCTCCTGCTCGTTTGTTTTGCCAAGCCTCTTTGGTTGAACCAATCTCAATAAACATAACTGGTTTAGTAACAAAAGGGCCATGATGAGTGCACTCATTAACGATTTCGCCATTCATCTTAGACTGCCATTCTTTTTCATATTTTAGTAATTCAAGATAAAAAGTTCTGAGATAATTAGCCGGGGCAGTACAAAGTTGATGAGATTGGCCGCCAAAATCAGCACTAGACCAATTACCAGGACTGTGAACACTTAAACTGTTAATGCCAGCTTTAGACTGGTGTTTGGTAGCAAAGATGATTAAATCAGTTTTGATCCCCTGTTGTTCTAACTGCTGGTCAATGTTTTCAGAATAAACAGAATCTTTTTGAGTTGTTATTAGAGTTATTTTTCTTTCTTTGTCTTTTTCTCCAAGCTTTATTTTTTTATTTTCTATTAGACCTTTGTTTATCAGGTTTTCTTTGATATTTATGCCAGCCAGGTCTTTTTGGCTAGTGATAATAGTGATATGTTTGAAATCTTCCATATAAATATCATCAATTTCAAAATATTTATATAGTTAACTCCTTGTTTTATATTTTGTATTAGACATTTAGATATGATTTAAGGCGCTATTTTAGATACATTATCTTTCAAGTATTAATTGTCCTGAGCTGAATAAAAAATAAAGAAATTAAAATGATTTTACCAGAATGGATTTACGGATGGTTGTTCACTAATCCACTCTTATTCCACTCTCTGATAATCATGGCCAGTTTTATTATTCTGGCTAAATCATCTGACTTAATTGTGGGATCAATCTCAGATTATGCTAAAAAATTCGGTATTTCTGATTATTTGGTAGGATTGTTAATAGTAGCTTTTTCAGCCTCAATGCCTGAGCTAGTCTCTTCTATTACTGGAGCAAGTCTGGGAGAAAGCGGGATAGTATTTGGAACAATGTTTGGTTCAAATCTTTTTGGAGCAACAATTGGTTTTGGTATTCTGGCTTTAGTGGCCAGAAAGATAAAAATGAATGCCAAAATTCTTGAGGGCACAAAACTTGACTTGTTCCTGTTATACACTCTTCCTTTTATCTTAGTCATAGATGGTAAACTTTCCAGACTGGATGGGGCAGTGCTGATATTTGCTTTTATTGCTTACTTAGTCCTGATCTGGAAAAAAGAAGGAGAACTGGGCAAACTGAAAAATGTAAGTTTCAAGAAATTGTGGAAAGATGCAGTTATTTTTGTAGGATCCTTGTTGGCCTTGATTCTGAGTGGTCGATGGCTGGTTTTTTCCTCAATTGGCTTTGCTCAAGCAATCCAGATGCCCACTTACCTGATTGCCTTAACAGTTATTTCTATGGGCGCGACAATACCAGACATAATGGTGGGAATAAGAGCAGTGCTTAAAGGGCACGAAGATATTGGTTTTGGAGATTTTCTGGGCAGTGCTATCCTAAAAGCGCTTTTATTTGTGGGAGTGATTGCTATTTTTTCGCCGTTGATTATTAGTTTTTCCAGTGTGTTGAACTTAATCCTGTTCAGTCTGCTAGCTCTGGTTATAACCTTTTATTATGTCAGGAAAAAAGAAATGGGCTGGAGAGGGGGGTTGCTATTGATTTTGCTTTATGTGGTTTTCTTGTTTATTGAGTTATTTTTGAAGTAGGGATTAAGATGAGGGCAAGTTTAAACGAGCCTCTGCTTTGAAAAGTATTAATTTGGCTATTATCTGAGAAATCTGAGAAAAATCAGGAGGGGCATCCATGAAATTAATGACCTTTGTTTGATTAATCAGCTTCTTTTTTAGGTCCTTTTTGAGCGCATTTATCAGAACAGAACTTGAATTTTTTGCCTTTAATCTCTCTTTCAATCACTTCTTCAGGTTCTTGACTAAGAACATTGCCACAATGAGCACAATTTCCTTCTTCGCCTTTTTCTTCTGCTCCTTCCATAAACTCTTCTTCCCAAGGTTCAATTTCGTCGTCTTCAACAAGACTTTCACGACCTTCTTCACTATAAACATCTTCTTCTTTTTCACCAGTTTCCATTCCTTGTTTTTCCTCTTCAGGTGTTTCCGGCAGGTTAATGCCTTGTTCTTCGGATGGTTGGTCTCTCATTATAGATCTCCTCCATTACTTTTCTTTTTTAAGGAATTTTTCTTTGAATGATTTGAATGTTTCAGGCAGGTCAATAATATACTTACCCTCTTCAAGCTTGAGAATCAGAGGCTCTTTTTTAAATAGGTGGACCAAATCAAGTTCATATTTGCCTGGGGAAAGGACACGAATAGATTCAAAATCAAGCACTACAGGCTTGGTTTTTTCTGAAGTGTAACCGAGCAAATCAAAGACATCATCTTCAATCTCTTTTCTCTGCTCTTGATTAAGGTCAGCCAGATTAGTCTCTTTTTTAACCTCATCTAAATCTTTTTTCTTGATATAAAAAAATAAGTGGCCTCCACAAGAACATCCCTGGAGAAGTTCATTAGCTGTATCTTCATAAAAAGTTCCGCAACGAACACATTGATGAGGCATTTTTTACTTTTTTATATTCCTTTTCTTATATTTTTATTGCTTAAAAGAGGGTATTAAACTGCAACTTTAACCAAACTATTTTTTTTTGGGTTTGCTTTTCTTTTTTTTGCCTTTGGTGTTGTTTTTTCTCTTACTATTTTTATTGTTGCCTTCTTGTGTGTAAAGCTGAATCTTATCAGGGTCCCTTTTGATTTCTTTAACAACTGAAGCTGGTCCGATAATAGTCATACCAATCCGGTCACCGAGAAGGAAGGTAACCAGGTTGTTTTTAATCTTTTTTAAGAAAGCAGCTTCTTTTGATTCAGGATTAATCACACTGAGTTCAATACCCTTGAATCTATCACTAACTTCTTCCATAGTTATTTCAATGAGATCAGTTTCTTCTTCTTTTTTTAAGCGCCCTTCTAAGAGAACAATCTTATCATCCTTGACCAGATCAATAATCTTCTTAACTCGGCGAGCAGAACCAAGCGATTCAATTTCATTATAAGGAACAAATTGGATAGTTAACATGGAAAACCTCTTTTGTGTTAAAACCTCTTATGGATTCTACTTTTTATTTTTTTTTCTTATATCTATTCTCTCTTATAGCATCTCTATATCTTTATATGCTTAAGCTTTTTAATAGTTATGTTTTTAACTTTTTGTTATGCTTTATTGTCTGAAGCAGTTTCTCTATTTAGTGACTTTGAACAATGTTTTGTAAAAATCCTTTATATTATTTCCGTATTTAGCACTAATACCAATGACCTCATACTGAGGAAAAGCTGCTTTTAGTTTTTTTAATTTAGCCTTTTTTAAATCTATCTTGTTACCGACGAGTAATACAGGTGTTTTTCTGGCTTCAAGATTGCCAATGATAGTGATATTAACCTGGTCAAAAGGATCCTTAGTGGAATCAAGAACAACAATAACACAATCCATGTTGTCAAGCCAGCGAATTGATTCAACAACTCCTTTAGTGGCCTGCTTAGCTCTCTTCTTTGCTTCTTGTTCTTTCATCCCTTTCTTGAGAAAATCTTCATAATCAATCTTAGTGGCAATACCTGGGGTGTCAACAAGGCTGAACTTGAGTTCCCGGCCGCTGTCATCATCCTTAATAGTGACCTGTTCTTTAATCTGTATCTCCCTGGTTTCGTGCGGGATGTTACTGACTTCACCCATCTCCTGATCAAGCCAGTCCTTGCAAATCTTGTTAGCCAAACTGGTTTTGCCGGCATTAGGCGGGCCATAAAGACCAATCTTTAGCTGTTTCCTGTTTTTGAATAATCTATCAATAAATCTTGTTAAAAAGAACTTAAATTTAAAGCCCATTTATTCCACCATCTTTTTGATTTTTTAACACCTTCTTTTATATTTTTATACTTAAATACCTTAAATAATCCCCTTAAATATTTTTAATAATTCAAATTTAATCTATTATCCACTCTTTTTTAAGTTTTCGGTAATTGATACTATATGTTGAGTTTGAATTATGAGGAGATCTTTGTAGGACAATATTTGTAGAACAATTCTTATGAAACAATTTTATAGAAAGAGCTCCTTTAAAATTCCTCTATTATTTCATAAAGAGGACCATTAGGGGTTAATTCACTTTTGATTAACTGGAATTTTTCAATTCTTAATTTTTTGGGTTCAATCTTAGTTTCAGCTATTTGTTTTTTAAACTCAGTCTTGTTTTTGATGAATTTAACACGGCCAAGAGTAAGATGTGGTTCAAAGCGAGTGTCTCTGGGAAAAAAATCTTTTAGTGAGTTATCAATCTGCTGTTGGAGTTCAATGATTTTACCAGCTGGCTTAAGCCCAATCCAAACCACACGAATATAATTTTCATTAGGAAAAAAACCAAGGCTGTTGAGTTGGAGATGGAAAGGCTTAACCTTGATATTTTGGAGGGATGATTTAATTTTTTCTCTTGTTTTTTCATCAACCTCGCCAAGAAACTTGAGTGTTAAATGGAATTCTTTGACTAAATTAATCTTGCCCTGAAGAGCCTGAACTATCCTCTGTTGGACATTTATCAGATAATTCTTGATTTCATCTGGCAAAGGCAAAGCAATAAAGAGTCTCATTTTTTTATTTGTATTTTTTTTATTTGTTGTTCTCTTATTCATTGGTTTGTTGTTTTTCAAGTTTTAAATTTTTAATTTTTTTAATATCTTCAACCTTTTAATGTTTTCTTAAGGCATCAACTGGCTTTAGTTTTGAGGCCTGATAAGCAGGTAAAGTACCAGAAATAGAACCAACTAAAAAGGAAAAGACAAGAGCGCCAACCAAAAGATACCAAGGAAAAACAGCCTGCAGAAAAACATATCCTCCTAACTGAGCCCCATACTCAATAAGTTTGGAAAAACCAATACCCAAAACTAGACCAATAAGACCTCCAACAAATCCAAGAAAACCAGATTCAATAAAAAAAAGCAGGAAAATATCCTTATTTCTGGCACCAATAGCTTTCATAATTCCAATCTCCTGGGTTCTTTCAAGAACAGCAGTGTACATAGTATTCATAATGCCAATGCCTCCAACAATTAAGCTGATAGCAGCAATAC